>NZ_JBHJMQ010000018.1:0-14972 GCF_042310375.1 Wenzhouxiangella psychrophila | reverse complement strand
CGTCAGGCCAAGGGCGGCTTCGAAAATCTGGGCGCTCATCACTCCGGCTCCAATCAGGGGTCCGGAGCGATGATACCCACTCAAAATTCAACAGAGGCACATTTGTTCTCTGTCGGAACGAGCCGCGTCATCTCCGGAGCGAAGTAGTCCTTTCCACCTTGGCCGGGAAATACCATCAGCCCCCGTTTCGGAGCCCCTGTTAGTCAAAAGGTCATCTGATCCGAAGAATATTTCAGAAGACTTGGAGTATGCGAATTGTATGTATTCTTCGACTCTTGATAAGTATCCCTGCGTAACACCTTTTGGATTAATGACGACAGTTGCCATTTGTTGCGTGAAATCTGGGAAGATTTGACTCATCAAAACACCAAGCCGATGAACTTCGTGTTCATCTATGGTTACCATTATGATGCCATCCTCCTTCAGCAGCCGCTTGGCTAGTTTCAGCCGCCGCTCCATCATCGCCAGCCACTTGGAATGGCGGTAGGCGTCCTCGCCGTCGACGTAGTCGTTGTTGTATTTCCAATCCTTGGCGCCGGTGTTGTAGGGCGGGTCGATATAGATCGCGTCGACCTTGCCCTCGTGGGTGTAAAGCAGCGCCTGCAGGGCGTGGTAGTTTTCGGAATTGATGACGGTGTGGAAGGGCTTGTCGCCACCGCGCTCGATCGTGCCGGTCGATTTCAGGCCGGGGTAGATCGGGTCGCGGAATTCGGCGACCACGACCAGATCCTCGCAGTCGCGCTCGGCGGCTTCGGTTTCATCGTCTTCGCCAACCTTGCGAACCAGTTCGGCGATGCGGGCTTTCTTCTCCCGCCGCACCCTGGCCACTGTCCACAATCCCCGGTCCAGGTCCTTGCCGTCCGCGCCGCGTTCCGGCAGAAAACGCACCTTGTCGCCCCGCCGCACCGGCCGCCCCGGCAGCTCCACCGTCTCCGGCATATGCCTCTCGAAATTCAGCCCGAAGGCCCGGCGCTTGCTCAAAACCTCGAATTCCCGCCGCAAATCGCCGGCAAGCTGCTCATCCTTGCCTTCGACCTGTCGCAGCAGGTCGGTCAATCTCGACATGCCTTGCCCCCGTTTAGAACCATCTCAAAATTACTGCGCGTTCGGCTGACGGCGTCCGGCAGCGTAGGCAGCGCACCGGAGGCGGCTTTCCGCCTACCCTCCGGCGGCCACTGTCAGCCACCCGCTCGCTACACTTTGAGATCACTTCTAGTTCTTATGCTTGAATGAATGGCGCTGCTCGCGCAGCATCCTAATGGCTCGTTCCCGGACTTCCGGGCCGTATCTCTTCTTTTCGTTCATGGCTCCATCCTCTCAAATGATGGAGTCTCCGGTAAAACCGAGGCGGTTCAGGCTTTCAGGATCGAAGCAATTTCCCGGTGCTCCCTAATCAGGCGGCCAGTTCCACGCGCACTTTCTTGCCCAACGCCCGAGCTGCGCGTTCGAGCGTCAGGAGGGTAACAGAGGGGTTGGAAGGATCGAGAAGCCGATCCAATGCCGATCGGCTCGTGCCCATGCGCCGGGCCATTTCCGATTTTCTCAGGCCTTCGCTACGCATCATTTTTTCGATCTGCCAGGCGATTACCCGCTTGGTGGCTGCAGCTTCGGCCTCGGCCAACAGGTCTTCCTCTTCGAGGAAATCGTCAAGATGGCTTCCAACATGTTTATTCATTTCAGTGCTCCAATTCCGCCTTGCGCGAACGGGCCAGTTCGATGTCGTCGGCGATCCTCCCTGGGTAGGCTCTTGAGCCATTCCCGCACCGGCTCCCTGCCGGCAGCAGTCCGATAGAAGACAACCTCAAGGTGCATCTTCAGACGCTATGGAAGAAATGTACCATTTTTGGTTCATAATGACAATCCTGCCACTGACTCGCCGGGATCATGCCATCAGATCCTTCGCCAGGCGAGTCACGAGATGTCCCGCTTTTCTGTAGGAATACTCTTACAACCCGGAGCCCGGCTTCTTCCATTCCGGAAGACGCTACTACTGAGCAATCGGCTCCGCCGAGGCGTTGATGCTGAAGACCGCCGACCTGGGCCAGCAGCATAGGCAATGGAGCAGTTGCGGTTTGCGCGACACGCGCAGTAAGCGAGTGCGGAATGCCGTCATGCGTGGATGAAAGGCGTTTCCGGGGAATTCGCGCTCAAGAAGCTACGAGAACAGCCAATACCTTGGTAATCCCGCCCCATTGTAGGAGATTTCCTACAAATCATGGGTATGCCGGCTCTCGATATGGATTCTCGCCGATTTCCGAGAAGGAATCGTGGGTGTCCTGGATTCTGTGTTGTCCTGCATGGCCTACGTGGATCTCAATCCGGTCCGTGCCGGCATGTGCGAGACGCTTCGTGACTCCGAACATACCTCCTTGCGATACCGAATCGAATCGACCCGAACCGCAATTGAAAAGGCAATTGGCGGCTTTTCTCAGGAGCAGGCGCTCAAGCCTGTTGCCGGTCTGGATGTTGACGCCCTGGCCGAGCTCACGGAATCCAGCTACATCGAACTGGTCCGCTGGACCGGCCTCCAGGCCCACCCTAAAAAGCGCGGCAAGCTTTCCGCTGCCGAGGAAGCACCGCCCGAGGGGCTATGGAGCGTCGCCAACCATCCCCGCGAGTGGATGCGGCGCGTTCAAGGTACCGAGAGTCGCTACTACCGGGCGATTGGCTCAGGCGAGGCGCTCATGCTCAAGGCCGCCGACCTGGGTCAGCGATGGATGAAAGGCGTTTCTGGAGAGTTCGCGCTTAAGAAGCTACGAGCACAGCCAATACCTTGGTAACCCCATCCTGACCTGGGCTGCCGGTTGAACGGCATAGACCGGACCCCAGCCCGTGCTCAAAATCGGCCCCAGACGGCCGGCACATCGGTGGACACCCCAAGTCGCGTCCACTTCGGGCTCATTCTCAGCAGATTCCGATGTCCCGCAATTCACGGAGAGGATGATTTAGCCAGGAAGATCGTGGGCGTCCTGGTTTTTGGCCATTCAGCCAGAAATTTCGTGGGTGTCCTGGTTTTTCGTCTTTTTGCTACGCGTAAATTTGAGAACGATGCCGGCTTCAGCGGAGCCAGAGACAAACCCGATACTACCGTCGGCCGAAAAAGCTAGAGACACTTCTAGTTCTTCTAACGAATACTCTTTAGATGCCAGCTCTGCCTTTTCCAAAAGACCGTCAAGAGCGCTTCGAATGCTCTCAAAACTCTCAGTAAGCTTCCTAACAGAAACCTCCTTGCCAACATTGTTTAGTGCTTTGCTGGCCGAAAATGCACTATGCAAATCTCCCCCTTCGCCAGGAACATTGGCGCTCATTCCAGACTCACCTGCTGGGTAGGCCGCCTCAATTATGAATACCTTCTTGTCACTCATCTCACTACACACCCAGATCGTAAATGTCTACATCCAAAAGTTCAGTTGCCTGCCAGATGCCCTGCGCCATCCCCGAGTTGAAGGTCCCGACTCTTTTTAAGCCCGTATATATTCCAACCGCCTGACCACTAGCCGCGTCCCGGACCAAGGCGCCGCTGTCGCCATGCGACCCAGCAACGTCAAAATGAATCCTGTGGGCGTCATATGCGTCTGAGTTCCCCGGAAAAACCCAAACATTCGTAATCCTACCGGCCTTAATCTGACTCTTCGCGTCAACAAACTCGACTTCACTGCCAATAACTGGATCGGCATTAATCGGAAGAGGGCGATATGAAAGCGGGATAAGTGACGACTTAATGAGCGCCGCGTCTACGGCGCCATCACAATAGGCGACCAATGAGCCGTATCCTCCACCGCTCAGCGCAACGGTCTGCCCCCTATCCTTACCAGAAACAGCATGTTTTGCGGTGATAAAGTGCTCCGGAACGCGGTCGGCGCCTCTCTCAATGGCCCAACACGTCCCTAAAGCCCCAGAAATACCAGGGGTGTGGGGAATATCAACGGCCGGCGCACCCACAGCGGGCACACCCTCGAAAGCCTCATCAATCGTACCAAGGTTCAGCGCCCGACTAAAAAAAGGATCAGCATTAGCCCGGTGATCATACAAAATGGCCCCAAAAAAGTACCTTGTCCCTCGGGCTGCTTGTTGTACAATCTCCTCCGACGCAAAGGATCGATCGACCGGAACGAAACCCACCGACAGACCCAACGAGATATCTGGATACGCCAGTGCTGTCAGCGAGTCTGACAGCCAACTATCTGCTTCAAGCAAAAGATAGGAAAGTCGCTTCTGCCAATAATAGGAACGACTAAAAATCCCGTCGCCCCCATCGATTCGCCTCAACCTGTCGATGCTACGTTCCTCAACGTGATTTCTTGGCTCCCAAGCCGGCACACCTCTCGGGAGTACGCTGTTCATTAGCTCAAGTGAAAGACTCATCTAGGTTTGCCCCCATTGCGAAGCTATAGAAATAGGCACGGAAGCCATAAGATGGCATCCATAATCAATCGACCGCTCGCACCAAAAAACGACCAACATTCGACCACCGAGTCAATAATCACCAAAATTACCAGGATGCTCACCAGCCTTCCGCAACTCCATCATGCCATTAAGCGCGAGCTTATCTCAAGGCCTAGCAGAGGTCGTGACTTTGGCTTTGTTTAGCGCGAATATCTTAGGTGTGCTGATTTGCTAGCAACACCACCGCGCAAAACTCATTCCCTAGCAACCCAAGCCCAGTCCTAGGCGGTTTCCGACGTTCTGAACGCTGACATGAGTCAAAATACTCTGAAGAATCGTGGGTGTCCTGGTTTTTTACGCCGCGGTCGACGCGCACTTACGAGAATACCGCGTTCGTTGGTAGGAGCTTTCCTACCAGTCAAGGTTGTTCCGATTCCAGGTACCAATTCCCTCCGAGCTCGGCGGGACAATCGTGCGTGTCCTGGTTATCCGTCTATGTCCTAGTTTCCACCTGGACTTGTGGGCATGGCGCTGGCGCGGTTGCCTAATAGTTATTATCTCGCTGGTTGGAAGTGGGCTTGGAGGCAGTATGCATAGGCCTCCTCAAATTTGTGCTCGAGGCCATCATTTTTGACTCTTGCGTGCTCTCTTGCCAGAGCCTCACATTCCTCTACCTGATTCCAACCCTGCTGGCCACTGGGCGATGTGACAGCTAGATATCCGGCGCCACCAGCTATTCCACCGATAATGCCAAGGAGTAGCGAAATAAGAACCAAGCGTGAATCGTTCATAGGCTTTCCCTACTGCATGAATTATCTCTAGACGAGTGGTCCCTTTATCTTCAGCGAATCGCTCCTCTATTCGGTTAGCCCTCTTTTTTTATAGCCTTACCCCTTGGGCCCTTGGGCGTCTTTTCGACATTGAAGCTGACATAATCTCCCTCCCCTAAAATGCGATTCTCTCCGTCAATATCCCCGTAAAAGATGAAAACATCTTTTCCCTTGTTCCGTCTCACAAAGCCAAAGCCCTTAAGTTCATCAAACACTTTAACTACCCCAAATTCTCGCTCTTCGTCGGTCATCACGACCTCCAAAATTCATGCTTAGTTGGAACGTTCTCATTGGCATTGTATAGCCTCGACCGCAATCGTTGTGCGAGACCCGGATTGCTTCTACCTAGAATTGAAAGTTGGTATAGCGCTTTATTAATCCGGTTAATCTGTCCTATTCGATATGATCCTGACGAAAATCGTTCATCGCACAGGTATTCGACTTCCCCAATAAGATTCGAAGTATTCTCGACACTAAGGACCGGCATAATGGCTCTCAACCTCTTTCTCAAGGCAGATGCCTGGGCGTGATTCAGCCTCTTCAACTTCGCCACTTTGCCAGATGCTGAATTCCAAAGATCAGAGTATGCTTGTGTATCCGCCCCCTTTTTGAACTCTTGTTCGCATATATAGACCAGGAGGCGAATATATCGGCGCTCTTTGCGCGGGATCTTGGCCTTTCGGTGCTTAACCCATAGTCCGGTAACCGAAAAGTCTGCTGCTTTACCAGAGTTATGGATCACCGCACTCTTCTTATTATTCAGCCGCAGGCCATGCTTCTTGCACATGCCTGCAATTCTAGTAAATGCGGCTGTCGCATCCTGGTTGCACAGTTGGCGGGAGCTCGAAATAGTTATATCGTCCAAGAGCCGCGTATACAAAAGACCTCTGGAGTTTAAGTCCGATACGAGAGAATACTCCTCATTAAAGAAAACCAAGTTGGCCAAATATGAAGAAGTGCATGCGCCCTGAGGAACACGATCATGCAGCGTCGTAAGCTCCGTTAAGAGCTCTGCTACATCGACAGGAAAGTGGAAAAAGTTTCGAAATACATTAAGCACACTTCGGGATCGGATATTAGTGTAGAAGTTCCTTATGTCTGCCTTAATCAGCGTCGCAGACCCTGCATGTTGAGTAGCATTTAATACATAGTCCCGGGGCGCCTGAACATCCTTAATGCTGCCCATCAAATAGCGCGGAAACTGGACGCCTTCCATTAGATGTGCGTTTATGCGTTTCTGAATAGCCTTCAGGTAGTACTTTGGCTCAAAGACGTCGCGAAGCTTGCCGCTATTACTGACTATCTGAAATTTAGTGTAAGAGTGATTGGACTTACGCGCGATATCTACGAGAAGGCCTGGATGGACGCCTATTACTCGCGCTAGGGCTTCATTTGAGCCGATAGGATCGTATCTGTAATACGGTTTGAGGAATGCCTTCGATGAAGCCATTGGGGATCCGCCAACACAAACATATTGCAAAAAAACTAGGGACCGATTACATCAGAAGCAGGATCAGCATTAGCAAGAACCTCATTTCCTTTGCAATCAGGCGAGCCAAAGCCGAAAGACCGGTCAATGACTCATCCTTGCCTGCACTGGCTCGTTTTTCCAGCCTGCATCGCTCTCGCTCAGCAGCACTGCTGCCCTCTGAAACATTAGTCACAACAAATATGAAAATACTCATATATTAGTCTCCTTTTAATTTGTTAAGGGAATTGCTAGACACAATCTAGCGCCAGACCAAATTAATCAGAGTTCGAGGACATTTTTGACCAGTGCAAGCAGGTCCCTAGTCTTTACGCCAGACAACTGCCGGTTCGACATGATCCATGCGACATGGACTTCGTTCGATCCCGATGTGGCCCGGTAATGACCCCTAGGGGGTCGCCTCACGAATGAGGCGTCGCTTCCTCGAGCAATTGCAACTAATGTTGTAAAAGAGCACAACGAACAGGCGAAATACACCTGCGAGAATTAATTTACCAGACAGTTCCAAGCGTGTCTAGCTGGTAACCCTGAACATGCGAATTAGTCGCCTTGTCCAGCATCAGGCTCGCAGCCGCAATTGGACAGCCACTAGCTTACAAGTGACGCTAGCGCTTGACCGGGGTTTTTCTCTCTCATAAACACCTCCCCAATCAAAAACGCCCCAATCCCTCCATCCTGGAGCTTCTTGATGTCTTCCGGGGTGTGAATCCCACTCTCCGAAACCACCAACCGATCCCCCGGCACCATCGGCGCCAACCGTAGCGTAGTCTCCAGGTCGGTGACAAACCGATGCAAATCCCGATTATTGATCCCCACCAGGTCCCCGGGCACCTTGAGTGCGCGCTCCATCTCGGCCTCATCATGCACTTCCACCAGCACGGCCAGGCCCAGCTCCTTGCCCAGCTCGGACAGTTCGGCGAGCTGGTCGTCGTTCAGCGCGGCGACGATCAGCAGTAGGGCGTCGGCGCCGATGGCGCGGGTCTCGACGACCTGCCAGGGGTCGATGATGAAGTCCTTTCTCAACACCGGCAGGCGGCAGGCGGCTCTTGCCTCGACCAGGAAGGCGGACTGGCCGCCGAAGAAGCCCTCGTCGGTGAGCACCGACAGGCAGGTGGCCCCGCTGGCCTGGTAGCTCTTGGCGATCGCTTCGGGGTCGAAGTCGGGGCGGATGATGCCGGCCGAGGGCGAGGCGCGCTTGACCTCGGCGATGACGGCGTCCTGGGTGGCGGCCGCGCGAGTCTTGAGTTCGCCGGCGAAGTCGCGGCACGGCGGCAGGTCCTTGACGATGGCTTTCAGTTCTTCGAGCGGGCGGTCGGAGCGGCGGCGTTCGACTTCCTGCTTCTTGGCTTCGAGGATGGACTTGAGGATATCCGAGCTCACAGGGCGTAGCTCCGGTTGGCGTATTGCTTGAGGCGTTCCAGGCCCACGCCGGTGGCCAGGATGTCCTGGGCCTGTTTGATGCCCTCTTCCAGGCTCTCGGCGCGGCCGGAGACGTAGATGGCCGCCCCGGCGTTGAGCGCGACCATGTCGGCGGCCGGGCCCGGCTCGCCGCCCAGGGCGGCTTCGACCAGGGACAGGCTTTCCTTGGCATCTGCGACCTGCAGGGCGGCCAGGCTGTGGTGCTTGATGCCGTAGTCGTTGGGCTGGATTTCGATTTCGCGAATTTCGCCGTCTTTCAGTTCGGCGGCCTTGGTGGGCTCGACAATCGAGATTTCGTCCAGGCCGTCATGGCTGTGGACGACGATCACGTGGCGGCTGCCCAGGGCGTGCATCACCTCGGCCAGGGGCAGGACCAGTTCCGGGGCATACACACCCAGCACCTGGTTGGGCGCGGCGGCCGGGTTGGTCAGGGGGCCGAGCAGGTTGAACAGGGTTCTCAAGCCCAGCGCCTTGCGCGGGCCGATGGCGTGCTTCATGGCCGTGTGGTGCTGCGGCGCGAACAGGAAGCCCACGCCCAGCTCGTCGATGAGGATGGCAACCTGTTCGGGCGTGAGGTCGAGCCGGCAGCCGGCGGCTTCGAGCACGTCGGCGGCACCCGACTTGCTGGAGACGGAGCGATTGCCGTGCTTGGCCACGCGCACGCCGGCGGCGGCCGCGGCGAAGGCCGATGCGGTGGAGACGTTGAACAGCGAGGCGCCGTCGCCGCCGGTGCCGACGATGTCGGTCAGGCCCTCGCGGTCGATGTCGACGCGTTGGGCGACCTGGCGCATCACCTCGGCGGCGGCGGCAATCTCGACCGGTGTCTCGCCCTTGACGCGCAGCGCCATCAGGAAGCCGCCGACCTGGGCCGGGTCGGCTTGGCCTGCCATGATCTCGTGCATGGCCGATCGCATCAGCTCGCCTTCGAGGTCGCGGCCTTCGGCCAGTTCGTTGAGGGCCTGCTTGATGGCGGTCATTTAATTGTCTTCATTGGTTTTGGTCCAGAAAGTTCTTGAGCAGCTCGTGGCCGTGGCGCGTGAGGATCGATTCGGGGTGGAACTGCACGCCCTCGACGGGCAGTTCCTTGTGCCTGAAGCCCATGATCTCGTCGCGCTCGCCTTTCCGCTCGGTCCAGGCGGTCTCTTCCAGGCAGTCCGGCAGGGACTCTCGCGCGACGATCAGCGAATGGTAACGCGTTGCCTCGAAGGGATTGCCCAAGCCGGTGAACACGCCCTGGTCGGTGTGGTGCATGTGCGAGACCTTGCCGTGCATGACCTCTCTTGCGCGCACCACCTCGCCGCCGAAGGCCTGGCCGATGGCCTGGTGGCCCAGGCACACGCCCAGGATCGGGTACACGCCGGCGAGTTCCTTGACCACGTCCAGGCACACGCCGGCCTCGTTGGGCGTGCACGGGCCCGGCGAGAGCACGATTCGGTCCGGGTTCATCTCGCGGATGCCGGCGATGTCGATGGCGTCGTTGCGCACGGTGTGCACGTCCGCGCCCAGCTCGCCCAGGTACTGCACCAGGTTGTAGGTGAACGAGTCGTAGTTGTCGATCATCAGCACCTTCATCGGTGCAGTCCTCCGCCGGCCTCGGCCACCGCGCGGATCAGCGCGCGGCCCTTGTTCATGGTTTCTTCCCATTCGGCCTGCGGGTCGGAGTCGGCGACGATGCCGGCGCCGGCCTGCAGGTGCAGGGTGTGGTCCTTGACCAGCGCGGTGCGGATGGCAATCGCCAGGTCCGCGTTGCCGTGCCAGTCCAGGTGGCCGACCGCGCCGGCGTAGACGCCGCGGCGCACCGGCTCGAGTTCGTTGAGGATTTCCATCGCGCGCACTTTCGGCGCGCCCGAGAGCGTGCCGGCCGGGAAGGTGGCGCGCAGCACATCGATCGCGCTCATGTCGGTGTCGAGCTGGCCGTGGACTTCCGAGACCAGGTGCATGACGTGCGAGTAGCGCTCAATGACCATGCGGTCGGTCAGCTCGACCGTGCCGGTGGCCGCGATGCGGCCGATGTCGTTTCGGCCAAGATCAATCAGCATCAGGTGCTCGGCCAGTTCCTTGGGATCGGCCTTGAGTTCTTCTTCGAGCTTGCGGTCTTCTTCCGCCGTCTTGCCGCGCGGCCTTGTACCCGCAATGGGCCGCACCATGGCCTCGCGGTCGGACACGCGCACCAGCACTTCCGGCGAGGAGCCGACGACCTGGAAGTCGCCGCGCTCGTCATGAAAATCGAAGAAGTACATGTAGGGCGAGGGGTTGAGGCTTCTCAAGGCCCGGTAGACGTCGAGCGGGCGAGCGGCCAGGTCTACGCTCATGCGCTGGGAGAGCACCACCTGCATGGTGTCGCCGTCGAGGATGTATTGCTTGATGCGCGCGACCGCGTTCTTGAAATCCTTTTCGGCGAAGCCGAAGCGGAAGTCGTCCTCGCCCGGGGCTTCGAGGCCCAGCGGCGGCGGGTAGCCCGGCGAGCCGCAGCGCAGGCGATGGGTGAGCTGGTCGAGGCGGCGGCGGGCGCTGTCCCAGGCGCGGGGTTCTTCCGGGTCGGCGTTGACGATCAGGTAGAGCCGGCCGGCCAGGTTGTCGAACACCGCCAGCTCGTCGGCTTCCAGCAGCAGGATCTCGGGCACGCCCAGTTCGTCGGGCTTGGCCGAGAAGTCCAGCTTCGGCTCCAGGTGGGCGACGGTCTCGTAGCCGAAGTAGCCGACCAGGCCGCCGGCGAAGCCGGGCAGTTCGTCCAGCTCGGGGGCCTTGCGGCTATTGACCAGGGCGTCGATCTCGGTGAGCGGGTCGACGTCATCGGCGCGTTCAATGACGCGGCCGTATTCCAGGGATTCCAGCGTGCGGCCGGTGGCGCGCCAGGCGCGGCGGCACGGCAGGCCGATGATCGAATAGCGGCCCCAGTTCTCGCCGCCTTCGACCGATTCCAGCAAAAAGGCATTGGGCCCGTCGGCCAGCTTCAGGTAGACCGACAGCGGCGTATCCAGGTCGGCCGCAATCGAGCGCCAGACCGGGATGCGGTTGTAGCCTTCGCGGGCGAGTTGTTCGAAGCGGGCAGAATCCACCGGGCGTCCGTTGCTGCAAGCAAGCCACGTATTGTAAGCGCCCGGGTGGGGGCTGGCTATCAACAGCCACCATGTCGCCCCGGAAACCGCGAAGCGGTTGTCCGGGGCCTCGCACGGTTCGGGCGGAAGTGAGATTGGCCGTGCCGGCGTGAATGTGCGAGGTCCCGGATCGGGGTCCGGGACGACACTTCGCGTCGGTTCCGAAATGTGGGAGGTCCCGGATCGGAGTCCGGGACGACACCTTGCGTCGGATCGGGGTCCGGGACGACGCTTTGCGTCGGTTTCAGGGTTCAGGCGGTTGGTGACCAAAAAAATTGCCGTATATCAAGGGGGTCGCGAGCCGAAACAGCCTACAATCGGGCAATCCTCGGGCGGAAACGCTCGATGTTGGCACGCAACTGGCGGGTTGGCGGCTGGCCGACCCGTCGAGGGGGCATCCAGCCATGAACGATCATCGCTCGCGGTGGCGATTGCGATACGCGCTCCTGATCCTTTCGGTTCAGGCAGCCGTGCTCGTGCCCGCCGATGGCGCCGCGGCCGCCACCAATATCGCCTGGTTCGACGACTGGCGGGGTTACCCGGCGCCTTCCGTCGCGCTAATCCTGCTGGCCGCGATTTTGATCGCGCTGCTGGTCGTGCTACGGCAACTACGACGGTCCCGCGAGCGCAACCGGCACCTGTCGCGCATCCTGCAGGGCTCGCGCGCGGGCGCCTGGGAATGGAATGTCCAGACCGGCGAGACCCGCTACGACGAACGCTGGGCCGAACCGCTCGGCTACGGCCTGGAGGAACTCCAGCCGGTCTCCATCGACACCTGGAAAAAACTGGCCCACCCCGAAGACCAGGCCGAATGCCACAAGCGCCTGCGGCGGCATTTTGCCGGCAAGTCCGATCACTACGAAATGGAAGTGCGGATGCGCCACAAGGCGGGCCACTGGGTATGGGTCCGGGACACCGGCCAGGTCATGACGCGCACGAAGGACGGCAAGCCCGAGTGGATGTTCGGTACGCACCTGGACGTGACCTCGCGCCGCTCCGCGCAGGAACGGCGCGATGCCTGGCTGCGGCGCCTGACCGAGCTGTCGAGCAACGTGCCCGGGGTGATCTACCAGTTCCGCCTGAGGCCCGACGGGAGCTCGCATTTCCCCTTCGCCTCGAAAGGGCTGCGCGACATCTACGGCTGCGGCCCCGAAGACGTGGTCGAGGATGCCGGTGCCACCTTCGACGTGCTTCACCCCAACGACATGGCCGATGTCTCGCGCTCGATCGAGCAGTCAGCCGAGAAGCTCGAGACCTGGCATCAGACTTACCGGGTCTTCCATCCCGAGTTCGGCCTTCGCTGGGTGGAAGGCAATGCCACGCCGGCCAGCCAGCCCGACGGCAGCATCATCTGGCACGGGCACATCCGCGACATCACCGAACTGCAGCGGGCGCTCGAGCGTGTTCGCACCGCTGCCAGCGTGTTCGAGACCAGCCAGGAAGGCATCATCATCAGCGACATCGAGTGGGCGTTTCGCGACGTCAACCGCGCGTTCGAACGGATGACGGGCTACGCCAGCAAGGAAATTCGCGGCGAAACGCCCGAGAGGCTGCTGCCCGAGAAAGACCGGGAACGAACGACGGCCAAGATTCGCTTGGGCCTCAATGACCGGGATCACTGGCACGGCGAAGTGTTCATCTGCAGGAAGGACGGCGAGACCTTTCCGGCGGAGCTGTCGATCTCGGCCGTTCGCGACAGCGACGGTGGCCTGTCGCACTACGTGACGCTAATGACCGATATCACCCTGCGCAAGGCCCAGGAGCGCCGCCTGGGCAAGATCGCCAATCACGACCCGCTGACCGGCCTGGGCAACCGCCGCCTGGCCGACGAACGGCTGCAGCGCGCCGTCAATCTGGCGCGGCATTCGGGCACGAGGTTTGCCGTGTGCATGATGGACCTCGACGACTTCAAACCGGTCAACGACCGCTACGGCCACGACGCCGGTGACCATGTGCTCAAGACCGTCGCCGAACGGCTGCAGGACCTGGTGCGCTCCGAAGACTGCGTGTGTCGCCTCGGCGGCGACGAATTCCTGATCATCCTTCGCGAGCCGCAGAACGATGCCGTGTACGAACGCATCCTCGAGTCGGTGCGGCTACCGATTCGCATCGATGCCGGCATCGTCCGGGTCTCGTCGAGCCTGGGCGTCACCCTGTGCGACGCCGGCTGCAACGTCGATACCGAAGGCGTGCTGCGCCGAGCCGACCGCGCGGTATACGCCGCCAAATCAGCGGGGCGAAACCGGTTCTGTTTCGATACGGATTAGGGGCGCGGCGCGATGCCGGCCGCGCCCCTTTAAACGGTAATCAGATTGCCGGTTCGAATCGATCCGAGAAGATGTCCCCGTCCACCAGTTCGTACTGAGCCGTCACGGTCATGTCGCTGGTGACGTTGTCGAAGGAGACATCCCAGCCAGTGAAGCTATAGCCGGAGCGCGTCGGATCGGCGGGTGCCGTAGCGGCGGTGCCGTGATCGACCGCCTCCTCCTTCAACTGCGATCCGTCATGATCGACGAAGGTCACTGTGTAGGTGTCGATCTCGTACTCGGCCGTGATTGTCAGGTCTTCGGTGACATTGTCGAACGGCACGTCCCAGCCGGTGAAGGTATAGCCCTCTCGTGTGGGATCGGTTGGGGCGGTGGCGTCACTGCCGTATTCCACGGTCTGCGTGTCGAGCACGGTGCTGTCGTGGTCGACGAATGTCACCGCATAGCTATCGATCTCGTACTCGGCCGTCACCGTCAGGTCTTCGGTAACGTTGTCGAACGGCACATCCCAGCCGGTGAAGGTATAGCCCCCTCGTGTGGGATCGGGTGGGGCGGTGGCGTCACTGCCGTATTCCACGGTCTGCGTGTCCAACACCGACGTGTCATGGTCGACGAAGGTGACCGTGTAGGTGTCGATCTCGTACTCGGCCGTCACCGTCAGGTCTTCGGTAACGTTGTCGAACGGCACATCCCAGCCGGTGAAGGTATAGCCCTCGCGCGTGGGATCGGTTGGAGCCGTGGCGTCACTGCCGTGATCCACCGTCTGCGTGTCGAGCACGGTGCTGTCGTGGTCGACGAAGGTCACCGTGTAGGTGTTGATCACGAAGGCCGCGGTGACCGTGCAATCTGCCGTGATCGAGCCGGTGGTGTAGGTGTCGCCGATGAGGCTGCCGCCGCAACCGCTGACCGAATCTATGCTCCAGCCAGTGTCCGGCGTGACCGTCAAGGTTGCGGTATCGTCTTGATCGACCGTCTGGCTGGTCGGTGTGATGCTGCCGTTGCCGGTGTCAACCGCACCGGTGACCGTGTAACTGTCGATCACGAACGTCGCCGTTACCGCGCAGGCGTCGGTGATATTGTGCGCTGACCAGGTGCCGTCGCCGTTGTCGACCGGTGAACAGGTATCGCCCGAGAGCGTGTCCAACGACCAGCCCGCATCGGCGCTGAGCGTGCCGCCGGCGGTACCGTCGTGGTCGACGGACTGACTGGCCGGATCAATCGAGCCGTTGCCCGATCCCACCGCGGCGCTAACCGTGTAGCTGTCGATCACGAACGTCGCCGTGACCGCGCAGGCGTCGGTAATGTTCGGTGCCGACCAGGTGCCATCGCCGTTGTCGACCGGCGAACAGGTATCACCCGAAAGCGTATCCAGCGACCAGCCCGTATCGGCGCTGAGCGTGCCGCCGGCGGTACCGTCGTGGTCGACGGACTGACTGCCCGGACCAATCGAGCCGTTGCCCGACCCCACCGCGGCGCTAACCGT
>NZ_JBHJMQ010000017.1:0-15884 GCF_042310375.1 Wenzhouxiangella psychrophila | reverse complement strand
GCAGTTCTACTTCCGCACGACCGACGTGACGGGCGACTGCCAGCTTCCGGAAGGCACGGAGATGGTGATGCCGGGCGACAACGTCCAGATGACGGTGGAACTGATTGCGCCGATCGCCATGGAAGAAGGCCTGCGCTTCGCCATTCGCGAAGGCGGTCGCACCGTTGGCGCCGGCGTGGTGTCGAAGATTATTGAATGATGTAAGGATTCAGGGTTCAGGTTTCAGGGTTCAGGCCGCGGCTTCGCTGCGAGATTCCTCGACCCTGAAACCTTCGGCCTGAAACCTGAAACCTGTTGAAGGCGAGTAGCTCAATTGGCAGAGCAGCGGTCTCCAAAACCGCAGGTTGGGGGTTCGAGTCCCTCCTCGCCTGCCACTGAACAATCAAGGCAACTTAATGGCTGCTGAAAAGACGTCTGCACGCGACTACCTGTTCTGGTCCATGGGGCTGCTCATCGTGGCCGCCGGCTTCTACGGGTTCTACCAGTTTGCCGGTGAAGTCATGACGCCCATTCGGGCGGCCGGGCTGCTGGTTTCGTTCGTGATCGCGGCTTTCGTGATCGCACAGACCACGCGTGGGCGGGAATTCTTCTCGTTTCTGCGCGAGGCGGACGTGGAGCGTCGCAAGGTTGTCTGGCCGTCGCGTAACGAGACGGTGCAGACCACCCTGGTGGTCATCGTGATAACCATCATCGCGGCCATCATGCTGTTCCTGATGGATACGTTGTTCGGCTGGGTCGTTCGTCAATTGATCGGCGCCGCCGGAGGAAATTGATGGCCAAGCAGTGGTACGTCGTTCACGCCTACTCGGGTTTCGAGAAGGCAGCCAAGCGCTCCCTCGAGGAGCGCATCAAGCGCGCTGGCATGGAAGACATGTTCGGCGAGATTCTCGTGCCCACCGAAGAGGTGGTCGAGATGCGCAAGGGCGTTAAACGCCGCAGCGAACGCAAGTTCTTCCCGGGATACGTGCTCGTCGAAATGGAGATGAACGATGACACCTGGCACCTGGTCAAGGACGTGCCCAAGGTGATGGGTTTCATCGGCGGTCGCCAGGATCGGCCGGCGCCGATCAGCAAGGCCGAGGCGGATGCCATCCTCCAGCGCGTGCAGGAAGGTGTCGACAAGCCGCGCCCGAAGGTGCTGTTCGAGCCGGGCGAGATGGTCCGGGTCACGGAAGGCCCGTTCAACGATTTCAGTGGTGTGGTCGAAGAGATCAACTACGAAAAGAGCCGGCTGCGTGTGGCGGTATCGATCTTCGGTCGATCCACGCCCGTGGAGCTGGACTTTACACAGGTCGAAAAACTGTAACGCAGGGCGTTCCATTTTTTCGATCCCGGACGCGCGAAGCGCGATCCGGGGTCCCCTTCGGACGGCGCTGCGTCGTAGGAAGGGGAGGATAAGGAACCCGGGCCTGAGTTTCAGCCCGGCATTTGAAACCAAACGGGGAGCCGCGTGTCTGACATGGCCCGGCGCCAGGACCCGAGGAGATGATACAACATGGCTAAGAAAGTCACCGGTTACATCAAGCTGCAGGTGCCGGCCGGCCAGGCCAATCCGAGCCCGCCCGTGGGCCCGGCCCTGGGCCAGCACGGCGTCAATATCATGGAGTTCTGCAAGGCGTTCAACGCCCAGACCCAGGATACCGAACAGGGCCTTCCCATTCCGGTCGTGATTACCGTTTTCAATGACCGAAGCTTCAGTTTCGTCACCAAGACTCCGCCGGCAGCCGTTTTGCTGCGCAAGGCGGCCAAGATCCAGAAGGGTTCCGGTGAGCCGAACACCAACAAGGTGGGAACGGTCACGCGTGAACAGCTGGAAGAAATCGCCAAGATGAAAGAGCCCGACCTGACGGCGGCCAGCATGGACGCCGCGGTGCGCACCATTGCAGGTAGCGCCCGCAGCATGGGCCTGAATGTGGAAGGAGTCGAGTGATGGCCAAGTCAAAGCGTATTCGCGCAATTCGCGAGCAAATCGAGCCGGGCAAGGCCTATGGCCTCGACGAGGCCCTGGACCTGCTCAAGTCGATGAGCAAGGTCAAGTTCACCGAGTCGGTGGACGTTGCCGTTCGTCTTGGCGTTGATCCGCGCAAGTCGGACCAGGTTGTTCGGGGCGCGCTGGTGCTGCCGCACGGCACGGGCAAGAGCGTCCGCGTTGCCGTGTTCGCCCAGGGTGAGAACGCCGAAAAGGCCGAGGCCGCCGGCGCCGATATCGTCGGTATGGATGATCTGGCCGAAACGATCAAGGGCGGAACGATTGATTTCGATGTCTGCATCGCCACCCCCGATGCCATGCGTGTCGTCGGCAAGCTCGGCCAGGTACTGGGTCCGCGCGGTTTGATGCCGAATCCCAAGGTTGGCACGGTGACGACCGACGTCGAGACGGCAGTCAAGAATGCCAAGGCTGGACAGGTGCAGTTCCGCACAGACAAGGCCGGCATCGTGCACAGTACGATCGGCAAGGCAGATTTCGAGGCCAACGCCCTGCGCGAGAATCTTCAGGCGCTGGTCGGCGAGCTGGTCAAGGCCAAGCCGCCGGCCGCCAAGGGTCAGTATCTGCGCAAGATTGCACTGTCGACCACGATGGGCCCTGGGCTGATCGTCGATACGAGCAGTTTGAGCGTTTAAAGAACAGTGTGAAGTGTTCAGTGTGAAGTGTGAAGAAGGGCTTCGCTGAACGCTTCGAGTGAATTGGAATTTGGAGGTGTGTTGAAACTTAACACTCTCCAGGTCGGGCGTTCGCTCCCCCAGGGGAGCGCCCGTCCAAGACCGCGGGTCGAGGCCGGCGCGAGCCGGCAGCGGTAATGGTTCGAAAGAACCGCCCGCGCAGATGGTGTCGCCCGATTATCCCGAGTTTACGGGAGAAACGGCCACCAGTTAGGTCCGGTCCTTCGGGTCCGGAATGGTATGGATTGCCGGGGAATATCCCGGTGGTTCGAACTCAATGGAGGTAGCCAATGGCGCTCACACTTGAGCAGAAGAAGGCAGTGGTGGCGGAAGTCGCCGATGCGGCGAAGTCTGCACACTCTGCAGTTGCTGCCGAGTACCGTGGGCTGACCGTCAGCGACATGACCGAACTGCGCAGCAAGGCGCGCAGTGAAGGTGTGTATCTGAAGGTTGCCAAGAACACGTTGGTCAAGCGTGCCGTTGAGGGTACGGACTTCGAATGCATGAGCGAGGGCCTGACGGGCCCGCTGCTGTTTGCGTTTTCCATGGAAGACCCCGGCGCGGCTGCGCGTCTGGTCAAGAATTATTCCAAGGAGAACGACAAGCTGGTTGCCCGCCTGGTGGCGGTCGGTGCCGAGCTTCACGATGCCAGTGAACTCGAGCGCCTGGCCAAGCTGCCGACGCGCGATCAGGCAATCGCCATGCTGATGGGTGTCATGAAGGCGCCGATCGAGAAGTTTGTCCGCACCCTTGCCGAGCCGCACACCAAGCTGGTTCGCACGGTCGCGGCGGTTCGCGACAGCAAGCAAGCTGCCTGATTTATTCAATATCGAAACATTCTGGAGTTAAAGAAAATGGCCGTTTCAAAAGACGATATTCTCGAAACCATTTCCGAAATGAGCGTGATGGAGGTTGTTGACCTCATCGAAGCCATGGAAGAAAAGTTCGGTGTTTCCGCTGCCGCTCCGGTGGCCGTTGCTGGCGCTGCTGCCGGCGGCGACGAAGGTGGTGCTGCTGAAGAGCAGACCGAATTCGACGTGGTTCTTGCCAGCTTCGGCGACAACAAGGTTGGCGTCATCAAGGCCGTCCGTGGTATCACGGGCCTGGGCCTGAAGGAAGCCAAGGAGTTGGTCGAAGGTGCGCCTACTCCGGTCAAGGAAGGCGTGGAAAAGGACGAAGCGGAAGACATCAAGAAGCAGCTGGAAGAGGCGGGTGCGACCGTCGAGGTCAAGTAACCATTCTGCCTGTTCAGTTGTTTGATGGAAGTAGGGCTGGGTGCCGACAAGGTGCCCGGCCCGCTCCCGTTTGTGCCACGCAAGTGGTCGCTGCCCAGGGATGTAACCGGGTGCCATGGCAGCATTGTATGAAAAGTCCCGGCCGATGCAATACCAGGTGGGAAGAACGCTCATGAGCTACTCCTTCACGGAAAAGAAGCGTATTCGCAAGAATTTCGGCAAGCACCCCCAGGTGCTCGAAGTGCCGTTTTTGCTCGCAACGCAGATCGACTCTTACAAACAATTCCTGCAGTCGGGCGTCGCTGAAGGCGACCGTCAGGAAGTCGGGCTGCACGGTGCGCTGAGCTCGGTGTTTCCGATAACCAGCTATTCCGGCAACGCCGCCCTGGAATACGTCAATTACGAGCTTGGCGGTCCCGAGTTCGACGTGACCGAATGCAAGCTCAGGGGCATGAGTTACACCGCACCCCTGCGCGTCAAGGTTCGCCTGATCATCTACGACAAGGAGAGCCCTGCCAAGAACAAGCGGGTCAAGGAAGTCAAGGAGCAGGACGTCTACATGGGCGATCTGCCGCTGATGACCGACACCGGCACGTTCATCGTCAACGGCACCGAGCGAGTGATCGTCAACCAGATGCACCGTTCCCCTGGTGTGTTCTACGATCACGACAAGGGCAAAACCCATTCCTCGGGCAAGCTGCTCTATTCGGCCCGCGTGATTCCATATCGCGGTTCGTGGCTCGATTTCGAGTACGACCCGAAGGATTGCATCTTTACGCGCATCGATCGTCGTCGCAAGCTGCCGGTGACGATCCTGTTGCGTGCATTGGGCATGACCGAAGAGGAAATGCTCGACTATTTCTTCGAGAAGACGAAGGTGACACTGCGCAAGGGCGATGCCAAGATCGACCTGGTGCCGCAGCGCCTGCGCGGTGAGTCGGCGCTGTTTGACATTGTCGGCAAAGACGGCAAGGTCATTGTCGAGAAAGACAAGCGCATTACGGCGCGCCACGTCAAGCTCATCGAGGAGTCCGGCGTCAAGGCCCTGGACGTTCCCGACGACTATCTCATCGGCAAGATTCTGGCCCACGATATCGTCGACACCGAGTCCGGCGAACTGGTCGCCAAGGCCAATGACGAGATTACCGAGGAAGCCCTCGAGGCGATGCGCGAAGCCAAGGTCAAGCGCTTCGACGTGCTCTATGTCAACGACCTCGACCAGGGCCCCTATATTTCCAACACCCTGCGCATCGACCCGACGAGCAGCGAGCTCGAGGCATTGTGGGAGATCTACAAGATGATGCGCCCGGGGGAGCCGCCGACCAAGGAAGCGGCGCAGAACCTGTTCACCAATCTGTTCTTCTCTGCAGACCGCTACGATCTCTCCGCGGTCGGGCGCATGAAGTTCAATCGTCGCGTGGGTCGCAAGGAAATCGAGGGTCCGGGTGTCCTGGACCGCGACGACATCCTTGATGTCCTGCGCGTCCTGATCGATATCCGCAACGGCCACGGCACGGTCGACGATATCGACCACCTCGGTAATCGTCGCGTGCGTTCCGTCGGCGAGATGGCTGAGAACAGCTTCCGTATCGGCCTGGTGCGCGTCGAGCGCGTGGTGCGTGAGCGCCTGACCACGGTCGAGAGCGAGGGCTCTTCGCCGCAGGATCTGATCAACGCCAAGCCGGTTGCGGCGGCGATCAAGGAGTTTTTCGGCTCCTCGCAGCTGTCGCAATTCATGGATCAGAACAACCCGCTTTCGGAGGTCACGCACAAACGCCGTGTTTCCGCGCTGGGCCCGGGTGGCCTGACGCGCGAGCGCGCCGGATTCGAGGTGCGCGACGTTCACCCGACGCACTACGGCCGCCTGTGTCCCATCGAGACGCCGGAAGGTCCGAACATCGGCCTGATCAACTCATTGGCCTGCTATGCCCGGACCAACCAGTACGGTTTCCTGGAGACCGCCTATCGCAAGGTCAAGGGCGGCAAGGTGACCGACAAGGTCGAGTACCTCTCGGCGATTGAGGAAGGCGAATACGTGATTGCCCAGGCGAATGCCGACCTGGACAAGAACAAGAAATTCAAGGACGAGCTGATCCCGTGCCGCTTCCAGGGCGAGTTTACGCTCAAGCGTCCGGACGAGATCGAGTACATGGACGTCTCCCCTCGCCAGATCGTGTCGGTGGCTGCATCACTGGTTCCGTTTCTCGAACATGATGATGCCAACCGCGCGCTGATGGGCTCCAACATGCAGCGCCAGGCCGTGCCGACGCTGCGCGTCGACAAGCCGTTGGTGGGGACCGGGATGGAGCGCGCTGTCGCTACCGACTCCGGTGTGACCACCGTTGCTCTGCGTGGCGGCACGGTCGACCAGGTGGATGCCGGCCGTATCGTGGTACGCGCCAACGATGACGAGGTGGGCGAAAACGACCCGGGCGTGGATATCTACAACCTGGTCAAGTACGAGCGCTCCAACCAGAATACCTGCATGAACCAGCGCCCGCTGGTGAAGGTGGGTGATGTCATCCAGAAGAAGGACGTGCTTGCCGACGGTCCGTCGACCGACCTGGGCGAGCTGGCGCTGGGCCAGAACATGCTCGTCGCCTTCATGCCCTGGAATGGCTACAACTTCGAGGACTCCATCCTGATCTCCGAGCGCGTCGTCGAAGAGGATCGCTTCACCTCGATTCACATCGAGGAGCTGACCTGTGTGGCCCGCGATACCAAACTGGGTTCGGAGGAAATTTCCGGCGATATCCCCAACGTGGGCGAATCGACCCTGGCCAAACTCGACGAGTCGGGGATTGTCTACATTGGCGCCGAAGTCAAGGCCGGCGATATCCTGGTCGGCAAGGTCACGCCCAAGGGCGAGGCCCAGCTGACCCCGGAAGAGAAGCTCCTGCGCGCCATCTTCGGCGAGAAAGCGTCCGACGTGAAGGACACCAGCCTGCGTGTGCCGACCGGCATGGATGGGACGGTTATCGACGTGCAGGTCTTCACGCGCGAGGGCGTGGACAAGGACGCGCGTGCCATCGCGATCGAGAAGGACGAAATTCGCCAGGTTCGAAAGGACCTCGACGATCAGCTGCGCATCATGGAAGACGCCATTTTCGCGCGACTGGAGTCGGTGCTCGTCGGCAAGATCGCAGACAAGGGACCCTCTGGCCTGAAGAAGGGCGCCAAGGTAACCCAGGACTATCTCCAGGAGCTCAAGCGCGACGACTGGTTCAAGCTTCGCATGCGCAATGAGGAGGCCCAGGAGCTGCTCGAGCGTGCTGCGCGCCAGATCGAGGCCCAACGCAAGGCCTTCGACAAGCGCTTCGAGGAAAAGAAGGAAAAGATCACGCGCGGTGATGAGTTGGCGCCGGCAGTGCTCAAGATGGTCAAGGTCTACCTGGCCGTCAAGCGCCATATGCAGCCCGGTGACAAGATGGCAGGGCGCCACGGTAACAAGGGCGTGATCTCGACCATCGTCCCGACCGAGGACATGCCGTTCATGGACGACGGTACGCCGGTCGATCTCGTGCTCAACCCGCTGGGCGTGCCTTCGCGCATGAACATCGGTCAGGTGCTCGAAACACACCTTGGGCTCGCCGCACGTGGCCTGGGTCGCAAGATCGAGCAAATGGTCGAAGCCAAGGAAAAGACGGAGAACGTCCGCAAGTTCCTGGGTGAGATCTACAACTCCGACCAGGACGGTCGCGTCGACATGAAGCAATTCAATGCCGGCGAAATCTCTGAGATGGCCGAGAACCTCAAGGGCGGTGTGCCAATGGCGACACCGGTCTTCGACGGCGCCGACGAAGACGAGATCAAGAAGCTTCTGAAGATGGGCGACATGCCGGAAACGGGGCAGATGATCCTCCATGACGGCCGCACCGGTAATCCGTTCGATCGTCCGGTGACGGTGGGCTACATGTACATGCTCAAGCTCAACCACCTGGTCGACGACAAGATGCACGCTCGTTCGACCGGTCCGTACTCGCTGGTTACGCAGCAACCGCTGGGCGGCAAGGCCCAGTTCGGCGGCCAGCGATTCGGCGAAATGGAGGTCTGGGCGCTTGAGGCCTACGGCGCAGCCTATACGCTGCAGGAAATGCTCACCGTCAAGTCCGACGATGTGCAGGGCCGCAACCAGATGTACAAGTCCATTGTCGACGGCAATTATCAGATGACTGCGGGAATGCCGGAGTCCTTCAACGTGCTGGTGAAGGAAATTCGCTCGCTGGGCATCAACATCGAACTCGAAGAATCATCCTGATCTCAGGAGGAGGCAGCAAGTGCGCGACCTTTTCAATCTCTACAAGCGTCAGAACCAGGTTACGGAATTCGACGCGATTCGCATCGGGCTGGCTCCACCGGAGCTGATCCGTTCCTGGTCTTTCGGCGAGGTCAAGAAGCCGGAGACCATTAATTACCGGACCTTCAAGCCTGAGCGGGAGGGCCTGTTCTGCGCCGCCATCTTCGGGCCGGTCAAGGACTACGAGTGCCTTTGCGGCAAGTACAAGCGCATGAAGCACCGTGGTGTGAAGTGCGAAAAGTGCGGCACCGAGGTCACGCTGACCAAGGTCAGGCGCGAGCGTATGGGCCACATCGATCTGGCCTCGCCGGTCGCCCATATCTGGTTCCTGAAGTCGCTGCCGAGCCGCATCGGCCTGATGCTCGACATGACGCTCCGGGATATCGAGCGCATCCTCTACTTCGAATCCTACCTGGTGCTGGATCCGGGCATGACCATGCTCGAGCGCGGCCAGTTGCTGACCGACGAGGAATACCTCGACGCGATGCAGGAATACGGTGACGAGTTCGATGCCCGCATGGGCGCCGAGGCCGTGTTCGAGCTGCTCAAGAATATCGATCTCACGTCCGAGTTGGCCCAGTTGCGCGAGGATATCGCGGCGACCAATTCCGAGACCAAGATCAAGCGCCTGTCGAAGCGGATCAAGCTGATGGAGGCGTTCCTCGAATCGGGTAACCGACCCGAGTACATGGTGCTGACCGTTTTGCCGGTGCTGCCGCCGGACCTGCGTCCGCTGGTGCCGCTCGACGGCGGTCGGTTCGCGACTTCGGATCTCAACGACCTCTATCGCCGCGTCATCAATCGCAACAACCGTCTCAAGCGCCTGCTGGAGCTGAATGCGCCGGATATCATCGTGCGCAACGAAAAGCGCATGCTGCAGGAGTCGGTCGACGCGCTGCTCGACAACGGCCGTCGTGGTCGCGCCATTACGGGCACCAACAAGCGCCCGTTGAAGTCACTGGCCGACATGATCAAGGGCAAGCAGGGGCGCTTCCGCCAGAACCTGCTGGGCAAGCGAGTCGACTACTCCGGTCGTTCGGTCATCGTCGTCGGTCCCACGCTCAAGCTGCACGAGTGCGGCCTGCCCAAGAAAATGGCGCTGGAGCTGTTCAAGCCTTTCATTTTCTCGAAGCTGCAGCGTCGCGGCCTGGCCATGACCATCAAGGCGGCCAAGAAGCTGGTCGAACGTGAAGAGCCGGAAGTCTGGGATATCCTCGAGGAGGTCATCCGCGAGCACCCGGTTCTGCTCAACCGCGCGCCGACGCTTCACCGCCTGGGTATCCAGGCCTTCGAGCCGGTGCTGGTCGAGGGCAAGGCTATCCAGCTGCATCCGCTGGTCTGTACTGCCTTCAACGCCGACTTCGACGGCGACCAGATGGCCGTTCACGTCCCGCTCTCGCTGGAAGCTCAGCTCGAAGCGCGCGCGATGATGATGTCGACCAACAACATTCTCTCGCCCGCCAACGGCGAGCCGATCATCGTGCCGACGCAGGACGTCGTGCTGGGTCTCTACTACATGACCCGCAAGAACGCCGGCGCCAGGGGCGAGGGCATGGCTTTCTCGAGCGTGGCCGAGGTCAATCGTGCCTACTCGAACCTGCAGGTCGAGCTGCAGGCGGCCGTGACCGTACGCATTCGCGAGATCGAGATCGACGAGGACGGCAACGAAACCGAGGTCTTCAACCGCTACGAAACAACTGTAGGCCGCGCGCTGTTGCGCGAGATCCTGCCGATGGGTCTCCCGTTCGAACTGGTCAATCAGGTGCTCAAGAAGAAGCAGATTTCGCGCCTGATCGACGAGAGTTACCGCAAGATGGGTCTCAAGAAGACCGTGGTTTTCGCCGACCAGTTGATGTACACCGGCTTTCACTACTCCACGCAGGCCGGGGTGTCGATCTGTCTCGACGACCTGCAGGTGCCGCCCGAGAAGAAGGCCATCCTGGAGCGGGCCGAAAAGGAAGTGGTCGACATCCAGAACCAGTATTCCTCCGGTGTAGTGACTGCTGGTGAGCGCTACAACAAGGTGGTCGACATCTGGTCGCGCACCAACGAGGAGGTCGCGCGCGCGATGATGAAGCGCATCGGCAAGCGCGTCCGTATCGATGTTGACGGCAATGAGGTCGAGGAAGACTCCATGAACTCGATCTACATCATGGCCGATTCCGGTGCACGTGGTTCGGCAGCGCAGATCCGGCAGCTCGCCGGCATGCGCGGCCTGATGGCCAAGCCTGACGGCTCGATCATCGAGACCCCCATTACGGCGAACTTCCGCGAAGGCCTGAACGTCCTGCAGTACTTCATCTCCACTCACGGTGCCCGTAAGGGTCTGGCCGATACGGCGCTCAAGACCGCCAACTCGGGTTACCTGACGCGTCGCCTGGTTGACGTGGCCCAGGACCTGGTCGTGATCGAGGAAGACTGCGGTACCGAACAGGGCCTGGAAATGCTGCCGATCGTCGAAGGCGGTGATGTCGTCGAGCCGCTGGGTGAGCGAATCCTGGGTCGCCTGGTGGCCGAAGATATCTACCCGGCCGACAGCGACGAGGCGCTTTGCCCCCGCGGCACGCTGCTCGACGAGGAATGGGTCGAAACGCTGGAAGAGAACGGCATCGATCGCGTGCTGGTGCGTTCGCCGATCACCTGCGAGACGCGGCACGGAATCTGCGCGGCCTGCTACGGTCGTGATCTGGCGCGAGGGACGATGGTCAACCAGGGTGAGGCCGTGGGCGTGATCGCAGCACAGTCCATCGGCGAGCCGGGCACGCAGCTGACGATGCGCACTTTCCACATCGGTGGTGCCGCCTCACGCTCCGTCGCGATCGACCATATCGAAGTCAAGTCCAACGGTTCTGTTCGACTGTACAACCTGAAATCGGTCGAAAACGTCGAAGGCAAGCTGGTCGCAGTGTCGCGCTCCGGTGAGTTGTCGGTCATCGACAGCCATGGTCGCGAGCGCGAACGCTACAAGATTCCGTACGGTGCGCTGTTGCACATCAAGGAAGGCGACAAGGTCGAGGTCGGTCAGCAGGTTGCCAACTGGGATCCGCATACCCACCCTGTCGTGGCCGAACTGGCTGGTGTGGCCAGCTTCCACGACTTCATTTCGGGTGTGACCGTTACCGAAGAGGTCGACGAGGTCACCGGCCTGACTTCCATGGTCGTCACCGACCCGAAGAAGCGGGGCTCGGAGGGCAAGGACCTCCGGCCAATGATCCGCCTGCTCGACAAGAAGGGCAAGGTGCTCAATATTCCGGGAACCGAGCAGCCGGCGCAGTACTATCTGCCGGCCGAGGCGGTCATCAACTGTACCGACGGGCAAGAAATCAAGGTCGGCGACGTGGTCGCGCGCATTCCGCAGGCATCGTCCAAGACCCGCGACATTACGGGCGGTCTGCCGCGAGTGGCTGACTTGTTCGAAGCACGCAAGCCCAAGGAAGGCGCGATTCTTGCCGAAGCCTCCGGCGTGGTCAGCTACGGCAAGGAAACCAAGGGCAAGCAGCGTCTCGTGATCACCGACGAAAACGGCGATACCCACGAGGAGTTGATTCCCAAGTGGCGCCAGGTTCTGGTGTTCGAAGGCGAACATGTTGCCAAGGGTGAAACGGTGGTCGACGGCGAACCCAATCCGCACGATATCCTGCGGCTCCTGGGTGTCGAGCGGCTGGCGGACTACCTGGTCCAGGAGATTCAGGACGTCTACCGCCTGCAGGGTGTGGGTATCAACGACAAGCATATCGAGGTTGTTATCCGCCAGATGCTGCGCAAGGTCGAAATCACCGACCCGGGCGACAGCACCTTCCTCAGGGGCGAGCAGGTGGAAGGCATCCGCGCCCTGGAAGAGGCCGAGCGCCTCGAGCAGGCCAGCCAGTTTCCGCCGCGTTACCAGTCGGTGCTTCTTGGGATCACCAAGGCATCCCTGGCGACCGAGTCCTTCATCTCGGCGGCCTCCTTCCAGGAGACCACGCGCGTGCTGACCGATGCGGCCGTCCGCGGCACCGTCGATCACCTGCGCGGTCTGAAGGAGAACGTCATTGTTGGGCGTCTCATTCCGGCGGGTACGGGGCGAATCGCCGCCGAGCGCCGCAAGGAGGGCGGTCACGAGGAGGCCGATGCCGAACTGGCCGCGCTGCTGCGGGCCTCTGACGCCGAAGAAGCGCCGCAGGTTGAGGAGTCAGCCGGCGGGGACGCCGAAGAGTAGGGCCTTTCGGTTGTGCTGCGGCGTCGGGCTTCCGGCGCCGCGGCATTAACCCCAAATCCGAAATTCGAAGCACCAAATACGAAACAAATTCGAAATCTGAATGGCCGAAACGGCTGCCACGGCCGCGCTGTGGCGCCGGGGTTCTACGTTTAGAGCATTCGAATTTTGGTCATTCGTGCTTGTTTCGGATTTGGTGCTTCGGATTTCGGATTTTTGGCCTCTGGCCTGGGCGCCAAGCCCCAAACTGCCCGCCCGGCTTAATTAGCCGGCAGCAGGTATTGACACACCCCACACAACCCCTTAGAATTCTCGTTCTTCGGCAGGCCGGATTTGCGGCCTGTCGTTTGTTTTCTTGAGATACCAAAAAGTTATGGCCACGATCAATCAATTGGTCCGCAAACCGAGGCGGCCGCAGGAACAAAAATCCAACGTGCCGGCGCTGGAGGCTTCGCCTCAAAAGCGTGGCGTGTGCACGCGAGTGTACACCACGACCCCGAAGAAGCCCAATTCGGCGCTCCGGAAGGTCGCGCGTGTCCGGCTGACCAATGGCTACGAAGTCACCAGCTACATCGGTGGCGAGGGTCACAACCTCCAGGAGCACTCCGTGGTCCTGATTCGTGGCGGTCGTGTAAAGGACCTTCCCGGTGTGCGTTACCACACCGTGCGCGGCAGCCTGGACACCGCAGGTGTCTCTGATCGCCGCCAGGGTCGCTCCAAGTACGGCGCCAAGCGTCCGAAGAACTGACGGAATTAGACAATGTCCCGCAAGCATTCGAATTTTGAGCGCGACATCCTGCCCGACCCACGGTTCGGCAGCGAAATGATCGCCCGCTTCATCAACATGGTGATGATGGACGGCAAGAAGTCCGTCGCCGAGCGCATCGTCTACGGTGCGATCGAGGAGATGGAAAGCAAGGGTCAGGCAGAGCCGCTGGCCGCTGTCGAAAAGGCGCTCGATAATGTCGCGCCGTCGGTCGAGGTCAAGTCTCGCCGTGTCGGTGGCGCCACCTATCAGGTGCCGGTGGAAGTGCGTCCCAAGCGTCAGCATGCGCTGGCCATGCGCTGGCTGATCGATGCCGCTCGCAAGCGGGGCGAGAACACCATGCCGCGCCGATTGGCCGGAGAGCTTCTCGACGCCATGGAAGAGCGCGGTTCTGCCGTCAAGAAACGCGAAGATACCCATCGGATGGCCGAAGCCAACAAGGCTTTCGCCCATTACCGCTGGTAGGCAGTCAAGTAACCGAGGTTTTTGAAGTGTCACGCAAAGTCTCCATCGAGCGTTATCGGAATATCGGCATCATGGCTCACATCGATGCCGGCAAGACGACGACGACCGAGCGCATCCTGTTCTACACCGGCATTTCGCACAAGCTGGGCGAAGTGCATGACGGCAATGCTGTCATGGACTGGATGGAGCAGGAGCAGGAGCGTGGCATCACCATTACGTCCGCGGCCACGACCTGCTTCTGGCAGGGTATGGACAAGGACTGGCCCCAATACCGCATCAACATCATTGATACCCCGGGGCACGTCGACTTCACCATCGAGGTCGAACGGAGCCTGCGTGTGCTTGATGGCGCCGTAGCCGTTTTCTGTGCAGTTGGTGGTGTGGAGCCGCAGTCCGAGACGGTATGGCGACAGGCCACCAAGTACGCGGTGCCGCGCATGGCCTTCATCAACAAGATGGACCGCATGGGCGCCAATTTCCATCGCGTAGTCGACCAGATCAAGGATCGTCTGGGCGCGCGCCCGGTGCCGATTCAGCTTCCAATTGGCGCGGAAGAGGACTTCGAGGGTGTGGTCGACCTGGTCAGGATGCGTGCCATTTACTGGGACGTGGAGAACATGGGCACCACCTACGAGGCGCGTGATATTCCGGCCGAGTTGGTTGACGAAGCCCGGGCCGCTCACGAGCAGCTGGTCGAGTCCGCCGCCGAGGCTTCCGAGGAAATGATGGAAAAATACCTCGAGAACGGCGAGCTGAGCGACGAGGAGATCATCAAGGGTCTGCGCGATCAGACGCTGGCCAACGAAATCGTGCCCGTTCTCTGCGGTACCGCATTCAAGAACAAGGGCGTACAGGCCCTGCTGGACGCCATCGTCGAGTACATGCCTTCGCCGACGGAAGTGAAGGACATTCGTGGTCTCAACGAGAAGGACGAGGAAGAGCGTCGCCCGTCGACCGACGAAGCGCCGTTTGCCGCCCTCGCGTTCAAGATTGCGACCGATCCCTACGTGGGTTCCCTGACCTTCTTCCGCGTCTACTCCGGCGTGGTCAAGGCCGGCGACACTGTCTTCAATCCCATCAAGGGCAAGAAGGAGCGCGTCGGCCGCCTGCTGCAGATGCACTCCAACTCGCGTGAAGAGATCAAGGAAGTCTACGCGGGTGATATCGCCGCGGCGGTAGGCCTGAAGGATGTCACCACCGGTGACACGCTGTGCGATCCGTCCGACGTGATCACGCTCGAGCGCATGGAGTTTCCGGAGCCGGTTATCGCCGTGGCCGTGGAGCCGAAGTCGAAGGCCGACCAGGAAAAGATGGGTATTGCGCTGGGCAAGCTGGCTCAGGAAGATCCGTCATTCCGCGTGCGCACGGACGAGGAATCGGGCCAGACGATCATCTCCGGCATGGGCGAGCTCCATCTGGACATCATCGTCGACCGCCTCAAGCGCGAGTTCAAGGTCGAGGCGAATGTCGGCAAGCCGCAGGTGGCATACCGCGAAACGATTCGCCAGGCGGTCGAGGCCGAAGGCAAGTTCGTCCGCCAGTCGGGTGGTCGAGGTCAGTACGGACACGTCAAGATCAAGCTCGAGCCCATGGGCGAGGCGGGTGGTTTCGAATTCGTCGACCAGATTGTCGGCGGTGTCGTGCCCAAGGACTACATCAGTTCGGTCGGCAAGGGTATTGAAGAGGCCATGCAGAACGGTGTTCTGGCGGGCTACCCGATGGTTGATATCAAGGCGACGCTGTTTGACGGCTCCTACCATGAAGTCGATTCGAGCGAAATGGCCTTCAAGATTGCCGGTTCCATGGCGTTCAAGGACGGCGCGTTGAAGGCCAAGCCGGTCATACTCGAGCCGGTAATGAAGGTCGAAGCGGTCACACCGGAAGAGTACATGGGCGACGTGATGGGCGACCTGAACCGCCGTCGCGGCACCGTGCAGGGCATGGAAGACGCCCCGGCGGGCAAGATCATCCGAGCGCATGTGCCGCTGTCGGAAATGTTCGGCTACGCCACTGATCTGCGCTCGATGTCGCAGGGTCGTGCCAACTACGTCATGGAGTTTCTCCAGTACGAAGAAGCGCCGAACAGTGTGGCGGAAACCATCATGAAGAAGAGCACCTGAGCTCTAGAGAATTTGAAGAGGAATTGCAGTTATGTCCAAGGCAAAATTTGAACGCACCAAGCCGCACGTCAACGTCGGCACGATTGGTCACGTTGACCACGGCAAGACGACGCTGACGGCGGCGCTGACGAAGGTGTGTGCGGAA
>NZ_JBHJMQ010000016.1:0-22569 GCF_042310375.1 Wenzhouxiangella psychrophila | reverse complement strand
GCTCCTTCAGCTTTTTCTCATCCACTACTGCGTCCATTGATAAACTCCTGATTTACAGTACGTATCAATGGGCAGTTACACAAATCTCAGGACAGCCCCTTCCCCTTCAATCTTCCCCGCCAATCTTCACCTCCAACCTTTCCCCTCTAACCTTTCCCCTTTAACCTTTCCTCTTTAACCTTTAACCTTTCCCCTTTCACCTCCCACGCAAAAGCGGGGTGACCGTTCGTGTATTTGTTGATGAAGACAGTTTCCCTGGCGGTTTATCCGTTGGGGGTAGCCATGATCGCGCTGGTTGTGGCGCTTGCCTTGATCTGGGCTGATCGGCGGCGGGTGGGGCTTTGGGTGCTGGGGTTGGCCTTTGCCTGGTTGTGGGTCTGGTCGATGCCGGTCACCGGTGATGCGCTGGTCGGCTGGCTGGAGCGTGATTTCGAGTATCACTCGGCTCAAGAAGTCGAGTCGGCTGACGCCATCGTGGTCGCCGGCGGCGCGTTTTTTTCGGGGCTGGGCCAGTGGCCCTACCCCGACGCTGGCGGCAACGTGGACCGCTACTGGCACGCCGCTCGGCTCTACCACGCCGGGCGTGCGCCGCTGATCATTCTCAGCGGCGGGCGCGATCCAAGGCGGCCCGAGAGCTGGTCGGAGGCCGAATCCGGCGCGCTCTTCCTGCGCGACCTGGGCGTACCGGACGAGGCGCTGGTCCTGGAAAGCGAGGCCCGGACCACGCGCGACAACGCCACGCGGGTGGCCGAAATCCTCGAGCAGAGGGGCCTCGACGAGATCATGCTCGTGACCTCGGCCAGCCACATGCACCGCAGCCTGGCCACCTTCCGCGGCGCCGGCATCGACGCCCGGCCGGTGGCGACGGATTTCTCCATCGTCGAAGACCGCCCCTTCGACCCCAGACGCTACCTGCCGGGTGCCGGCGGGCTGGCGCGCAGCACGCGCGCAGTGCATGAGATTGTGGGGATGTGGTACTACCGACTCAGGGGCTGGCTTTGATCGGGTCAAGACCAGTCATCAATCTCCAATCTTGATGGCCGAGACCTTCCCGTTCACCCGTTCTACCCTGATACCTCTTATTCCTTGAGCCGTTGCCGCCAGAGCGTGTAGCCAATACAGTTTGCGACAAGCATTGCGTCGCGCGATTCCGGGGAGTCCTGCTTCAGGACTTTCTCCAGGTAATCTTCTCGCACCCATTTTCGCCACTCGCGGTGGTCGAGCAAAAGGGCCCGGATGTTCGGCAGGTTGGCCCGGTAGCCGGCCTCGTAGAAGCTGCCCAGAAGTCCGGTGCGGGACTTGGTGCGAAATTGTTCGGGTAATCTGCCGCGCATGCTTTCGCGCATGATCCACTTGGTTGTCCCGTCGGCGTAGACCATCGAGTGGGGCAAGGCGAGCATGAAACGCAACAGCTCCGGGTCCAGGAACGGGTCGCGCCGGTCGATGCCGTAGCGCTGTGCGAAGCGGTTCTCGCGCGCCAGGCTGCCGGGTGTCAATGGAGCAAGAAGGCTCCCGGCAAACTCGGGAATACGGTGGCGACCGGCTTCGGGCGGCCACGGGTCGGGTCGCCGCAGGCTTGCGCTGGCCTCGGGTGTGAGCCAGTCGGGTATCTGTTGCCTGTCTGCGACCCGACGGCCTACGATTCTCCGGGCCAGATAGCGAAATTCGGGTGCTCGGTGACAGCCGGTGATGCCGTGCCGGTGAGCAACCTCCACTGCGAGCTTGAGACCCGCCGCGATGCCATTGCGAGCCAGGGTATCGTAAAGTCGGTATCTTGGTTCCGGATAGATCCTGTCACCGGCCGCCCCGTTCAGGACAACCGTGTAGCCGAGATCGCGGGCGCGCGCGTAACATTCAATAACCAGCGGCCTGAAAGCGTTGAAGTTCGGAAAATCCTTGTCGATCATTCGCGTGGTCAGGTCCGAGAACGGCAGGCGCGCTCCGCACCGGACCCGGTGGGTTTTCAGGCCGAGATGTCGGGCGAGCATCGAGATCCAGGGCCATTCGTCGGCCTCCGGATACTCTTCAAGACTCCAGCTTATAACGGCGGGCTTTCGGCCCGAGTGGCTCAGCAGTTCCGTTGCGACGGCCGCGACCGGTCCCGAATCCAGTCCGCCCGACAGCATGATGGCCGGACTTTCCATTTCCGGCAGCGTCGTTTGCACGGCGCGGCGGAAGGTTGCGCTGAATCGGTCGACAGCGTATTGCGAAGGATGATTCGCGCAGGATGGTGACGGGATTTGTTCGGCCGGGTCCGGCGCCGCAACATAGAAGGGATCGCGCCGGTGTTCGATTCGCGAATCGCGTGCTGTCAGCAACTCGGCCGGCAGCAGCTCGTTAACGCCGAAAAACGGGCTCCGGCCCGGCAACAGTCCCGATTGCGAACTGAAAAAGCCGCTGATCCATTCGGGATCCTCATCGCTGCAGAACGCCGGCAGGCGCGCGATTCGTGCCGCGCTGCTGGCGATGGCCAGTGACTCGCCGGCATGTGCCCAATAGCAGGTCCGGCTGCCGTTGCGGCTTCTGTAGCACTGCACGAGTCCGGAATCGGGAAAGACGACGACGGCGACAAAACCACCGCCGACCGCACGCAGAATCGATGGGCCGTGCGCCTGGACCAGCCGGGCGATGTATCGCAGCGGGGTTTTTTCGGCGGCCGCGGCGGTTGCGCCTGCCCCGGCGAGCAGATCAGCTGAAAGATGGGTCCAGCCGTCGACGGCGATCCAGCCGTAATGTGTTGAAGGCCGGTCCGGACTGGAACCGGGTCGGCGGTCGATGCATTCGATGCCATTGTCGGAGACCAGTGCATACGGTCCCGAGTTGATCCCGCCGGGCTGCTCGGCGGCCATTTCGGCTCGAACCGATCGGGTTAGCACAAAACCCAAGGCAGTTCCGGCAAAACGGGGTGGAAGCTAGCGGTTTAACTACTGCTGCGGACTTTGGCTACCTTCAGCGCCCGAATCGTTGATGCCCGGGGAGCCACCCAGCGTCACAACCCGCAGATTGCTGATCACCATTGTCGGGGTTTCGTATTCTGCGCGCGCGTTCTGGTACCGGCCCGGGTTGGCGGTCGTGTCTTTCGATGTATCGGTATCGTTGGTCATGGTTGCCTGTTATGCGTCTAGGTCTGGTTATCTGGGTCTGGTACCGGTATTATCCACGCGATGCCGGTACTGCCGATTATATACAAGCGCGGCGGGCATCACCCGATGCCCGCCGCGCGTAGTGTCAACGAAGCTGGAGGGTCGGGTCGCCGAGCAGGTTCCAGTTGACAACCAGGTCATCCAGCCCCTGGCGCGCGGCCTCTGCACGACCAGCCTCGACCGCCTCGCCCAGGGTCTTGCCGTCCAGTTGTGCGTCGAGTACGGCCCTGGCATACGTTTCGTTGTCGTTGTAGTTCGACAGCGTTGCGGCGCCGTGAATGGCGACCGCACCGTTGGCCGCGCCCGCAACGTGCTGCCCGTCGGCATCGGTTCGATAACCGTTCATCCAGGCGTGCGCGACGCTGTTGTTGCTGGGCGAGACGAAGTAGCTCGTATAGCAGGTCAGGGTGCCGATCAGCGTCGGTGCGCCCTCGTTGTGCAGTTGGTCAAGATCGCGCGGGCGAACCAGCCCCTGGAACGTCCACATTGCCGGCGAGCCATGCCCCACGAATCCGGTCAGGGCGCGGCCCTGTTCGAGTTCGGTGAACAAGCGCTCGCGCGCCGTCTCGGCGATGGACTGGCCCGGTACGGTGTCGACGTCCTCCCAGAAGAGGCGCGAGAACTGCTCGTCGGTCCAGCCCGCGCCCCTGGCGGTGTCGATCATGCGTTCGGCCTGGGCCTGGAACGACGGGTTTTTGGGGTCGTCGGAGTCGGTGACCCAGATCGCGTTCTGCAGCACCGCGACCTCCGGCCATTCGAGCGTCTTGATGACGATCGAGGCCAGGTCGCCGGGCGAACGAACCGGCCAGCGGCCGATCGCCTTGTCGGACAGGCCGTCGCCGTCTAGATCGGCCAGCAATGCGTCGCTGGGCGCGTGCGGAATCCGCTTCGCCGGGGCGTAGCGGGTCGGGATGAAGCTGATGCTGCCCAGGCCGAGGTTGTCGGTGTAGTCGTAGCTGTCGCCGCCGACCAGCAGCACGTGGCCGAATTCCATCCGTTGGTCGGCATCTTTCAAGAAGTCCGTGACCGCCCCGGGTAGCGGCATCCCGGTTGCGTACTCGGCCTGGATGTCGGTGACGTCGAACAATGCCACGCTCCAGCCCTCGCTCTCGCGCTGGGCGATGTATTCGTTGAGCGGGTGCGCCTCCGCGTCCGAAATCGGCATGAACGCCGGGTGCGCGATGACGAGCAACTCAGCGCTGGTATCGGCCAGCAGGTCTTCGCGCGTGCCGATGGTTTCGACATCGGGGCGGTGGAGCCGGTCGGCGGTCGACAACCAGTAAATGGTCTCGGCGCCGTCTACCGCCGGTACGCTGACGCGATCATTCTTGCGATCTTCCTGGGTCCGCAGTCGATGCAGGTCTTGCCGATCCCGGGCGTAGGCCACTACATCCTGCCCGCCGAAACCGCTGACACTTAGGCCCTCGCCGGAATCGAGCCCGGTTTCGACCAGCAGGCGGTCGTCGTCGGTGTGCAGCTCGCTCGGGAAGCCCAGCGAGACGGTGTCGACCGCGATCATGTCGAACCTGGCCGCGGTGCCGCCCGGGGCGCGTACGGTGACCGAATTGCGGCCTGCGCCCAGTACGCCGGGCGGGACTTCGAAGTCGAGGCGCGGGGTTTCGCGATCATCGAAGAAGGCCTCGCCGACTTCCCGGCCGTTGACTTCGACGACGATATGGTGGTCGGGATCTTCGGGGGTAATGGTCAGGCCGCCGACGAGGACCTCGACGCGTCCGGACTGGTCGGTGATCAGCGTGCCGGGTACGTCGAAAGCGGTCTCCAGCGTATCGTCGCGCCCGGACCATAGCTGTTTCGCCAGCCATGGGTCCTCGGTCGGACTGCCGAACTGATAGATTGCCTCGTCGTCGCGGCGCAGCCACTGGAAATGGCTTGATGGGGAGGCGCCGGCCCTGCGGTTTTGCTGTTCTGCGGCAACGACCTGATCCGGGTCCACCGATATACGGTAGTTGTAATCATCGATATAGAGCGCGTCGGGCAAGTCCGGCTTGCTGCCCCAGAAGCGAATCTCGTCGCCGGGGCCGAAGTGGTTCCGGCCACCGCCGGATTTGCCGGCCGGGTCGCCGGCCACGATATCGCGCGCCACGGGCTGGCCCTTGAGCGAAACCGCGATGCTGTCCAGCGGCACCCCGGAAAGGTCGAGCCCGGCGTCGGCCAGATCTTCCCAGGTCACGGCCTGGAGGCCGCGCTGGCTGACCTGGACGTCGGCGTAAACGCTTGACGACGCGGTGTTCTTTCCACCCTTGCCTTTCCCTTTACCTTTGCCTTTGCCGGCGGCGGCGCGAAGCATCTGGCGCTCGGCGGCATTTTCGCGGGCCTCGTGCCAATCGATCGGGCTGGCCTGCGCGGGTTGCCCGTAGGCCTTGCCGACTTCGAACAGCCCGAACATTTCCTCGGTGTCGTCGTAGTCGACCGCGGTGACGATCAGTTCCTTGACGCCGCCGGCGTTGGGCAGGATAACCTCGTAGTGCCGCGGCGTTAGCGCGTCGCCTGCGTCTTTGGGCGGGATCATTTCTTCATTGAGCTGCCGCAGGTTGTCGCCGCGCAGGGTGAGGATATGGAACCCGGCGTTATGCGTCTCCGAGACGGTTTCCCACTCGACCCGCAGCCCTTGAGGCGTGCGCGTGGCTTCGAACGCCGAGATGCTGACCGGCAGCGAGGATACGCCCTGAAGATTGTAGTCCTCCACTTCGCCGGATTCATAGCCACCGTCCGGCGCGAGCAGTGAAGCCACCGTCATATCCGGATCGGTCGAAATGCGGAAGCGGAAATAAAGATTGTCCTTGTCCACGGTCTGCGCGCTTTCCGGGATTGTCCAGACCAACTGAAATGATTCTTCCGTCGTTTCGCTGGGGACCTGGTGGCAGACGCGTTCGCCGGTATCGGTACGCGTGTCGAACGCCGGATCGGCCGAGGTTGTCGAAGAGTTCGGCACGTTGCCCAGAACCCCATCCTGGTTGAAATCGAACCAGCCGCAAAGCTGGGCTGGATCGGCAGAAGGATTGTTGGCCGTCACATTGGCGGTATAGGTTACGGTGCCGTCGGGCAGTGTTTGGGTAGTTGCTTGCAGGGACACCCCGTCTTCGTCGTTGTCGCCGTCCAGGTCATCGGCATCGGCCAATAAGGAGGAGAAGGCGGCGGTATCGTTATCTACACTGAATCCAAGAAACGGGTTGCTGTCGGAAGCATTGGTAACGTGCGTTGCCGTGGGGTATGAGGTCCAGTCCGGTAAAGTGTTTGCGTCCGGCAGATCACCGACATCACCCAGAACCGGCGAGGCGAGGAGCGAATGGTTGACGGTCTTCTCGCCGGAACCGCCCGGTGGGGCCGTGATGCGCGCCTGAATATTGCCAGTCCATTGCGGGTCGACCAGGAAATCGGGCTTTACGCTCTCGGCGTAAAAGCAGATATCGGGGTCATTGCCGCCGACCGGAAGCGGGATGAGTCCTCCATCGATGGGGTCTTCGGTGCCGTTTTCGATCAGGTCCAGGTTGCCATTGCCGATCAGACTCAGGTTGCCTTCCGATTCTGTGGCCGACTGTGAAGCGTCGTAATCGATGGTGCCATCGCAGTCGCGATCCAGATTGATGTACAGGTCGGTATCGATCTTCGAGTCGCAGCGTCCGGATTGCTCACACGGGCGCACCACGTCCCGGGCCAGCAGGGTGATGAACCCGTTGCTGTCGGTCGGATTGCCGTAGCCGAAGTCGTCGTTTGCGTTTTCCGTCGGACACGCGCCCTGGACGGCGGCCGGGGCATCGTCGGTAATGTCGATGGTAAAGCGCTTGTACCGGGGCGTTAACGAATGGTCGGCGTTCTTGTCGAAATCTCCCGTACCGTCGGTTTCGCGGTCGCAAACGGCCAGTTCCCAGCAACGGGTTTCGCGAAAGCCGTTGATATTCGGCGCGGTGCCGGTATCGATGTGGTCAACCGAAAGGCGCAGGACGCCGGCCCAGGGGGTGGTTGTGCCGACCTGGCCGTTGCCGTCGGTGTCCACGGTCGAGCAACTGACGGCACCGTCGGACTGGTCGGCTGCGGCGGGGTCCACTTCGTTGTTGTCAAAGTTCAACTGGGAGAAAAACGGGTGCCATTTGCCGTCGAGCAGGACGCTCGCGTTGGAATTGACAAAACCGCTGCCGTCGTCATCCCAGGAATTGAAGGTGGCGTTGGTGCCCTTCAGCTCGGCCTGCAACGGCCCGGCCGTGAGTGCTGCGACCAGGCCGGCGGCGAGCAATGCAACCAGCTTCCAGCCTGTTGCCGGTATCGAGTGCGGGCCAATTCCGGGACGTGGGCAATCGCGGGTGACGTTTGCCGGGTTCGAACTGTGTAGCATGTTTGGACCCCCTTGATTTTTGATTATTCGGCTCGGCTATTGAGCCTGCTAGTCGACTTTATGATTCCTGGATGACCGGGTTCAATCCGCTTCCCTCGTTCACCGCCACTGGCTTGGGCCGGCAACTTTTGTGTGACAATTGTCAGCCGGAAAGGGCTCAGTCAACAAGGTGATATTTATCACGTAATATAACATAAACTTGATGGAAATCAGGCAAAGTCGTTTGACTGATGCAACTTCCATACCAGTTATACCGACCGTAACCGATACATCCCTGATTTACAGGCAAAAAGCCGATGTGCGGATTGGTTCCAGATCATTGATGCCGGATGAATTCGTGATCGGTATGACATTTTTGGCGTGAAACTGACGGAATTTCACACTGTAGCGTGGTGCTTGGCGGCTCACGCTTCGGAGTTACCATGAGATTTCTAACCGACCGGAATCAAAGTCGGTCAACATTCTCGATAGATACACTCACTACAGTGGCCTGCGGGGGCCATCGACTCGCCTGTGGCCGGACAAGTAGCGCGACCCGGAAAACGTCGCCAGCAGCGAGTGCCACGCGGCCTGCGTGTGCTCGACCAGGTCCGTACCGGCCTCGACCCGGTACCAGCGCTGGTGAGCCAGCAGCGCGATCAGCCGGGGCAACAGGCAGGAGCGCTCGACTGGAAGCCTCTCGGAGAGCACGAGCGGCATGCTCGATTCCATGATACTGCCCAGGGCCCTGGCACCGGCGATCGGACTTGATCGAGTCTGCTCCCGACGACCCGATGCCGGCCGCTCGAGTACGCACGCGGCCGCCACGGTGGCCGACCCGGGAAAACGCGGGTCGCCCTCGGGCAGCCACAATTGGAATCTCGGCCGGGTGCTCGATTCGCGCAGCAAATCAGCGGGCAGAAAGCGCTTGAGCTGCTCGATGGCCCACCCTTTTCGCCACATCATGTAGTCGCGCATCCGTTCCACCTGCATCACCTGCCCCGTAACGCCGGCGAGCACCCAGTCGTCGGTCACCACACCCAGCCCGGCCTTGAGTGCCGAAGCCGTCAGCGTGGATTTTCCGGCGCCCTTGCGGCCGATGGCGAGAATGCCGCCTTGCGGCACGATCACGGTCGCGGCGTGTAATGTCAGCACCCCGGCCCGGGCCAGTTGCTGCGCGACAGCCGCGTGGAAGCAGTAGGGCAGGATGCCACCGTGAGCATCATGCCGGGATTCGACGCGAAACTCCGCCCGGCCTCCTGAAACAAGCCGAACCTCTCCGTCAGGCAGATCACGTTCGTAGACCACCGGCGCACCCTCGACCGGCTCGTGGATCGGGTCCGTTGCCAGGCTGACGGTTATGGGTCCATGACCGACCAGGTCGGCCCAGCGCCAGGGCTCGCCCTGCCCTTCGAGCCTGTAGCGCATCTCGCCGGCGGACAGTCCGGTGATCGCGATTTCGACGCCAAGCGCCTCGGCAACCAGCCGGCAGGCCGGCCCCTGATGATCGGTATCGGCTTCGACACGCATGTGTCAGAGGCTGCCGGCTACCTGTGCGACGAATGTGGTGACGTCTTCGCGGGCGCGTCCTTCGCCGACGTCGAACTGCCCGGCCAGGCGCCGGGCGACGGACGCGACGTCGCGGTCACCCTCGGCGATGGCCTGCACGATTGCGATGCCGGTACCGTTGGCCATCAGCATCTGCTCGCCCTCGACGTCGAGCACCACGCCGGATCCGTCGTCGAGGGCATTGATGGTGAGGCGCTTGTCTTCGAGTGCGGCGGCGATGCGGGCAATGGCCTGATCGGCTTCGGGGCGGGCGACTTCGGTCATGGCGGTCATGAGGACACTGTCGGTTACTGAAGCATTCAGTTTAAGCGTTTATGCTGCAGGCTGTCGCGGCGAGTTCGATGCAAACGGGTAGAATGCCGGCTCTGCAATTCTCCCGTCCGGACCAATCCCTGCAATTCCGGGCCATTGCATCCGGGAACTCATGCGATAGTTCGGTTATCATGCCTTTCAGCAGCCATGGACAAATCCAGCCGACATAAGCGGGGAACGGCGGAAAACCGGAAGCCTGAGCACCTGCCGCAAGCCCAGTCCAACGGATCGAGTGAATCCGCCCGGCTTTTCAGGCTGTTGGCCGACAATGCCCGGGAGATGGTCTCCCGACATACCGCCGACCTCACCTTTCTTTATGTATCCCCCGCCTCGGTTCGCGTAATCGGCTACCCGCCCGAGGACCTCATCGGCTATCGCCTGGACGACCTCGTCCACCCCGATGACCTGTCATCGGTTTTGTCCGCGTTCGCGATTGCGCACGACACCGACAAGACACCAAACGCAATTTTCCGGTGCCATGCATCGGACCAGACGTGGCGATGGTGCGAGATTTTCTGCCGTGGCGCAGTCGATTCCGCCACAGGCATCGAGGAGATTCAGGCGACGGTTCGTGATGTCAGCAAGTACAAGCAGATCGAGAAAGCCATCGAGCGCGTCGCCAAGGAATGGCGCGGAACTTTCGATTCCGCCCAAGATGCCATCATGATGCTGGACCGCCAGGCCAATGTCATTCGAGTCAATCTCGCGACCCTGAGACTGTTGAAATGCGAGTTCAGAGACTTGATCGGCACACCGCTGATCGAAGTTGCGCGTAAACGGTTGCATCTCGATGACCCCTTTCATGTCGCAACAGCCTGGGCCGACAAAAGGCAGGTACGCACCGACCTCGAGCTTGAAGAAAGATCGATCTGGCTACGCTCGACCGTGGACCCGATTCTGACCGAGGATGGAAAGATCGACGGTGCCGTCATTTTCATCGCCGATATCACAACCGAGAAACAGGCTGAGAAACGGTTGTTGAGAACTTTGAAGGAAGTGCGCAAGCTGTCATCTCACCTGCAGACGGTGCGCGAGGAAGAGCGCTGTTCAATCGCGCGTGAAGTGCACGATGAACTCGGGCATACCCTTACCGCGTTGAAGATGGATATCGCATGGCTGGTCAAGCATATTCCCGATGATGACCAGGATATCGCCAGTCGCGGGGCCGAACTGACGGGGCTCGTCGATCAGACAATTTCCTCCGTGCGTCGTATCGTTTCGCGCCTGCGGCCGCCGGTACTCGACGATCTCGGTCTCGACGCCGCGCTGGAATGGCTTGCCGCCGACTTCCAGCGCTACAGCGGCATCGATACCAGCGTCAGGCTTTCGGACATTCCGAATCGCCTGCGCGGAGCCAATGCCAGCTGCATTTTCCGAATCGTACAAGAGGCGTTGACCAACGTATCAAAGCATGCCGGGGCAACGCACGTTTCCATTCACGGTGAAGTTCAGGACGCGACTTATCACCTGGTGATTCAAGATGATGGGCAGGGCTTCGAATTCGAAAGTACCGCGCATCAGCCGGGGTTCGGGTTGCTTGGAATTGCCGAACGAGTCCGTGACCTGGACGGCGAAATGGACATGAATACCGCTCCCGGCAAAGGGGCTTCACTGACCATCACCATTCCGACGGCGGCTATCCAGTGATTCGCGTGCTGATAGCAGACGACCACGCGCTTGTGCGCGAGGGGCTCAAGCGGATCCTGGCCGATGATCACGAAGTGGAAACGGTCGCAGAAGCCTCCGACGGGCAGCAAACCGCGCGCCTGGTGCGCGAACACCAGCCTGATGTGGTGCTGCTGGACATCTCCATGCCGGATCGCAGCGGCATCGACGCGCTGGCCGATATTCAGACAGCTTGTTCAACCACGCGTATCCTGATGCTGAGCATGCACCCGGAAGACCAGTACGCAATTCGTTGCCTGCGTGACGGCGCGGATGGTTACCTGACCAAGGAAAGCGCGCCGGAGCTGTTGTTGGGCGCAATCCGCAAGATTCATTCCGGAGGCAAGTACGTCAGCCCTTCGCTGGCGGAAAAACTTGCCGTCAATCTGAATGCCGAGCACGACAAAGCCCCGCATGAGGCGCTTTCGGACCGGGAACTGCAGGTGCTGGTCATGATCGGCGCCGGCGATACCGTAACCCGGATCGCCGACAAGCTGTGCGTCAGCTCGAAAACCGTAAGCACATACCGCACGCGCATCCTGGAGAAGATGAGTATGGAAAACAACGCCCAGCTGATGCGCTATGTCATCGACCATCACCTGACCTGATCGATTCCGGCCAATACTGGCACCTGCCCGCCACCGGCGGGTTAGCCCGTGGGTGTCAATTGGTGTAGGACAAACCCCTACACCCCCCTCCCGTTCCCCTACACCCGAATTCGCTATTCCCCGACCGTCGAATGCGCCACCCGCCGATATCGGGAAAAGGGCTCGCTTTCTATTCTGTTTGCGTGGACTTCCGGTGTGCCCGAAGGGGGCCCGGATCAGATCCGCTGAACTAAAACTACGGGAATAGTCATGAAAACCATCACTCTGATCATTATTGCAGTATTCTTCGTCGCCGATGCTACGGCGAAGGAAATCATTCCAGCATCAAACCCGGTCAAGGACCAGTACATCGTCGTCCTGGACAGCGAGCAGTTCGTTCCCCGGGGCCCCGACCTTGCCAACGAACGCCGCGAACAGATTCGCGAGAAGGCCGATACTCTTGCTCACGAATACCGCGGTCGCCGCGATCGCGTCTTCTCGAACGGCCTTACCGGATTCTCCACCCGCATGGGCCAGGCCCAGGCGCGTGCACTTGCCAACGATCCGCGCGTTGCCTATGTCGCCGAAGACGGCATTGTCCGGGCCAACTCGACGATTGCAACCCAGCTTGACCCATCTTCATGGGGCCTGGACCGCATTGATCAGCAGTCGGACCTGCTCGATTCAGAATATCAGTACGTGGTTACCGACGAGTCCGACGTGGCTCACGTTTATGTGCTCGATACCGGCATTCGCGACACGCACGTCGATTTCGAAGGCCGGGTCGACACCCTCAATGCTTTTGACGCCATTTACGACGGCAACGGCGTCGACGACTGCAACGGCCACGGTACGTTCGTCGCCGGCGTTGCTGGCGGGCGCGAATTCGGCACGGCCAAGGATGTGGTCCTGCACCCGGTTCGCGTGCTCGATTGCTACGGCAACGGGACGCTGTCCTCGGTCATTTCCGGCATCGACTGGGTGACCCGCACGGTTGAATCGTACGGCCACCCGGCCGTCGCCAACCTGAGCCTGGGCACCGGTGCCTCGGATGTCCTCGACAACGCGGTCAGGGCCGCGATCGACGCCGGCGTGACCTTTGTCATCGCTGCCGGCAACAACGGCGAGGATGCCTGCAACTTCTCGCCTGCGCGCGTTGACGAAGCCATCACCGTCGCCGCATCGACCGAAGAAGACCTCAGGCTCAGCTCATCGAATCATGGTTCCTGCGTGGACGTCTACGCACCAGGTTCGTCGGTTGTTTCAGCCTACAATCGCGACGACGAAGATCGCATCAGCATGACCGGCACCTCGGCGGCAGCGCCGCACCTGACCGGCATTGCCGCGAACATCCTGGTCCAGGATGTCACACTGACCCCACAGCAGATCGAGGAAATCATCAAGTCCAACGCCACGCCGTTCGCGGCCGAACCCGAAGGCGATACAACCGAACTGTTGGCCTATTCGTTCATCGATCTGTCGCCTGAAAGCGACCCGGAATCGGACGATTCGTCTGGGTCCGATGACCCGGCAGAGGACGAAGGATCAACGGACCCGAACAACCAGTCGGATTCGGCCACGATCGATTTCGACTACAACTGTCAATCGCGCAGCCGCGTGTGCGCTTTCGAAGCCAGTGCGCAAGTCGACAGCGGTGAAGTCCAGCAGTATTTCTGGGACTTTGGCGACGGCTCGACCTGGGAATCGAAGCGCCCGCAGACCCGCCACAGGTACCGCCAGACATCCGGCGAGATGGTCGTGATCCTGGCCGTCGAACTGGCTGACGGTTCCTCGGCGATGACGGAAAAGACGATCCAGCTTCCGTTCTGAGATCATTGAGTTTCACAGTCTTTCGGGGGAAAACGCTCCCGTAGGGCCGGCCCGGGCAGTCGGAAGTCACCAGGGGCACTGGCGACCTCCGGGATCCTCCAAGGATCACTGCCCGGGCCGTTTTTTCGCCTTGGTCCACCTTAGCCACCCCCCTTCCGCAGCGAGAGCAGGTCAGTGGCGAGCTCGACGCAAACGGGTAGAATGCGGCCAGTTCGGTCTCTGAGAAGCTCACTTGATTCCAAGCACCACCCGCGCCCTGCGTCGCATGCTCTCGCTGACCTGGCAGTCAAGCCCGGGCTGGACTCTGCTGGCGGCCGCGGTCATGCTGCTGGCCGTCATCGCGCTGATCGTCACGATTCACCCGCTGTTGCTGCCCTTGCTCGGGGTCGCTACCCTGCCCATGCTGTGGGAACAACGGCGCTTCCATCGGGAAGGGTCGGATGGCTGACTTTCTCCCCGCACGTGCCATCCACCGCTGGCGGGCCCTGCCGCGCGAAGAGCGGCGCGATCTGATCGCGGCCGCTTCACGGCTGCCGATGGCCCATGCGGTGCTAAGAATCACCGGGCTGAAGAAAGCACAGCGGCTGCTCGGCAAGCCGCGTTCGGGCGCGAGCGCCACCAAGGCACAGTCGGACATGGCGCTGTGGATGCGGCGCGGCAAGGCCCTCAGGCGTCTCGGCGCGCGAATGCCGGGGGTGCACTGCCTGTCGCGTGCGCTATGCCTGTGGGCCTGGATGCGGCGGTCCGGACTCGATCCCGATCTGAACATCGGCATACGGCCCTCGGGCAGCGGCCGGATCTTTTCGCACGCCTGGGTGACGCTCGACGGCTCACCCGTCGATGAAACTCCCGAATCGATCGCCGACTGCAAGCTGGTCGACTGGCCGAAGCAGCCCTTCGATCCGTGACCGCGCACAGGCGGTTCATGAGGGCTCGCCTGTCTGCTAATATAAAAGGGGCATTGCTATGAGTTCGTGTCAACTGGGGACTGGAGGGTCTGTGAAAGCTGTTATTCAAGCGGGGGGAAAGGGGACGCGGCTCAGGCCTTATACGCTCATTCTTCCAAAGCCCTTGATGCCGGTCGGCGAGTTGCCGGTGATCGAATTGCTGATGAAGTGGCTTCGGCGCAACGGCATCTCGGAGGTGGTGGTCACCACCGGCTATCTGGGGCATCTGATCAAGGCCCTGTGCGGCAGCGGCGAGCACTGGGACATGGCCATCACCTACAGCGAGGAGACACAGCCGCTGGGTACGGTTGGTGCGCTGGACCTGGTGCGTGATCATCTCGATGACACCTTCCTGGTGCTCAACGGGGATCTGATTACCGACATGAATCTGCGCTCGTTCATTCATTTCCACAAATCCCACGGCGACCTGTTAACCGTCGGCACGACGCAGAAGCAGGTGCATGTGGACATGGGCGTGGTCGATGTGGCCGACGGCCGTCGAATTACCGATTTTCGCGAAAAACCCTCGCTGTCGTACACTGTCAATATGGGTATCTATTGCATGGAACCGGGGATTCTCGACCTGATCCCCAAGGGCGTGCCTTTCGGCTTTGACGACCTGATGTACCAGATGCTCGATAACGGCCAGCAAGCGCACGCCTACCGGCACGACGGCCAGTGGCTGGATATCGGGCGCCCCGAAGACTTTACCCGTGCACAGGAGATGTCCGACGGCGAGCAAATGCCCATGCGCGGGACATAGATCGGAAACTGAAAGACCCAGCCGGGACCGGGCCGCTGCACCGAAGCAATAAAAAGGGGGAACTCCATGAAACGACAATTTGACATCGTACTGGCGGTCATCGGGCTGGTGGTTGCCGCGCCGCTGATGGCGTTCATCGCCGTCGCGATCAAGGTGGACTCGCCCGGCCGGGTGATCTTCTCGCAGAAGCGCCTGGGCCAGGGTGGCGAGGTCTTTTACATTCACAAGTTCCGCAAGTTCCCCGGCCACTGGGGCACCGAGGGTTCGGGCGTGACCGTGGCCGGCGATGCGCGCATGACGCGGCTGGGGCGGATTCTCGAGCGGAGCAAACTCGACGAGCTGCCGCAGCTCTGGAATATTCTCAAGGGCGAGATGTCGTTCGTCGGTCCGCGGCCGGAAAGCCTGAACTTCGCCCACTTGTTCACCGGAGAACTGTCGAAGGTACACGATTACAAGCCGGGCATCTTCGGGCCCAACCAGGTCGCCTACCGCAACGAGGCGGAAATGTATCCGCCCGATCGCGACCCCGATGAGTTCTATCGCACGGAGCTATTCCCGGCCAAGGCGCGTAACGATATCGCGTATTTCAGCCGTGCCACGCTGCTTTCGGATATCGGCTGGATGATCCGCGGTATCTGGGTCAGTCTGGTCGAGGCGGTCAACTGGGGTCGGCTGATTCGCCAGCGCGGTATTCACGTCGCCTACGACGCAAGCGCCGTCGTCATCGCATGGATCGGGGCCAACCTGCTTCGGTTCGACGGCTTGCCATTCGGCAGGCATCAAGAGGTCTTCATGCACGGGACCTGGATCCTGCCGCCGGTCATCCTCGCACTTCTGGTCATCGGTGGCTGCTATCGCCAGCCGGTGCGTCACTTCTCGCTGGGCGGCACGGTGCGGCTTTTCTCGGCCGTCACCATCGGCTTCGCCTTCTTCACCGTGTTGGCCATGACCCTGGTCTATCGCGACCTATCGATCATGGTTCTGCCGCTGGCTGGTTTCATGACCTTCACCCTGACGGTTGCCGGACGGCTCTATTACCGCGAGCGCTGGCGCAACTTCAACAATGGCCGCAACGGCATCGTACAGACCTACCGCATGGCTATTTACGGCGCCGGTCGCCGCGGCGGTGCGCTGGCCGCCCTGATCAAACAGGGCTTTCCGGAAGCCAATGTCGTCGGTTTCATCGACGACAAGGACTCGGAAATGCGCGGGCGCGAAATCCAGGGCACTCGGGTGCTTGGCTGCGAGCGCGACCTGGGTACGATCCAGGCCGTCCACGGCCTCGACCAACTCTGGACCACGTTCAAGCCCGACGCGCCCAAGGAACGCCGGCTGCGTCAGTGGTGCGATCGCAACCACGTCAAGCTGGTCGTGCTGCCGCAAACCAGTGCTTTTTCGGAGCTCGAAGGAGCGGCCCGGCGGCGACAACCGGTCGAGCCGGAGCCAGAATCCCATTCGCCTGAAGGAGTGACGGTCAGGGGGTGAATAAACGCGTTCTTTGGTTCCGTCGTCCCGGCCCCGGATAATCACGCGCTAACGGCATTCCGGAAGCCCTTCTTTCGCCTGACGGCGAAAACCGGCCTTCCTTCATCGCCTGCGATTTCCGGGGCGACACGGTAATCTGGCTGACGGTACCGGTGGGGTTGTGGCTGCGGTGCGCCACAAGAGGGACGTTTTCTAGCCGCGCTTGAGCCAGCGGGCGAGCAGGCTGCGGCGCTTTCGATGCTGCGGCAGTACTTCGTGGAGTTGCTCGGGATCGATGTCGCGCCCCATAACAAGTTCGCGGGGAAACTTCTCGGTGAGCAGCCTCGCGGCCTCGGTACCGATCCAGTCCGAGATTTGCTCGCGTCCCGGGGTCATCTCGGGGATGCGGCGCCGATCGCGGTGGGCGTCCGAGGCCAGAAAGTGAATCAGGCCCTGCGTAACCATGGCGTGGGCCGCCTGCAGCGCACGGTCGCCGAACTTGCCGGTGCACGAGCGCGAGGTCACCTGCGCCAGGCAGCCCATTTCGACCCACTCGACCAGCTTGGCCGGATCGCGCGCGAGTTCTGAATTGCGCTCGGGGTGGACGATGACCGGCACCAGGTCGAGCGCGAGGATGTTTTCGAGGATGGTGGTGGCGCCGACGGGAATGGTGTGTACCGGCAATTCCACCAGCACCGAACGCCGGCGATCGGCCACCGTCATGGCCGTGCCGGCCTCCAGCTCGCGTGCCAGTTCGGGCACCAGGTGGCATTCCGCCCCGGGCAGCACTTCCAGCTCGATCTCGGCCTGTTCGAGGGCGCACCTGAATGCGGCAGTCTGCTTGCGCACGTGCTCGGCCGGGTTCTTGTAAACACCGTTGAGGTGATGCGGGGTCAACAGGGACACCGAAATGCCGTCGGCCACGGCCATGCGCGCCATCTTCAGCGCCATGTCCATGCTGCGTGCCCCATCGTCGATGCCAGGCAACAGGTGCCCGTGAATATCGACCATGCCCCAGGGGAATCGTGCCGGTTTAGTCATTGCCGACTCACCATACGACAGACCATGAATACCGGCAAGCACGGCGAACGCCACTGGCAGGCCTGCGGCGACGATTCGCCGTGGCCGGGGGCTGATTGACATGGCTGCGCTTGGGCTTTAACCTCGATAGTGCAAGAGCCGCGAAAAGAGGGGCGGCATTCCACAGGCTTTGCGCGGGAATTTCCTAAATGATAAAGCTTTCCAGATTTTTCGGTTTCGTATCGATCGCTTGCGCGTTGGTGTTGCTGGCCGGCAACCTGGCCGCCCAGATGCCCAGCGGTACGCTCGAAGTCCGCGGTTCAGTCCAGATCACCGAGGGCGCCAGCGGCGAATCCATGACGGTGCGCGACACCAACTATTCCTGGTTTTCCGGCGACCGCATCCAGGTACGGAACGGCTACGGTATTCTCTACCTCAACGAGGGCAACAGCCTCGGCTTGCTCGAAGGCACCGATGCGACCCTGACCATCGACAACGACACCATTTCCGGCACGCTCGAATCCGGCGACCTGATCTACGCGATCGAAGGCGAGGATCGCGAGCTGGTAGTGAAATCGGGAGAGTTCGAATTCAACGCCATGCCCGCAGGCGATCTCGCGCCCTGCCTCGGCTTGACCGCAGCCGGATTGATCCAGGCGATTGCATCAACGCGCAACCGCGTGGTCGTGCAGTCCGGCGAACTCCTGGGCTATAACCAGCCCCGCACCGTGGAACGCCGGGTGGCGCCGGGTGAAAAGTACGAGTTTACGCCGCAGGCCGCACGCCGATTGGAGCTGGATTTGCCGCCGGAAGTCGAGGAAAAGATCGATACCGACCGCAGCGCCCTGCCCTGCATGGTGTGGTGGATGCAAGAGGAAGTCGCGGGTGCCGCAATTGCGGGGTTGACCGCGGGATCCCGCATTGGCCTGGGCATCGCGGGCATATCTGGCGCAACGATCGGCTATCAGATCATCGACGATGACGACGACCAGGACCCGGATCCCGTCAGCCCCTGAGATGAACCGTGCCCCTTGAACCGCAGGCATTAGAGTTCGACTTCAGGCCAAATTGTTGTGCTGCCCGACAGCGACAGCCTCTTGCAGTGAGCATTCGTGGGGGAACATGTACAAGCTATTAAGCCTTCTGACCATTATCGTTTTTTTGCTGGCCGGATGCGCAACCAGCGGTCAAAACGGGGATGAATCCGGCCTGCAGGAATTCCAGCAGGAAGTAGCCGCGCAGGGTCGCACCGGCGAGTTGAACGATCAATTGATGATGAAGGCGGTCGCGGGTAGCGACGACCGCGTGTACCGCGTGGGTCCGGAAGACCGGATTCGCGTGGATATTTTCGGGGTTGAAGATCTCTCGCGCGAGTACCGTATCAACGGCGCCGGTCGTGTCCTGCTGCCGCTGGTCGGGGAGGTCTCGGTTTCGGGGCTCAGCCTGAGCGAAGTCGAACAGGCGATTGCCGAGGCCTATGCCGAAGACTACCTCAAAAATCCGCAGGTGTCCGTCGAAGTCATCGAATACCGCAGTCAGCAGTTCACCGTCGTCGGCGCCGTATCGAACCCGAAAGTCTATTCCGTCAGTCGCCAGACGACCCTGATCGAGGCACTGGCGATGGCCGGCGGCATCAACGACAGCGCCGGTAGCAGCATTTATGTAACCGATCGGGTTCGCGACCCCGAAACCGGACAGCTCGGCACGCGCACTATGATCATCGACATCGAGGATCTGATGCAGGAGTCCGGGGATTACAACCTGGTACTCGGGCAAAGCGCCATGATCAACGTCCCGCGTGGCGGCTTCGTTTACGTCGAAGGTGCGGTCAATAGTCCGGGAGCCTATCGGCAGCGTGCCGACACTACTGTCCTGAAAGCACTCGCGGAGGCCGGTGGATTTACCTTTGAGGCAGACCGCTCCGACGTTCGGGTGCTACGCCGCTCCAGCGACGGAAGCGGCTGGGAAGAACAGCCCATCGACTACAAGGCGATCCGGGAGAATCCGGGCAACGATATTGCCCTGCGCAGCGGCGATATCGTGGTGGTCGACAGCAGCGCCATCAAGTCCGGGCTATCGAACTTCGGCAAGGTCTTCCAGCCGCTGGCCTGGATGGGCTTTCGCCCACTCTAGTTTCAGTCGACCCGAAACTCGCTTGATGATTGTCCAAGGTCTCGCAAAAGTCGGGGGGGGGGGGCAGTGAGCCGGGCCGTGCTGGATACAAATGTGCGAGGTCCCGGCTCGGAGGCCGGCACGACAAATGGGTGAACTTGAACAAAATGCGTAAAGGCGCCGGGCGAACAGTCGGCAGTGTATTTCATGACGGGTAAGGCATGAGCGACAGCAGAGACAACGATCACCGCCACCACCTGAGCCCGGTCGAGCAGACCGGCAACCAGATGGCGGTTTACGACCCGTCGATCCAGGGCCGGGGCGAGGATGACGAAACCATCGACCTGCGCGAGTACTGGCGCGTACTGGTCAAGCGCAAGTGGACGGTGATCGGGGTCGTCATCATCGTCGTCACCGCCGCCCTGCTCTCTTCGCTGTTGATGGTTCCCGAGTATCGTTCCACCGCGCGAATCGAAGTCAATCCGGAAAGCTCGCGGATCCTCAATTACCAGGATTTCGCTCCTGAGGAAAGCGGATGGAATGCCACCGCCGTCTTCTACAGCACCCAGTTTCAGCTCATCAAGAGCGGCGCACTGGCCGAGGAAGTCATCCGCAACGAAGAGCTCCAGGACCACCCGGAGCTTCTCGGCGAGGTGCGTCAACGCAGCGTGCTGGGCGAGGTGCGCTCCCTGTTTCGTACGATCACCCGGGCCATCCTGCCGACGGGCAACACGCCTGGCCAGGGGAACGAACGGCGAATTTCCACTCAGGAAGAACGGAAAGAAGCGAGGATCCAGCGTGCGGCCAACCAACTGCGAAAGCGCGTTTCGGTGTCCCGGGTCGAGGAGTCCCGCCTGATCGACGTCAGTGTGCGCGCTTTCGATCCCCAGTTGGCCCGGCAGTTGGCGAACGCGGTGGTCGAGAACTACCGCCGCCTGAGCATGGAACGGCGCTTTGAATCCGGCAACGAGGCGCGTCAGTTTCTGGAAGAACAGCTCGCCGACATGCGTATCCAGCTCGAGCGCGCCGACGAGGCGCTCATGGATTTCGCGCGCGAGCACAACGTGGCCGATCTCGATGACCGCCTGGACCGGGCACGATCGGCCATCGATGGCTTCAGCGACCGACGCAACGAGATTGACGAGGAACTGGTTCAACTCGAAAGCTGGAAAAATCTGATCGAACAGGGGCGAACCGAACACCTCGATCCGGTTGTCAGCAGCGAGTCCGTCAACCAGCTCGAGGACCGGCTGGTCGAGGCGCGCGCCGAGTATGCCGAGCTGAGCAGGCAATTCCATGACTCCTACCCCGCGGTGGCGCAGGTGCTCACCCGTATCGAGCGCCTCGAATCCGAAATCAACGCGGAAAAGCAACAGGTGGTCGACAACATCCTGGGCCGCCACGACAATCTGCAGGCGCAGGCTCAATCGCTTGACGAGGCCATCAACGAACGCGAAGGCCGCATGCTGGCGCTCAATGAGCAGGCGGTGCAGTACAACATTCTCCAACGCGAGTTCAAGACCAACCGGGAGCTCTACGACGGCCTGCTGCAGCGCATGAAGGAAATCGGTGTAGCCGCCGGCATCCAGGAGAACAACATCACGCTGATCGAGGAGGCCGTGGCGGCGGGCTCACCGTTCAAGCCAAACATTCCACGCAATCTCGCCATGGCCCTGGTGCTGGGGCTGATGGGCGGCATCGGCCTCGCGCTGGTGCTGGAGTTCCTCGACAGTTCGATCCGCCGCGTCGAGGACATCGAGCGCCTGGTCGACCGGCCGGTGCTGGGCATGGTGCCGCTGGTCAAACTGCGCCGGAAGGATGCCGACTCCGACAAGAAGGTTCGCGACGACGAGCGTATCGTCAGCCACTACAGCGCGGTTCACCCCAATTCCTCGGTATCCGAGGCGTTCCGCTCATTACGCACGAGCCTGATGTTTTCCACACCCGAGGGGCTGCCGCGCACCATCATGATCACCAGCTCCGGCATGGGCGAGGGCAAGACGACCACGGCCGTCAACCTGGCCACCGTGCTGGCGCAGAACGGCTCGCGCGTGCTGCTGGTCGACGCCGACCTGCGCAAACCGCGCATACACCGGGACTTCAACCTGTTCCGCTCGCCCGGGCTGACCAACCGCATCGCGCTCAACCAGAACGACGGCAACGACAACTCGGCCATCCACAGCACCCATGTACACAACATGTTCGTCATGCCATCGGGCAACTCGACGCCCAGTCCGGCCGAGATGCTCAGTTCCGAACGCCTGACAAAAGTGATCGATAGCTGCCGCCGCGCCTTCGATTACATCATCATGGACGCGCCACCCACCCTGGGCCTGGCCGATTCGATGATCCTGGCCCGTCAGGTTGACGGCCTGGTCATGGTGGCCCGCGCCGGCAGAACAGGCAAGGAGAACTTCCGGGTGGCCTTGAAGCGCCTTGCTCAGGTCAAGGCGCCGGTCCTCGGCATCGTGCTCAATGGCGTCGACCTCGACAGCCCCGAGTACGCGTACTACTCGTCGTATTATTACAACTACGAGGCCGAGGACGACGAAGCGCCCGAGGAATCCCCGAAGCTGGGCAGCTCCTCGGCATCCTGACCCGCCGCTTTCGCGGCGGAGGTAAAAGGTAAAAGGTAAAAGGGGAAAGGTTAACGGTGGCATCGTCAGGGGGTTGCGGGGCGGCTTTGCCGCGAAGCCATGGGAGTCAATGGATTGCATCGCTTTGTTTTCGGGGCTGTCCTGAGATTTGTGTAACTGCCCATTGATACGTACTGTAAATCAGGAGTTTATCAATGGACGCAGTAGTGGATGAGAAAAAGCTGAAGGAG
>NZ_JBHJMQ010000015.1:0-42219 GCF_042310375.1 Wenzhouxiangella psychrophila | reverse complement strand
ACTCAAAAGGACAGGATGAATGCCCAATTTACCAGCCACAGCCTGCACAGTCTCGGGCGTCTCGAACGACTGATCGACCGCTTTACGCTTGAAATCCTCAGAAAATGAACGCCTTAAATGCTTGGTCATAAACACCTCTCCATCTGTCAAAATTGAGGTGTCTACTTTTTCGGGGGCGGTCCACCCGGCCCCCGGATCACGTCCGGGGCAAGCTCCGCCAAGCGAAGAGCCGGGGCCTCGCGCGCTGAAAATCTGCACGGCTCAGTCTGACAGATACGCTCCTCGCAGGTGCGAGATCCCGGATAACGCCTTCGGCGCCTCCGGGACGACGGTTGCCCTAATTCCCCCGCTGGATGCGGTCCCGGGTGAGGTTGTCGGTGCCGATTAACGCCTCGCGGAAAGTACCCAGGGGAATACCGCGGGTATAACGATAGATTTCACGACGACGGCGGTCGTCCTTGGCCGGCACCAGGTGGAGCCGCTCGATTTCCTCCTCGCGGCGATAGCTGACGAGGTCGCTGAGATCGATAAAAGATCCGGGGCCCTGGAACTCGAATTCCTGCACGAGAGATTCCACATCACCCTCGAAGCGCATGTTCTCGATCGGCCAGCGCACCACGTACTGGTTGTCGGTGGTAGTCACGACCGGCAGGGCACAGCCGTCGGGATGACCGCGCACTTCTCCCGCATCCCCTTCTTCGTAGTCGACCAGGAATAGCAGGTAACGCGGCATTTCGGTAAACAATTCGGCGTCTTCGAAGTAGCACTTGCCCTCGCCGAAGCCTTCCTCGACCACCTTCAAACGCTCGATCGGCATCGGCACCTTGTAGGGCACCAACACATCGAACCAGGAATCGCCCTCGATGGGCACTTCGCGCTTTTCCTCGTACTTGTAGATATCGAGCTGGGCCAGGACAACGTAATCCGCCTCGGCCGCGCGTTGCGACGGGGTGGTGATCGGCTCGTTTTCTTCCGACTCGTCGGATTCGGTGCCTTCCTGCGCCGCCAGGGGCAGCGCCAGGAGCATCAATGCGATAGCAGTAATCTTTTTCATGCGCAATTGGACGTGTTCAGGGTCGGGTTAGTTCACCGCCATTGTGCCATTGGGATGAAGCAAAAACCTGGAACCACGGAATTCACGGAAGGCACGGAAAATCGATAACCTCCGAAAGACCGGAATGGTGCTCTTTCTCCGTGATTTCCGTGCCTTCCGTGGTTACCCGGTTTTCTCAGGTCAGCGCCTGCCCCATGCGCACTCTTGCTTCGGGCCGGAGGTCGGGCAACCAGCCGGGAAAGTCCCTCGGGGTCAGGATGATGACCGTGGACCCCCAGTGGAATCGCCCCAGTTCCCCGCCGCGGGCCAGCTCGAACCCATCGATGGATCGGCTTCGAATGTCTCCACCCGGGCGCCTGTCATCCGGACCGCCCCAGACCGTTTCGATGCCGGCAACCAGCATCGCGGCCACCATCACCACGGCCACGGGACCCTGTTCAGTCTCGAGCATGGCCACCATACGCTCGTTGCGCGCGAACAGCCGTGGCACGGCCAGGGTTGTGTTGGCCGAGACACTGAACAGGCGTCCGGGCACACGCACTTCCTCGACGACCTTTCCCGCAACGGGCGAGTGCACGCGGTGATAGTCCTTCGGCGAGAGATAAACAGTGATGAAGTGACCATCCTCGAACGGACGGGCTCGCTCGGCCGAACCCAGCAATTCGGTCGCCGTGTAGTCGATGCCCTTGGCCTGGACGATGGCGTCGTCCTCGAGACGGCCGAGCTGGCTGACGGTGCCGTCGGCCGGGCAAACCAGGCGATGCCGCTCGTCGGCGATGGGGCGCGCACTTTCAGAGAGCGAACGGGTAAAGAAGTCGTTGAAACAGTCGTACTCGATCGGATCGCTGCGCTCGGCTTCCGAAAGATCCACGCCGAACAGCCTCGTGAAAACGCGAATGAACGGCTGGTTGAACCAGCGCCAGCGACACGAGGACAGGCGCCAGGCGATGGCGGTGAGCAGTTTCTGTGGAAGAACGTACTGCGGCCAAACCCGCAGCCGCACCGAGAGCGGCCCCTTCATCGGGCCAGGGAAAACAGGTCGGCCGCGATGGCCTGACGATCCAGCGGGGGCGCGAAACGGCCGTAGAGCCGACCCTCGGGGTCGACGATCAGAATCGAGGCCGAGTGGTCCACGGTATAGAAGCCGGTCTCGGAGTCGGGCTCATCGAGGGCGTAGTAGATGCCGAGATTCTTCGTCAGGGATTTCAGTTGAGCCTCCGAACCCGTGGCGCCGATGAAGGACTCGTCGAACCAGCTCACGTAGTCGCGCAGCGCCTCGGCATCGTCACGCCCCGGATCGACCGAAACGAACACCACGCGGGGCCTTGAAGTGGCGCCCATGGTGTCGAGATCCTCGATGGCGGCATCGAGCACGGCCAGGGTGTCCGGGCAGATATCCGGGCAGTTGGTAAACCCGAAGAACAACAACGACCACTGCCCCTTCAGATCCCCGGGGGTAAGCGACTCCCCTGCCGCCGTCCGCAGTTCGAAGTCCGTCAGCGGCCGGGCTTCGGGAAACGCCTGCGCGGCGCGCATCGTCTGCGTGCGATCGAACAGAATCGACGAGACCACAATACCCGTGGCGATCGCCGCCAGGGCGATCACGATCATCAGGAAAATTCGGCCGGAGGCGGCGCGGGGGGCGTTGATCGAAGTCATGGGACGATTATAACGGGCGGGTGGATCTAAAAGTTTCAGGCTTCTGGGTTCGGGGTTCGGGAAACTTTGTCGCCCCGGAAATCGCGCAGCGCAGGCAATGGAGGAAGGCCGGTTTTCGCCGTCAGGCGAAAGAAGGGCTTCCGGAATGCCGGTAGCGCGTGATTATCCGGGGTCTCGCACGGCTCGAGAAGCAATGCATTAAGGCCGTGCTACCCGGCCCTTGCGAGGTCCCGGCTCGGAGGCCGGGACGACAAAACTGAGAAGGGCTAGTACCGTTCGACAAAGAAATCCGTCGTCTTCTTCAGCGCCTCGGCCCATTTCTCCTCCAACTGCGGAGTCAGTCGGTCGTCATGTTCCCGCACGGCCTGAAGCAGGCTTTGACGCCAGAAGCCGTAGAGCTCGGGCTCGACCGGGACACGGCCGGAGCGCGAGTGAACATCGGCCATCTCCTTGAGCGGGCGCTCGACGATCTTCGAGCCCCCAGCGTAGGTCAAGGCAATGCTGATCCCTCGTCGCAAGGCCTTGTTCTGCTGGGTCCAGTCGGTATGGGAAAACATCGGCGCCATGCGCTCGTCGCTTGCCAGAAGCAGCTCGTAGAAGCGCGTGATGAATCCCCTCTTTCGCGTGCAACGACCATAACTGGCTTGCACGTCCGCATAGGTCTCGGACATGTCGATTTTCTTCCTGAATATTAGCCGGCGCACATGTTAGGAAAGGACACCCGCGCGTCTCTTGATCTCAATCAAGACCGAACTTCGTTACCTGCCTTGAGCCTTGCGCGGCCAAGCCGCCCCGCAACCATATCCGCGCCGAACCAGCCAACCAGAAAACCAGCGAACAAGCCAACGCGCAGGACGCTTTATCGCCCGAGCAGCCTCATCCACCACCAGAAATTGACCACGCCGATCAGTGCCCCGGCAACGTAGGTAAAGGCCGCGGCGGTAAGAATACGACGCGCCGCGCCACGATCTTCGCGCTTTAAATAGCCACCCTTGTCGAGCATTGGCAGAGCACGACGAAAACTGGCGTCGAACTCGGTCGGCAGCGTAATCAGGTGCACGATAACCCCGGAAGCCAGGGAGGCTACCGCCATGGCAAGCAGGATGAGGCCCGCGCGCGGCAGGCGCAGAGCCAGCATGGCGACGGGCGCGAGCACGAGAAGCACCATGCCGAAGCGCTGGAAACGCTGCATCGTCTTGACCAGGCGGGTTCGCCACAGCAGCGGCCGGTAGCCGTCGGCATGCTGGACGGCGTGGCCCACCTCGTGCGCGGAAACCGTCACCGCCGTCAGCGAAGCCCCGCCGTAGTGTTCCGGGCTCAGCCGGACGACGCGCGCTTCGGGGTCGTAGTGATCACTTCCCGAATCAGTCTGCTCGACCGCGACCGACTCGAGCCCCAGCCGGTCGAGCAGGTGCCGCGCCAGCTCGCCACCGGTGCCCTGATAGCGATCGTCGGGCTTGCGGTATTTAGCCAGCACGCGCTTGACCCACCACTGAGGCAGGAACACGACGGCGGCGATCAAGATCAGTATGACGATGGGCATGGAGGCGGCGGATGCGGCCGGTGGGTCCGAAGGTAAAGCGATTTTAGCAGGCAGGGGTGATTTGGTTGGCTGGTTCCTATCTCCGCCGCGCTTCGATCAGCTCAAACGCCTCCTGGCGATTAAGACCCGTGAGGCGGGCCAACACCTTCGCGGCGCGCGACGGTGGCAGCTCGCGAGCCAGTTCCTCGGCCAGGACGCCGGGGTCGACTGCGGGCTGGGCATCTTCGCTGCCGGCGACGACCAGGACGGCCTCGCCGCGCTGCTGATCGGCATCGGCAACGATCCAGTCGTGTAGCGCTTGCAGTTCGTCGCGTCTGACGGTCTCGTGCAGCTTGGTCAGCTCACGCGCCAGGGTGGCGCGGCGTTGCGGGCCGAAGGCGGCGATCATGTCCCGAAGCACGTCCGGTAGGTCGCGTGCCGGGGCGTAAAAAACGAGGGTAGCCATCTGCCCGGCCAACGCCCCCAGGCGCTTGCGCCGGGCACCAGATTTCGCCGGCAGGAAACCCTCGAACCAGAATCGGTCGGTCGCCAGGCCGGCGATCGAGAGCGCGGCTGTGGCCGCGCAGGGGCCCGGCACGGTGCGTACGGGAACGCCGGCGTCATGCGCAGCCGAGACAAGGCGATAGCCCGGATCGGAAATCAGTGGGGTTCCGGCGTCACTGACCAGGGCGATGTCGGTGCCCGAGGCCAGCCGTTCGATCAAATGCTCGACCACGCGCGCCTCGTTGTGCTCGTGCAGGCTGACAAGCTCGGCCCGCTCTGCGCGACCTGACAGCAAGCGGGAAGAAACGCGCGTGTCTTCGGCGGCGATCACCGGCACCGATTCGAGCAGGGATCTTGCGCGTGGGGAGAGATCGTCGAGATTGCCGATCGGCGTGGCGACGACCCACAGCGTGCCGGCCTCGCTCATCAGTCGAAGCGCAGGTGCTTGACCGAACGCCCCTCGTCACGAATTTCCTTGAGTGCGTCGACGCCGATGGCAATCTGCTTATCGACGTAGTGCTGCGTAACGGCTCGATCCGAGGCGTCTGTCTTGACGCCGTCGGGCACCATCGGCTGGTCGGAAACCAGTAGCAGCGCACCGGTCGGAATGGAGTTGGCGAAGCCGGTGGTAAAGATCGTGGCCGTTTCCATGTCGATGGCCATGCAGCGCGTCTTGCGCAGGTACTTCTTGAAGTCCTTGTCGTGCTCCCACACCCGGCGGTTGGTGGTATAGACCGTGCCCGTCCAATAGTCCAGGCCATGGTCACGCGTGGTCGAGGAAACCGCGCGCTGCAGTTTGAAGGCCGGTAGCGACGGGACTTCGGGCGGAAAATAGTCAGCCGATGTTCCTTCACCGCGAATCGCGGCGATCGGTAGAATCATGTCGCCGAGCTTGTTCTTCTTCTTGAGTCCACCGCACTTGCCCAGGAACAGGCAGGCACGCGGATGAATGGCCGAAAGCAGGTCCATGATCGTTGCGGCATTGGCCGATCCCATGCCGAAATTGATGATGGTGATGTCCTCGGCAGTCGCGGTGCGCATGGGCCGATCCCTGCCCTGCACCTCCACCCCCATGGCGGCAGCGAACTTGTCGACGTAATTGTCGAAGTTGGTCAGGAGAATGTGTTTGCCGAAGTCGCCCAGCTCGGTGCCGGTATAACGCGGCAACCAGTTTTCGACGATGCTCTGTTTTGTGTCCATTTGAATCCGTTCTACCGTTTTTGTTGGCTGGTTGGCTGGTTGGCTGGTTCGGTTCCCATGGCCTTGCGGGGCGGCTGCGCCGCGAGACGTTTGGCGGGCATTTTTCGCTCGGTAAGCACCAGAGCGTTCGCGGCACCGCCGCCCTCCAATTCTCGCGGATGCCGAACCAGCTAACCAGCAAACAAGCCAACCAGCAAACTCATGATGTCGAATAACCTATCATGCCTTTGTACTTGCGTTGACTTCACGATAATGACCGCTTCCGACAAGCTCTCGGGGCTGACGCTCGCCCTGGGCATTGCCGTCGGCGCCTGGGTGGTGGTGCGCCTGGTCGCCCTGTTGCCGCCGCCGGTGGGTTCGCTGCCGCTGAGCATGATGCTCGTAGCCATCGTCACCGGGCTTGTACTGGCCGGACCGGTCCAGCGTCGGCCTGCCTGGAAGCCGGGGCTGGATTTCGCCCGCGGCCCCTTGCTCAAGACCGCCGTGGCGCTGATCGGCTTGCGCCTGAGCCTCGCCGATCTCGGGCAACTCGGTGCGCAGGCCCTGCCGCTGGTGATCCTGGTGGTGCTGGTGGGGCTGGGCGTGACCCTGCTGCTCGCCCGCCTGGCCGGTGCCGCACCACGACTGGGTATTCTGCTGGCCGCCGGAACGTCCATCTGCGGCGCCTCGGCCATTGCCGCCACCGCACCCGGACTGAAGGCGAAAAGCGACGAGATCTGCTATGCCATCGCCTGCATCGCACTGATCGGCCTTGCCGCGACGCTGCTCTACCCCTGGGCGTTGAATCACCTGTTCGAGACACCGCAGGAGATCGGCTTCGTCATGGGCGTGGCCATCCACGACACCGCCCAGGTCACCGCCGCCGCGGCCCTGCATGAACAAGCCTGGGAATCCGAGGGCACGCTGGTGGCCGCCACCGTGGCCAAGCTGATGCGCAACGCCGGCATGCTGGTCATGATCCCCGGCCTCGTCTGGCTGTATTCGCGTCGGCACGAAGGCGGCTCGACTAAAGTCAGCCTGCCGCTGTTCATCGTCGCTTTCATCCTGCTCTCGGGTGTACGCAGCGGCGTCGATGCCCTGCTCGGCCCCGATCATGCACTCTGGAATGGATTCCTGACCGTGGTGGCCCAGGCCTCGATGTTCGCCTTCGCCATGGCCATGGCGGCATTAGCGACAACCGTGCAACCCTCCGAACTCAAGGCCCACGGCTGGAAACCGGCCGTGGCAGCCGTCACCGCCGCGGCGATCATGTTCGGCACATCCGTCATCTGGATCAATTACACGTAGATACGCGGAGACTTATATTGGCTGGTAGACGCTAGCCGGACGACTGGTTCGCTGGTTCGCTTGTTTGCTGGTTGGCTGGTTCGGCGCGGATGGCATTGCGGGGCGGCTACGCCGCAAATGCCGAGATGCCACCGACCTGAGCGTCGACCTGTCAGTCTGTCTCAAGGGATCACGCGGCGAGGCCGCTCTCCTGATCGCTCGGATGTCGAACTAGCCAACAAGCAAACAAGCCAACCAGCGAACCGTCGAAAGAAATCGCGGAGCAGAGCACGATGACAAACAATCGAACGGCAACGACAACCGCAACGGCAACCGCCCCCGCCTGCGTCGGCAATGTCGCCGTCGGCTTCGACCTGCTCGGGCATGCCATTGAAGGCCCTGGTGATCGCGTTACGGCGCGCCTTGCCAACGAACCGGGTGTACGCATCGTCGAGATCACGGGCGTGGCCACCGACCTGCCAACCGCCTGCGACGAAAACACCGCTTCGCGCGCCGTGGCTTCGCTGTTGGCCGACCACGCGCCGGACGCCGGCATCGAACTCCTCATCGACAAGGGCATCCCGCTGGCATCGGGGCTGGCCGGCTCGGCGGCCAGTGCCGTGGCGGCCGTGGTGGCCGCGAACGCGCTGCTCGACGAACCGCTGGCGCATTCAGCGCTCTACCCCTACGCACTGGAAGGCGAACGGGTGGCTTCGGGCGCCGACTGCGGCGACAACGTGGGGCCGCAGCTACTCGGCGGCCTGCTGCTGGCCGCCGGCGCCGACCTGATTCGCATTCCCGTGCCCGACGGACTGACGGCCGTCGTGGTCACACCGGAAATGACGATCGAAACGCGGGCAACCCGGCAAGCACTGGAGGCACCGTTCAAACTGACCGATATCACCGCCGCCCAGGCCAACCTGGCGCGCGTCCTGGCGGGCTGTTACGGCAACGATCTCGACCTGATCCGCGCGGGCCTGAAGGACGTGCTGGTCGAGCCGCGACGCGCCGGCCTGATTCCCGGCTTCGAGACCGTCAAGCAAGCAGCGCTCGATCACCAGGCCCTGGGCGCCAGCCTGTCCGGCTCCGGGCCAAGCGTTTTCGCCTGGTTCGGCAGTGCCCCGGAAGCCCATGTCGCCGCACCAGCCATGGTCGAGGCCTTCGAAAAGCCCGGGCTGGCGGCCACCGCCATCATGTCCCCAGTCGATGCGCCGGGCGCGCGGTTGGCATAGGTTGCAGTCGCATCCGCGGCGGACGACTGAGCGGGATAAAAATCTTTAAAACGCAAAGAAAAACAAAAAGTTGAATGATCAAAAGAAAACCAAGAAACACCGAACTGGGTTAACACCAGCCTTACAGTTCTTCCGTGGTTACCTGCCTTGTTGCTTTTTATTTCTTAGCGTTCTTTGCTGCTTTGCGTCTTTGCGTTCCAAAGGTTTTCCTGCCCGGCCTAAAGCTCGGCCGCGAGACGGGTGCCCTCCGCGATGGCGCGCTTGGCATCCAGTTCGGCGGCGATGTGGGCGCCGCCGATGACGTGGACGTTCATGCCCGCGGCCTCCAGCGGCTCGACCAGTTCGGTGCGCGAGAGCTGGCCGGCGCAGATGACGATGTTGTCGACTTCCAGCACCCGCCGTTCATCGTCGATGCGGATGTGCAGGCCCTCGTCGTCGATGGATTCGTAGCTCACCCCGCCGAGCATGTTCACGCCGAACTCCTTGAGCGACTTGCGGTGGATCCAGCCGGTGGTCTTGCCCAGGCCCTTGCCGTGCTTGGTGGTCTTGCGCTGAAGCAGGTAGACCTCCCGCGCCGGTTCGTGGAAGTCGGGCTCGAGCCCCTCGACGCCGCCACGTCGCTCGATCGACATATCCACGCCCCATTGCTCGAAGAAATTCTCCGGCGTGGGTTCGTCGGGATCGGGCTCGCCCGGCACCGCGCCGTGGACCAGGAACTCGGAAACGTCGAAGCCGATGCCGCCGGCACCAATGACGGCAACGCGCTTGCCCACTGGCTTGTCGTGCAGCAGCACGTCGATGTAGCCGAGCACCGATGGATGATCCTCGCCGGGAATCCCCGGATCGCGCGGCAGCACTCCGGCGGCGACGATCACCTCGTCGAAGCCTTCTTCTTTCAGGTCCGCCACATCAACCTTCGTATTCAAGCGCAGGTCGACGTTGTTGAGCTCGATCTGTCGGCCGAAGTATCTCAGCGTCTCAACGAACTCTTCCTTGCCGGGAATGCGCTTGGCCATGTTGAACTGACCGCCGATACGGTCCATGGCCTCGAACAGCACGACATCGTGACCGCGCTCGGCAGCCGTGGTGGCCGCGGCCAGGCCGGCCGGACCGGCGCCGACAACCGCCACGCGCTTCTTCTTCTCCGCCGGGCGGATGATCAGCTCGGTCTCGTGCCCGGCGCGTGGGTTGACCAGGCAGCTCGCCTTCTTGTTTTCGAATACGTGGTCCAGGCAGGCCTGGTTGCAGGCGATGCAGGTATTGATCTCGTCGGCGCGCTTTGCTCGCGCCTTGTTGACCCACTCCGGGTCGGCCAGGAAGGGCCGTGCCATCGACACCATGTCGGCATCGCCACGCTCGAGCACTTCCTCGGCGGTGTGCGGCATGTTGATCCGGTTGGTGGTCACCAGCGGAATCTTTACCGTGTCGCGGAACTTGCGCGTGACCCAGGCATAGCCGGCGCGCGGCACGGACGTGGCGATCGTGGGTATGCGCGTCTCGTGCCAGCCGATGCCGGTGTTGATGATGCTCGCACCCGCGGCTTCGATGGCCTTGCCCAGCTCGACCACTTCCTCCCAGCTATTGCCGTCTTCGAGCATGTCGAGCATGGACAGGCGATAGATGACGATGAAGTCACTGCCCACCGCCTCGCGCGTACGCCGCACGATTTCGACGGCAATGCGCATGCGATTTTTGAACGCCCCACCCCACTCGTCGGTTCGCTTGTTGGTACGCGGCACCAGGAACTGGTTGATGAAATAGCCTTCCGAGCCCATCACCTCCACGCCGTCGTAGCCGGCACGCTGCGCGAGTTTCGCCGCGCGCACGAAATGCCGAATCTGCTTCTCGACACCCTTCGAGGTCAGCGCCCTGGGCTTGAAGGGATTGATCGGCGCCTGGATGGCCGAAGGCGCGAGCGAGAACGGATGATAGGCATAGCGCCCGGCATGCAGGATCTGCATGCAGATGCGCCCGCCGGCTTCGTGGACTGCTTCGGTCATGCGCCGATGCCGACGGGCCTCGAGCCGGTTGGTGAGCTTGGAGGCCAGCGGCGCCAGCGAGCCGCGCCGATTGGGGGCGATACCGCCGGTCACCATCAACCCGGCGCCGCCACGGGCACGCTCGACAAAGTAGGCAGTCAGCTTCGGCCAGTTCCACAACCGGTCCTCCAGCCCCGTATGCATCGAACCCATCAGGATCCGGTTGGGCAGCGTCACATGCCCGAGATCGAGCGGACGGAAGATGTTTGGGTAGGCGGCGGGGGTGGCTTCGGTCACGGCATACCTTGGCGTATGGAAGGGCCCCCATTATGCCCGGGGAAGGACGGGAGGTTTTAGGAAAGTCGGTTTCCGATCATCAAGGTCGTCAGGGAAAATCTTTAAAACGCAAAGACGCGAAGCAGCAAAGAACGCCAAGATTGGAAAATATAAAAAACAGATGACAACGGAAAACAGTGTGGCTTCCGTGTTTTTCGTGGTTATTGGTGTTCAATTTTTGGGTTTTGTTTCTCTTTGCGTCCTTTGCTGCTTTGCGTCTTTGCGTTTCAAAGGTTTTGATTTTCAGTCACAGCCCCTTCCGGACATTTTCGCCGCTGGCTTCAGCCAACTCTTCATAGAGCTCCCGCTCCCGCTCGGTCTTGGGCTCGGGCACGACCACCTTGAGGTTGACGATCTGGTCGCCAGCGGGCTTGCCGGGCAGGCCTCGGCCTTTCAGGCGCAGGCGTTTGCCGCTGGACGAGCCGGCGGGGACTTTGGTGGTGACCTTGCCGCCGAGCGTGGGAACGCGCACTTCCGCGCCCAGCGCGGCTTCCCACGGCGCAATGGGCAGATCGAGATGGATGTCGCGACCCTCCAGACGGAAAAGCGGGTGCGGCGCGATCTTCACCTCCATGTACAGGTCGCCGGAGGGACCGCCGCCGACGCCCGGCTCGCCCTGCCCGGACAGGCGGATCTTTCGCCCGGGCGTGACGCCGGCCGGAATGTTCACATCCAGGTTCTGGCGCTGGCCGCCGCGATCGAGGGTGATGCGGCGCTTGCCGCCGTGAAAGGCGGTATCCAGGTCAATCTCGACACTGGCGGTGATATCGCGGCCCTTGGCTCGTGCCTGGCGGCGGGCACGCCCACCCATGCCACCGCCCATACCGCCCAGACCGCCGCCGAACAGGGTTTCGAAAAAATCGCTGAAATCGCCGAAGTCGCCAAAACCCTGGCCACCGCGCGCCTGCCCGCCGGCGCCGCCCGACCAGCCCGGCGGCGGTTGAAAGTCCTCGCCCCCGCGCCAGCCGCCGGCACGCAGCTGGTCATACTGCTTGCGCTTTTCAGAGTCCTTGAGAACCTCGTAGGCCTCGCCGACTTCCTTGAACCGGTCCTCCGATCCCGATTCCTTGTTGCGGTCGGGATGGTACTTGCGCGCCAGCTTGCGGTAGGCCTTTCTGATGTCATCGGCCGAGGCGTCCGGTTCGACGCCCAGCGTCTTGTAGTAATCCTTGAATTTCATGCCTGCAACCGCCTGGGGAAACTTGGTTCGCTGCCTATTGAATGAGGGTCACGATCCGGAACTCAAGCGGCGCCCGAACCAGGTGACGGCCGGATGATCGGGATTCATTTCCTGCGCGAGGCGCTCGATCACTTCGCTGGATCCCTCCCCGCTGGGCCCGGCGGGCGAATCGGCCGCGGCGATCAACGCCCGGGCCTCGGTAATGCGCCAGCCGCCGAGCCCGAGACTCTCGCGCAATTCCAGGCACTGGCGGGCCTGCGCCAGGGCCGCTTCCCGCCTTCCGCGCTCCATCTCGAACCGGGCACGATCACAGGTAATGGAGGAAAGCACCGAACGGGCGGCGCCTCCGGCCGCCTCCGCATCGGCCGCGAGCGTGGCATAGGCCTCCGGGTCGAACTCACCTTCGAGTCGACGCCGTACGTTGAGCACGGACAATCGCGTCTGCAGGCTGTAAGGATGACGCTCTCCGAGCAACCCGGTCATGATCTCGCGCGAGCGCAGGTAGCGCTCCCGGGCCCGCTCCAGATCACCACGGGCTTCCGCGAGCTCGCCCAGCCCCAACTGGGCGGCGGCGTAATCCGGCGTCTCGTCGCCGATAAAACGCGCGAACACCTCACTGGAACGCCGCAGGTTCGTTTCAGCTTCGTCCAGGGCGCCGCGAACCACCAGCAGCCGCCCCAGGTTGAGCCGGGCCGCGGCCATTGCTCCTGACGGGCCGTATTGTTCCTTCCGAATTTCGATGACGCGCTTGAGGCGCTGCTCGGCTTCCTCGGTACGGCCCAGTCGATCAAGCACCGAGGCAAGATTGGCCGTCACCGACAGCGCGTCGCTGGCGTCGCCACGGTCGAGCGCCAACCACAATGCCTCGGCCGCCTCGAAATGCTGCGCGGCGGCTTCCAGCCGGCCGCCGATGAGCAGGGTCGTGGCCAGGTTGTTTTCCGCCCGCGCCATCAGCGGGCGCGGGCCGGCCGAAACGTCCAGCGCGAGTTCGCGCGCGCGCTCGAGATCCGACAGCGCACCTTCCCACTGGCCCAGGTCGCGCCGGATCCGGCCGCGGATCTGAAGCGCATCGGACATCCGCGCCGGATGCGTGCCCGGCAGCGACTCGAGAATGGCCACCGCCTTTTCGGCGGCCGCCAGGCCCGGTTGCACCCGGCCCTTGCGATGATGGACCTGCGCCATGTCCAGCAGTGCAATGGAGTGCAGCAGCGGGTTGTTCGTCCCTTCGTCGCTTTCGGCAAAATCGGCCAGCAGTGGCTCGGCCGCGGAGTAATCGTTGAGCGCGATCATGATCTCGCCCAGCACGGCGTTGACCTGCTGGCGCAGGTCCGGATCATTGGCCAGCCACTCGCCCGCAACATCGGCGGTTCGATCGAGCAGCTCACGCGCGGTCAAATTCTCGGTGTCTTCCGACAAACTGCCGACTTCGCGGAACAGCAGGGTCAGGTGCTCGCGCAGGGCATTGGACCGCGCCGCCTCGGCGCGCGCGAGATCGCGCTCGACCGCCGCTACGCGGGCCTGCCAGGCGACGGCCGACACGCCGCCGACGAGCAATACGACCGCGAGGGCGCCGAGTGCCGCACCGACGACATGGCGGCGCGACCACAGGATGGTGCGTTCAACCAGACCCACGCGGCGAGCGCGAACGGGTAGATCTTCCCGCAGCCGACCGACGTCCAGAGCCAGGGCGTTGACCGTGGCATAGCGCATGGCCGGGTCGGCATCGGTGGCGCGCGCGACGATGGCATCGAGATCCCGCCGGCGCCGGTAGCCGCGCCAGCGGGCGGCGACTCGCCGATCCGCCCGGCGCTCCGGCGAACAACCGTAAACCAGCCAGTGCAGCAGCGCGCCCAGGCCATAGATATCCGCCGCCGTGGAAACCGACTGGCCTTCGAGCACTTCCGGTGCCGCGAAGCCCGGCGTCACCGCCGCCGGCAGGTCCGTCTGAAAGTCTCGATCGAGTAGCCGGGCCACGCCGAAATCCAGCAGGCACACCCGCCCACTATCGGTCACCTTGAGATTGGCCGGCTTGATGTCGCCATGGACAACCAGCTCGCGGTGGGCCGCGGCGACAGCCTCGCAGGCTTCCCGGAAAATGCGCAGTATTTCGGCCGGCTCCGGGCGCTGATTCTCAATCCACTCGTCGAGCGTCTCGCCCTCGACCCAGTCCATCACCAGGTAGGGCCGCCCGTCTTCGGTGACCCCGCCGTCGAGCAGGCGGGCGATTCCGGGATGATTGAGCATCGCCAGGGTCTGGCGCTCGTAGGTCAGCAGGCGCGCCAGGTCGTCGCTGTGGCTGCGAATCAGCTTGACGGCCACCTGCATACGGAAAGTACCGTCGGCGCGCTCGGCCCGGTAGACCTCGCCCATGCCGCCGGTACCGACCAGCTCGGTCAGTCGCCACGGCCCCAGGCGCGTGCCCGGTTCCAGCGCCGGTTCACTCCCGCGCGTTTTCGCATCCAGAGCGTCGGCAACCAGCGGGCGAGCGGATTCGTCGAGCAGGCCACCGGGTTCCGTGCTGGCGGCCAGCAGGCGCTCCAGCCAGGCGCCCAGTCGCGGCGCGCGTTGGCGCACCTGCGCCAGCGCGGCTTCGCGTTCGTTTTCGGGGCGATCAAAAAGATCGTCGAGCAGGCGGTCGAGCAGACGCCGGCGGGTTGGAGTCAGGCGTCCGGTGGGCTTGCGATCAGTCCGGTCCACAACGCCTCAGCTCTGCATTTCCACCAGCAGCCAGGCGCGGGCGCGCTCCCAGTCGCGCTGCACCGTGCGCACGGAAACATCGAGCATTTCGGCAATCTCGTCGGCCGTCTGGCCGCCGAAAAAGCGCGCGATGACCACTTCGGCCAATCTGGGGTTGGCTTCCTCGAGGCGGGCCAGGGCCTCGTCGATCATCAGCACCGTCTCCTCGCTGCCGTTGGCGGCACCTGCCAGTTCCTCATTGAGGCTCAAGGGCGTCTGGCCGGAGCCGCGCTTGGCCGCCAGCTTGCTGCGGGCATGGTCGACGATGAGCTGGCGAATGGCCAGGGAGCTGAGGCGCTTGAGATGCATCCGGTTGCGGATGTTCTGATCAGCGCTGTTACGCAGCTTCAGAAAGGCCTCGTGCACCAGCTCGGTGGTCTGCAGCGTGGGGGTGGATCCGAAACGCGCCTGCTGACAGCGTGCGACTTCGCGCAGGTCGTCGTAGATCAAGGGCAGGATGCGATCAATCGTATCGGGCTGCTCACGCAGCTCCGAAAGCATCCTCGTCACCTCCCCTTCCGAAATGACATCCTGCGAAGTCGACACGATCGCGCCCGATTTTTCGTTTAATTGGAGATACGCAGTGTGCCACATTCTGCCTTAATGCACGCTTAAGCTGCCCCCCCAATCTGTCGTCCCGGAATTCGCATAGAGAATATCCGGGACCTCGCACTTAACTTCAGGCACGGCCTCAACTCAGTTCCAAACGGTCCCTGCGAGATCCCGGATAACGCCTCCGGCGTTTCCGGGACGACAGCATTCGTGGGATGCGGGAGCGCATCGAACGCGGTTACAAATCCGCCAGCGCCTTCTCGTCGAGCCGGAACACCGTCCACTCCGACATCGGCCGCGCCCCGAGGCTGTTGTAGAAATCGATAGCCGGATGGTTCCAGTCGAGCACGCTCCACTCCATGCGACCGTAATTGCGCGCCCTGGCAATGCCGGCCAGGTGCAGCAACAGTGCCTTGCCGATGCCCTTGCCGCGATACGGCTCTTGCACGAACAGGTCTTCCAGGTACAGGCCCGGGCGCCCGACGAAGGTGGAGTAATTACGGAAGAACAGCGCGAAACCCACCGGCTCGCCGTCCCACTCGGCAACCACCGCCTCGGCCACCGCGCTCGCGCCGAACAGCGATTCGGCCAGATCATCCGGCGTAGCCGCCACCTCGTCGGCCAGTTCTTCGTAGACGGCCAGCTCGCGAATGAGATCGAGCAGGAGCAGCTCATCGCCGTGTCGCGCCGGGCGGATTTCGAGGGATTCGGTCATGGCGTCGGCCTTCAGATAGCGGTGTGAGGCGAAATGCTACGCCAGACGGCGAGCCGGGTCATCCGTGAGTTGCCGCCTCACAACCGGTCAATAGACTGATGCTATTGAAACAATCCCGATAATCATTTGTCTGTATGAGCGAGAATCGTTATTGTTCCAATTCAAGCTCCACGAGATATCGAAAATGGCCAGCCGGAAAACTTTCACATTCGCCATCATGCACATGACCGTGGCCTTCGCCGTCGTCTACCTGATGACCGGCAGCCTGGCCCTTGGCGGCGCCGTGGCCATGATCGAGCCGGCCGTCAACACCATTGCCTACTTCTTCCATGAAAAGGTCTGGGAGCGCCTGGGATTCCGTACCGCCAGCAACCCGGACCACGTGGCACCGCCGGCCGAATCGCTCCTTGCCAGCCAAGCGTCGCGCCAGGTCGACCCCATCGCCCGCTGCCTGCAATGCCAGTGGCGGGCGCGGCGCGCACCCGAGTCCCGCGCCGTCCCGGCCGGAGAGCCCGCGTAAAGCCCCCTCACCTGTCGTCCGGGCTTCAACTGAGTGCCACTCGAACCGTGCGAGATCCCGGATAACGCCTGCGGCGTTTCCGGGACGACAGTCTGGAGAGGCGTTTCCGGGATGACAGGATGGAATAGCGTTTCCAGAACGCGGAAACAAGCCAACCAGCTAACCAGCCAACCTGACTACTCCACCAAATCCGGCCGTCCGTAGTACCAGCCCTGGGCGTAGTCGCAGCCCACGCTTCGCACGAAATCCGCTTCTGCGGCAGTCTCCACGCCCTCGGCGGTGACGGCCATGCCCAGGTCGTGCGCCAGGCTCGTCACCGCGCGGACGATGGCCGCGCTGGCGTTGTCGTCCTCGATGTGGCGCACGAACATACGGTCGATCTTCAGGTGCTGCACCGGCAGGCGCCGCAGGTACCCCAGCGAGGAAAACCCCGCGCCGAAATCGTCGATGGTCACACTGATTCCGGCCTCGCGAAGCCGGTTGATCTGCTTGAGCGTGTCGGTACTGTCACGCATGAAGGCGCGCTCGGTAATCTCGACTTCGATTCGCTCCGGCCCGAGACCGGCCTTTTCGCCCATCTCGAGCAAGCGCACGCAGAAATCCGGATCCTGCAGCTGGCCGGGGGCCACGTTGATGGCCAGGTTGGTGCCGTCCATGCCCGCCACGGCCTGCATGGCACGCCGATAGACCTGTTCACCCAGTGCCGCCACCAGTCCGCGCTTTTCGGCCATGGCGACAAACCGATCCGGCGAGAGCCAGCCGTCCTCCCAGTGGTACCAGCGAGCCAGCGCCTCGACGGCAACCCGCCTGCCGTCGGCCAGTGCAACGATCGGCTGCAGGGCCACCTGGATCTGCTCGCGCTCGATGGCATTGCGCAATTCGGTTTCAAGATAGCGACGGGCACGCGCCGCCTCGGTCAACTTGCGCGAGTACCTCGCCCAACGACCCGGCCCCAGCGACTTGGCTTTATAAACCGCGGCATCGGCATGCCGAGCCAGGTCTTCGGCCGAATCCGCATCGTCCGGAAACAGGCTGATGCCGATGGAAATCGTCATGCGAACCTGGCGCTCGTCGATCCGCATGGGGGCTTCCATGGTGCGGCAGATCTCGTCGCCCAGGGATTCGGCCCGGCTGCGCACGCCACGCCCCCGCAGGATGATCAGGAACTCGTCACCGCCGACGCGTCCAAGCAGGCCGTCGTCGCCAAGCAGGGAATCCAGCCGCTCGGCCACTTCCTTGAGCAGGCGATCGCCGGCGGTGTGGCTCCAGGCATCGTTGATGTCGTTGAAATTGTCCAGGTCGAGATAGAGTACGGCCAGTTCTTCGCGCGCCGAGGCCGCGATGGCAATCTCGTCCCGCAGGGTCGACTGCAGGTGGGCCCGGTTGGGCAGACCGGTCAGATCATCATAGTAGGCCAGCCGCGTGAGTTTGCGCTCGAGTTGCCGGCGCTTGGTCACCAGCCGCGCGAAGCCGTGCCACACGACGCTTCCGTCGGACAATTTCTCCGGCCCGGAATCGACTTCCACCCACTCGAGGTTTTGCTCGTTTCTCGGCCGATTCATGGGGAACATTCGAAATTGCTCGAAAAACGGCTCCAGCGTCTCGGCGCTGCGACTGACGGCGCTCATCACTCGATCGTGGTCGGCCTCGTGGATGCGCTCGAACAACGGCATCGCATCTTCCGCCACCGCAGAAAAGTCGGACCCGAACACCTTGTGGAACTTGGCGCTGGCATAGGGAAACCACAGCCGGCCTGTATCGACGTCGCGCTGAAGCTGGTAGACCGCACCGGGCACATGGTTGGCCAGGCGCTCGAGCTGGATGCGCTGCCGGGCGTGGTCGGCCTCCACGGCCTTCAGGCGCGAGACATCCAGCGCCACGCCGGCGACCATCTGCTCGCCGTTGAGCTCGACCCTGCGGCCCTGGAAATGATGCGGCGGGCTCGCACCACGCGCGGTCAAAACCGATGCATCGATCGCCGACTGGCCGTCCACCAGGCATTTTTCCAGCGCGAGTTCGACCGAATCCCGGTCGGCCTCGGCAAAGAACTCCAGTACGGACATGCGGGCGATGTGATCGCCGCTGTAGCCGGTCATGGCTTCAAGGTGGGTATTCCACAATCGAATCCGCCCGCGCGTATCCACCAGGTAGAAGATGCCCGGCATAACATCGAGCAGCATGCTCGACAGTTCGTCACCACCGACGCCCTTCCATAGATCCCTTGCCGGGCCGAGCAGATCCCTGTCCCGTGTCATCGGCTGATGATCCTCATTTTCCCTCACCGGAGTGCTTACGCGAGTCAGCATTGCAGCCACCTCCCAAGTCAGCCGCCTTCAAGGCGTTGACAATAGCAGATTGTGAAGCACATCACAAAAGCTTTGTAACTTTATGTTTTTCCGAAAAATATACCCTCGCATCAGGACCGGAAAATAGCTCCTGTGGCCCTTGGCGGTTTTCTGTCATACACTTCGTCCCGGTTTTCAGACGTCCGAATTCAAGCCAATGAATGACCACTTGTCCCGTCCCGACGAGACCCGGATTGCCATTATCGGCCTGGGCTACGTCGGCCTGCCGCTGGCCATCTCCTTCGGCGAACGCCAGCCGACCCTCGGCTACGACATCAACACGAGGCGCATCAGCGAACTCCAGGCGGGCAAGGACGCCACGCGCGAGGTCACCCCGGAGCTGCTCGCCGGCGCAACGCAGCTGAGCTTCAGCGCCAACACCGAAGACCTGGCCGACTGCCAGGTCTACATCGTCGCCGTCCCCACACCGGTCACGCTCAACAAACGGCCCGACCTGTCGCCGCTGAAAGGCGCCTGCAAGGCCATCGCGCCCCACCTGAAACCCGGCGACCTCGTCATCTTCGAAGCCACCGTCTACCCCGGCTGCACCGAAGAAGTCTGCATCCCCATACTGGAAAACGAAAGCGGCCTCCATTGCGCCTGGAACAGCGGGCCGGACGGCAAAGCCGAAGGCGAGCCGACCCCAACAAGCCAACCAGCTAACCAGCCAACCAGCCAACATTTCTTCGTCGGCTACAGCCCCGAACGCATCAACCCCGGCGACACCGCCCACAGCCTGCGCAACGTAGTCAAGATCATAGCCGGCAGCACCCCCGAAGCCGCCGAGTTCGTCGACGCGCTCTACAACAGCGTCGTCGAGGCCGGCACCCACCGCGTCAGCTCAATCGCCGTGGCCGAGGCCGCCAAGGTCATCGAAAACACCCAGCGCGACCTCAACATCGCCCTGGTCAACGAACTGGCGCTGATCTTCAACCGCCTGAATCTCGACACCACGGAAATCCTGGAAGCCGCCGGCACCAAGTGGAATTTCCTGCCCTTTCGGCCAGGCCTGGTCGGCGGCCACTGCATCGGTGTCGACCCCTACTACCTGACTTACAAGGCCGAAGCGGTGGATTACCACCCCGAGGTAATCCTGGCCGGCCGGCGCATCAACGACGGCATGGGCCGCTACATCGCCGGCGAGCTGGTCAAGCACATGATCCGAAAGGACATCGACACTCGCGACGCCCGCGTGCTGGTCATGGGCCTGGCCTTCAAGGAAAACTGCGCCGACATCCGCAACACGCGCGTAATCGACATCGTCCGCGAACTCCAGACCTACGACATCAAAGTCGATGTCTACGACCCCTGGGTGGAAGCCGAATACGCCCGCGACGAGTACGGCATCGAAATGGTCAACACACCACAGGCCGGCACCTACGGCGGCATCGTCATCGCCGTCGCCCACAACTGCTTCATCGAAAACGGCATCCAGGCCATCAAAACACTGGCCCAGCCGCGCCACGTCGTCTACGATGTCAAGGGTGCCTTCCCGGCGCAGGAAACAGACGCGCAACTCTAGATAACGCAGGCGAGCATGGAACCAGCCCCAGGCAGCATTTCGGTCATCATCCCGGCCAAGAACGAAGAAGCCGCCATCGGACAGGTCGTCGAAGGCGTACGCAAGCATCTGCCGGAAGCCGAGATCATCGTCGTCGACGATGGCTCCACCGACGAAACGGCAGAAATCGCCCAGAAAGCCGGCGCCACTGTGGAGCGCCACCCGCACGCACTCGGCAACGGTGCGGCCGTCAAACGCGGCGCCCGCAGAGCAACAGGAGAAATCCTGGTTTTCCTCGACGGCGACGGTCAGCACGACTCGACCGACATCCCGCGCCTGCTCGAAAAGCTTGACCAGGGCTTCGACATGGTCGTGGGCGCGCGTTCCAGCGCCAGCTCCCACGCCAACGCCGGACGCCTGATGGCCAACGGCATCTACAATCTCGTCGCCTCGATCGTCACCGGCCACACGATTCCAGATCTCACCTCTGGCTTTCGCGCCGTGCGCTCCAGAAAATTTCGGAAGTTCCTGTACCTGCTACCCAACGGATTTTCCTACCCGACCACCATCACCATGGCATTCATGCGTTCGGGCTTTCCAGTGGAATTCGTCGAGATCCAGACTGCTCAGCGTACGGGGAGGAGCCATATTCGCCCCATACGAGACGGCATACGATTTTTGCTGATCATTTTCAAAATCGCCACGCTCTATTCGCCTCTCAAGCTATTCCTTCCAGCCAGTGGGGTGTTCTTCCTGATCGGACTGGGATACTACATCTATACTTTCCTCGAGATGGGCCGCTTCACGAACATGACAGTACTCCTGATGAGCGCGGCCGTCATAATTTTCCTGATCGGCCTCATTTCCGAACAGATAACGACCTTGATCTACCAAGACCGACCTTGAACGAGCTCGCACGACGGAAACTTGCGACCTCACCATGAGCGGATATCCGAACACTCGCCAATGACTGCCAACACGGAAAGCGCTGAATTCGAAATCGACCTGATCCCAGGCGTGCTAAACCTCCGGTCAAATCGGCAGAGAATCCCTAACTTCCCGCTTGCCTGCAGTCGAATCAGCGAACTGCCGAAAATACGAGTGGAGGGTCGAGAGGCCGGGATCAACCTGGCTTATCAAGTCAGAACACCTCAGGATAACAAGCTGATTCCGGCTGGAAAACTATATCGACGTGATGCTAGGAATAAGATATCCATCGAGGTGCCGATCAGCCGGTTCGCAAAGATCGAGTGCAGTTATACGAACCAACCGGGACGCGCCACCCTCGAAGTCAACCCGACGTATCACAAGCTGGGTCGCATGACATTGGGGAATATGCATTCGGTGGGTTGGCTCCTCAGGGACCTCCTGAATATCCAACTCCTCCTAAAGCACTTTGCACTGCTGCATGCAGCAGCGATACAGAGTGACACGGCGTGCGTGGTCGCAGTCGGGCTCTCGAACACCGGCAAGTCGACTACTTCTTTTGACCTGACTCTGAACGGACCATGCAAACTTTTTGGCGACGACCTTGTGGCCACCGACGGGAGAAACATCTATGCTTGCCCCTATACGGCAACCAATGTATCTCCGAGCGAACTTTCCAGCCTGGGCTCGAGGGGCTCTCAATGGCTGTTCAGGAATATTCCCTTTTACGGCAACTTCGGCCCCACCAAACGCATCCCCATCTGTTCGCATGTCGGTGAGCAAAAAATGGCGCAACCCACGCAAGCCACCCACGTCGTCTTTCTGAGACGTTCGCCCACCTGTTCGACAAGACCAATCGAGTCGGACACAGCACACTCCCTACTGACGGCTTCCAACCGGACCGAGTTCACGTTCATGAACAGCCCCTTGTTTTGCGCATTCGACTACCTGCACGACACGAACCAGGTACGGGACGCTATCGATAACGAACGAGACACTTTCTCGCAATTGCTCGACAATACGGAATGCTTGCTGATCGAAGGGGACATGCCCTATTTCCGAAAAGTCGTCACATCCCTTGTCGACACGAAATAGCCCGAAGAACGCGATTCTTGATTGAGCCACACCCAATCTCGATTGGCATGACCCCCCCCAGAAAACTTGGGTACCTAGCCTGTATGTCAACGATCTCAAGGGAGCTTACTGAATGACAATCGCGCGGGAAGAAGCCGGAACCAGATCCAGCTATCCGCGCGGCAGATCCCTGCGAAGATGGCTTGGCACTAAAGAGCGGGCTGTTACCGTGGTTCTTGGCACCCGGGCGCAAACCATCAAGATGGCCCCCGTTCTCCGAAGTCTCGAAGCGCACGAGCACCCGTATCAGCTGGTTCTGACGGGCCAACACCAGATCACGATCCCCGAGATTCTTGCGGATTTCGAGATTGAAACGAAACCAACAGAACTCTTCCCGGGCACGGAAATCAGCGGAATCGGAAAAATGCTGCTCTGGCTACCGCAAGTCGTGCTTCGATTGTTCAGACTCAGGGACCGTATTCTTCGTGACAGATCGGGCAACCCGCACCTCGTGCTCGTCCATGGCGACACTGTTTCGACGCTGGCGGGAGCGATAGCCGGTCGACTGGCAGGGTGCCCGGTAGCACACATCGAAGCCGGCCTGCGGTCGTTCAAACTCACTGACCCCTTCCCAGAGGAGCTGACGCGGATTCTGGTCTCCCGCTTTACTCAGCTTCACTATGCACCCGGGTCCTGGGCGGCTGGCAATCTCCCTGGACAACGGGGCCTGCTAGTCGATACTCGGGAAAACACCCTGCTCGACTCGCTTCGCCATGCGCTTGCCAGCGCGGTTCTGATTCCAGACCCGCAACCTATCATGCCTTACTGCGTGGTATCCATCCACCGATTCGAGAACATCTTCTCACGCCAAAGAATGCGCTGGCTGGCGAAAGCCCTGGCCTGGATCGCCACAAAGGTCAACGTGGAATTCATTCTGCATCCGGCGACGGAAAAGCGGTTGGCACACTATGGGCTGCGGGATTCGATTGATTCGTTGCCTGGGATCCGCACTCGGAACCGGATGTCGTACATCCCGTTCGTCCAGCTCCTGAGAGGTGCCGCATTCGTCATAACGGACGGCGGAAGCAACCAGGAAGAGCTGCACTACCTTGGCAAACCGACCCTACTGCTGCGGGATACAACCGAAAGGCAAGAAGGGATCGGTGATCTCGCTCTGCTGTGCAGCTTCGACTTCAATGCTCTGAGGTCGTTCGTCTCACAAGCCTTGTCCGGCAATTCAGACCGTTTACGCATATCGAATTCACCTTCCCCGTCCGACTTCATCGTAGAGCACATCCGCAACGTCGGCCATAAGAGATGATCCGGAATCCATCCCAACGGACACAGGAGTTACTCGGTCTCATTCGGAGTCGAAGCGCATTCGTCAAGAAGCCCGAATTCAGGCGAGTCGCACTAGTCGTCGCTACGCTTCTATTTGCGGGCGGCCTCTGGCTGGCGCATAGGGCGCAACCGGGACTCTTTGATGACATTGCCATCGACGCCTGGTTGATGGTTGTCGGATTGGTCTTGGTCACGATATGCATGAACGCCCTCGTATTCCTGATCACAGCGCGTGTCGGTTCGGTTCGAATGAATACCGGACGCGCCCTGGTGGTCACGATCATGAGCACCGCAGCAAATCTCCTTCCGCTGCCAGGTGGCGCTGCCGTGCGGACAGTCGCGCTGGCCTCTGACGGGATCGGGTACAAGCGAGCCGTTGCGCTCACACTGCTGGTGGGAATGGCGTGGCTGGGAATCGCAGCAGCCATTGCATCGGCCGGCTTCTTTTTTCTTGAACTGCACTCCTACGGTTTCATCGCCGCTCTCCTGGCCTCCGTTGCCGCAACGATCGCCCTTTCGGGTTTAAGAGGTTTCAACAATTCAGGTGTCATTCATCTCGGCGCGTTGGCTTCCACCCAGTTCGGGCTCGCAATCACAGGTGGGTTGAGGCTCTATTTCTGCTTTCAGGCGCTCGGTGAAGTTGCAGCCTTCGATCAGATCCTCGTGCTCCTGTTCGCCCCGGTTGCCTCGGCTTTTGTTGGTATTGCACCGGCGGGATTGGGCTTGACGGAACTGACGGCCGCCGGGTTGGCAGCACTGGTCGGTGTGGCGCCAGCAGCGGCCTTCGTCGCCGCCGCCCTGAACCGGATCACCGGGCTGATGGTCATTACCCCCATCGCCCTACTGATGAATTTCTTGGTCAATCCCCAGGCGCTTTGGAACGATTCTCATGATCGCGGGACAGGGCAAGGGAAATGAAGAGGATGGATCCGGTCATCATAATCGGCGCGCCGCGCTCTGGCACTTCGCTTCTCCAGAAAATTGTTCGCGAATGCGATGGTTTCCGTTCGGTCGCCAAGGAATCAGATTTCATCTGGCAACCCTACACTCATCCGGAGAACAATGATTGGTCGTTCGAGGGATGGAACGGCCGCCAGATAACCCGAGAAGAGAAGGCCAGTTTTCATTTCCGCTTCGACGAATATGCCGTCCCGGCAAGCGTCTGGAGAAGGAGCAATGCAATCGGAGTCCAGAGACTCCAGAAATCGCGCCTGTTCCGTCCCGTCCTCAAGGCCGGCTACAAGGCCTTTGCTTCAGTCACCAACCGAATAAGGTCCGCTTCGAGTCACTCTGCCGAACCACTTCGAATCGTGGACAAATCCGTGCATGCACCATTATTCCTCGATCTGGTCCAGCAGGTTTTTCCGGATGCCCGATTCATTCACATTACCAGGCGCTCCGCCTCGGCCGTTCCGTCCATGATTTCCGGGTGGCTCAACCCGCAGCGATTTTTCACGTACGAACTTCCCGGCGGGCTGCAGATCCCCGACTATCCGTTCGATCAGTGGAACTTCGCACTGCCACGTGGCTGGGAGGAATTGCGCTCGCACCCTCTCGCCGAAGTCGTTTGCTTTCAGTGGATGGCTATTCAGCGGGCGACGCTCGGGCATTTTAGAAAGACAGGCGCGCCCCCCGTACTGAGAGTCAGCCTGGAAAGACTCGCCTTGAAGCCGGGCGAGGAATTCGAAAAGATCGCCAGATTCATCGATGGCCCTGATTCAAGCCGCCTCCAGCTAGGTTCAGCCGGGCTACCACGCGTCAACGCGCGTCCTGACTCAGAGCACCGTCGAATGGCCGATGAGATTGAGACACGGATGGCAAGGATCGACTCTTCATTGCGGGACCAGCTCAATGCCGTGGATCGGGAGCTCGGTTACACCTGATCCGGCTCGGCCCGGGCAAGGACCTCGCGCGAGATATCGCGAATGGTCGTCAACTCGACGCCTTCGGACTGACAGGCCTCAACGAGTGCTCGCAGGTAGCCCTGCCCCTCTCCACCGGCGAAACAGGGATGGTCGTAGAGAACGCAGGACGGCGCATCGATCCCACGAAGTTGCGCCAGGAAATTGCGAACCGTCTCCGCAACCGACTTTCCATCGGCGACCGCATTCTCGACGAATCCGACCCCGCCCGGCTCTCCTGCAAACTGAGTTGAAATCAGGGCGACGGGGCCTTTCTCCGATCGTGCAACCGCGTGCCCGTCCGGCGACCGGCGATCTGCCAAGGCATTGATCCCTATCCCCGCAAGCACCTCCGGCAGGGCCACCGGTCCGTTTCAGCCCGGAGAGGAAAAGCTCACCGGGGGGGGCAGATGCAACCGCCGGAAGGCATCCATCCCCCAATTGATCTCTGACTCGAGGCGCTCGCGCGACCACAATTGCGCATTTAGCTGCCACTGGGCGTGATTCCTGCCACCATGCAAGCCGATTTCATGCCCTGACTCAGCAGCCGCGAGCAGCTCCGAGACTCCGGCCAGCCTCCTAAGCTCCGGATTGAGCAGGGCGGTTCTCAGCCATTCGCGAACACCCAGTTTTCTCAGGGGCTTCAATTTGGGTGCGAAAGGCGCCGGCCGGTGGCGGCGCCTCATCAGGCTCGACCAGGACACCGCGCGCCCGGGATTGAAATAGAACGTGAACGGTACGCCAAGGCTCGTGGATAACCGGCGCAGGGCTGGAACGCCTTGCTGTAGGCATTTCGCCGTATCTATGTCGAATCGGAAGCAAATTTTCATCGGGGTATGTTTCCTAGACGCCAACAAGGCGCCGGGCTACTGTCCTCCCTCGCCGCACAGGATAATACTGTAACGCTAGGTGTGATCTATCAGTAGAACATAATCCGTGGGAAGCCGGGCAAGCCAAGGAGCAATCGAGACCGCGAGTTACAGAACTTTTCGATGGACTTTCCCTGAGGGCTGCACGCATGTCGCCACCAGGACAATTGCCGAGGTGCTGGATTTGCATGGGTAGTGCAACGATTCTTGCGCACTTTCTCGGAGGCGGCGGTTCCAGTCTGATTCTGAGGCAACCGATTGCTTCTCCGCTTCGTGTTGTTTGTGTGCTTTCACGGTGAGCTAGCGACGCATTCCCCACACGGTGCCCGCGACATGTCTGAGCTTGGCGGCACACAGCATCAGGCCTGACTCACCGTCAGGGAAAGCGCCAACCGCCTTTGTTCGTCGCCGGACATCTCGCATGATCTGTTCAAGCGGATTGTTGGTCCGGATCTAGCGCCAATGCGTTCACGGAAAGCTTTAGTAGGCCAGCGTCTCTCCGATACTGGTCTCGACCAGTTCAGCGGCCTTGACCAGTTTCATAATCCTTGAGCTTGTCAATCATTATCTGGGCCGTATCTAGGGCCACGGCATGATTCTCGGCGGCGCGGCGGTGAACCTAAGATTCCAGCGGGCCACCGCCGTGGATATGAAAAGACTCGACACCTTCCCAATCCGACGCATTGAGACCCTCCAAAGCCTCCAGAAGCAGGTCAATGCCCTTGTTCGGATGCCAGCGGCCAAGAAATGCCATTCGATATAGCGCGCTCTCGCGGGACGGTTGGGCCCTGGAGCGATCGATGGAGCGAGTGCTCGGCAGGAACTCGACATTTCGACCGGAGAGCGCGCTAGCGTCTTCGGCAAGGCGGATTCCGTCAGAACAAACGGTTTTCGAGTCCCGAAGCACGCGCCTGATCGCGCCTCGCACGAGGGGAATGCGCCCCTACGACCAGATGTCGCTTCCTAGCGCCCAAACCACATAGGTAACTTTTCAGTCATTGCCAATGACGAGCCCAATGGCCGCCGGGAAATGCCCAAAGCGCCAGAATCATTCGGGTTGGTCCTGCGGTGACGGCCGCCGAGGTTGCGGGTCTCCCAACGCGCATGACCTTGATAATTTGAACTAAATCTCGCGGAAACCACGGCTTTAGGGTCGACCGTGGCTGCCCAGGGACCTTGAATCGAAAAACCTTAAGATTTGCCCCAAACTCTTCCAATGAGGGAGCAGCGCCCGGCGCCACGACGTGGCAAGGAGCATTCCGTGCAATTTCCTCGGCCAGGTCAACGACAAAAGAGCCGGCGGCCTCGCTTCCATCACCCGAAGTTGGAAAAGACGTGGTCACAAGGACTATAGCTGCATTTTTGATGGGACAAGTGTCAGGCCTTGTAGTTTGCATCGTAAACCTTTGCGATCCTGCTCACCGTTGAACCACACTTCCTTCGGTCTCGCAGAACTTCTGTACTATAATTGAACAAAGCTGGAAGTGATGTAATCAGTCAAAGTAATTCCCCAAATTTCAAGGGCGGAGCGGTTCGCCAGGTGGTCCATCGCGGGCACTCGGTTGCCGAGGTATCGGGGCGGCTTGGCATGTCTTCCTACAGCCTGTATCAGTGAGTCAAGCCGGTCAAGCTGACAACACCGAGCAGCGGCCTCGGAACTGATCGAAGCCCGCAGCGAGGTTCTCAAGTTCCGTGACCAGCTGCGGCGCACGGAAGAAGATTGCGACATCGTTACAAGGATTGCGCGCTACTTTGCAATGCAGCCCGAGTATTTTACCAATTAATCTTCGAGCACCGCGACCAATACAGGGTGGCGACCATGTGTTGGGTGCTCAGGGTCTCGCGAAGCGGCTTCTACGCATAGGTCTACAAGCCACCACGGGACCAGACCAGCCAGGATCCGGGACTCACATCCGCCCAGGGTAGTCGTGTACACCATGCCGCGGGGGTTCGCCGATTGAGAGTAGCCATCGATAGCTGGGCTCGCTCCTCTAGTTTCGACGACTTTGAGATGCTCTACGATTACCCTCGTTAGAACAGTCCTATCGCCAAGAGCTGCATCGATGCCTTCGAACATGCCTCATCCTGAGGCCGGAAGCCTCTATGGGCGGGAGAATCCCGAAGATGTTTCTCCCACCACATCATGTGAGGCATTTCACAAAATCCGCCGCCACGAGGACAGCGTTTTGACCTATCTCGTCAAAAAGTGACATTTTTTGTCACCCCACCCCCGGAAATGTGGCCAATTCCCCTCATTAACTGCAGAATGAATTCATTCCGCAGCGAATATTCGGCCGGCCACTCAAGCTGTTGCCACAGTTGGCACGAGTTGTGCAACAATCATCCCTGAGAGGGAAAGATTCCCTTCGAACTGGTTCCCCAGCCAGATTTAACGTTGTACGACAGAGCAATACCTCTAAAGGAGCAAAAGATGAACACCATGCGCAAACAGTCAGGTTTCACGCTTATCGAACTGATGATCGTGATTGCCATTATCGCCATTCTGGCGGCAATCGCTATTCCGGCCTACCAGGATTACACCATTCGTAGTCAGGTGTCCGAAGGCGCCAACCTTGTCTCCTCAGCCAAGATGTCCGTGGCCCAGGTTTTTGACGAAACTGGCAATTTCCCGGGATCAAATGCATCGGCCGGTCTCCCTGCGTCCGGGAGTATCCAGGGTAATTACACTGCGTCAGTCGGCGTTGGCGCAAGTGGCGTCATCACCGTCACTTATGGCAATGATGCTAATCCAGCAATTGACACCCAATCCATTACCTTCACCCCGAACGATGAAGGTGGCTCAGTTTCGTGGACGTGCGCTGGCGACGGTGTTGACGACAAATATCTCCCGTCCGCTTGTCGGTAAGAATCAAGAAATCAACATATTGATTTACAGGGGCCTTTTCGGGCCCCTGTTTTTTTCTACGACCTAAATCTCTTAATGACAAGTTCGCGCCTCCACACGCTAACCCGTGTAAATTCAATTGCCGCCCTACTCATATTGCTTTTGCCCGCCTACCTGTGGTTGGCGTGGCCAGCCCTCTCAGGCCCTTTCATTTTCGATGATTTCACCAACCTGAAGAACCTGGGCGAACTAGGCGATCAGTTTACGCGCGAATCACTGGGCCGCTATCTGGCTGTCTGGCAGGGCAATCCGGGTCGGCCACTAGCAGCGCTGAGCTTTCTGATCGAGGACCATGCCTGGCCATCTGACCCTGAAGCTTTCAAGCGAAACAACCTGCTATTCCACCTACTAGTCGGTATCGGCGTATTTTCACTGTCTCGCTTGCTCTTTCGAATGCACGATCCGAGCGCCAGCCGGCAGCTCACTGAGACGGTTGCCCTCCTGGTCATGGCCGCCTGGCTGCTCCACCCTTACCAACTGTCGGCATCGATGCTGGTTGTGCAGCGAATGACGATACTTGCCAACGGTTTCATGGTTGGCGGGCTTCTACTCTATCTGACGTGTCTGACGCGACAGAGCAGCCGGTCAATGCTGCCGTTTTTTGGCGCCGTGACGGCGCTTTTCGTCTTCGGCGGGCTTGGTTTTCTCACAAAGGAAAACGGGTTGCTGATCTTTGCCTACGCAACTGCAATCAACCTGACACTTGCCCGATCGACCATCGCGCGACTTCACAGGAACCACCAGCTCGCAATCTGGACGGCTACGGCCGGGATGGCCGTTGCTATGGTGCTCGCGATGCTCTGGAATGTCCGGGATCCGTCCGAGGCCTATGCCACCCGGGACTTCACCTTGATGGAGCGGCTTTTCACGGAGGCGCGAGTTCTTTGGGACTATGTATTCAACATACTCCTTCCCAATATGAATACGAGCATCTTTCACGATGATTTCCCGATTTCCCGGAGCCTGATCGATCCTTGGACGACGGCCGTGGCTATCCCAGCACTACTGATCCTCCTGGCCGCGGCGATATTCCTGAGGAAAACTCGCCCCTACTTTGCCTTCGCCGTGCTGTGGTTCCTGGCCGGACACCTGATTGAATCCACGATCATCCCCCTCGAGCTGTATTTCGAGCACCGCAACTACCTCGCCATGTTCGGACCCTTCCTGGCGATCGTTGCCGGAATATTTCACTGCGGAAAACAGAATCGAAGATGGCTGCTGATCGGCCTGGCCGGCTGGTTATCGCTGTCAGCCTTCCTTACACACCAAACCGCAAGAACATGGGGAGACAGATTAGAACTGGCCGAAGTGTGGAAGCTATCGCACCCTGATTCGATGCGGGCTACGCAAAACCTTGCCGCCGCGTACGTGGAAATCGGTGACTACCTGACCGCGAGAAGAATCCTGTCGGAGGGAGCCCGGGACCTGCGGCAGTCCGGTGCGATGAGATATCAGCGGGTATTGCTAGACTGCCTCTACGGAGAGGCCAGCGCCGAGGACATCGACCAACTCATTCAGTTTTCAGACGAGACAAACTGGGGTCGGGTGATACCGGATGTCATCGCGGCCATGCGGGAACACATTGGTTCAGAGTATTGCGGCGAGGCGATTACCCCACAGAGATACGAGCAACTCGTTCTTCACCTCGTTCACAACCCTGAAATTGCCAAGCGAACCGATGCTGTGGGCTACCTCTACTATCAACTGGCGTTGATGTTTCTGGACATCGATAACCCCCGTCTGGCGCTGGATGCATTCAGAGAATCCTTCGAGGCCAGGCCGGATCCGCAGGTTGCGATCAACGAGGCGTTGTTCGCTGCCCGGGTCGGTGAGTTTGATCGAGCCAAAGAAGCGCTGCAGCTGGCTCGGGAGGCCCCCTATCCGGCTTTTAAGGACTGGCTCCATCCGGTCGAGACGCGGGTAGAGAGAGCGCGTGCGCAGATTGATCTGATCAAGGATGCGACGGCTTCCCATTAGAATGCGGGAAACCTTTGCAAAATCAGAGCTTGACAGCTAGGATTTGACCCAGACTCACGCAGACGCCGGCCTATGCCCGCCCAACCCGCCTCACTAATGCGACTGCCCACCCTCGGCCGCAAACTGGTCGAAGCCGGCCTGTTGACCGAAGACAAGGCCCTGCAGGTCGCCGAGAAGGCTACGGAGAAGGGGCGCACGTTCACCAGCCACATCGTCCGGGAAAAGGCCGTGGACGCCATGGGCTTCGCTCATCTGGCGGCCGAGGACTTTGGCATGCCTCTGGTCGACCTGGCGGCGGTCAACCTCAAGCACGCTCCGATGGACGCGGTCAGTGAAGACCTGGTGCGCAAGCACCTGATTTTGCCCATCATGAAGCGCGGCAAGCGGCTTTTCGTCGCCGTCGCCGACCCGGGCAACAAGGCGGGCATCGACGAGATCGCCTTTTCGACCGGTCTGGCCGTGGAAGCCATCCTGGCGCCCTACAGCGCCATCGAACCGGCCATGGACCGTGCGCTAGCCGGATCCGCGCAGGCCTTTACCGAGTTGACCGAGGACGAGGACGACCTCGACAACCTCAAGTTCGACTCCGGGGAGCAACAGGAGGAAGACAGCAGCGAAGCCGCGGGTGCCGACGAGGCGCCGGTGGTGCGCTTTGTCAACAAGGTGCTTGTGGACGCCATCCGTAAGGGCGCCTCGGACATCCATTTCGAACCCTACGAGGATGAATACCGGGTTCGTTTCCGCGTCGACGGCGTGCTGGTCACCCAGGTCCGCCCACCCAAGCGCATGGCGCCCCGGCTATCGGCGCGCCTGAAGGTGATGGCCAGCTTGGACATCGCCGAACGCCGCGTGCCGCAGGACGGGCGCATCAAACTCAACGTCTCCAAGGGCTCGGCCTACGATTTTCGTGTGTCAACCTGCCCCACGCTGTGGGGCGAGAAGATCGTGCTGCGTATCCTGGACTCATCTGGAGCCTTCCTGGGCCCGGAAAAGCTGGGTTTCGAGAAAGAGCAGCAGGAAAATTACCTTGCGGCCATCTCCAAGCCCTATGGCATGGTTCTGGTTACCGGCCCGACCGGCTCGGGCAAGACGGTCACCCTCTACACCGCCCTGGGCATCCTCAACGACGACGGCCGCAACATCTCCACGGTCGAGGACCCGGTGGAAATCCGCATGAAAGGCGTCAACCAGGTCCAGCAGAACGTCAAGCAGGGCCTGACCTTCGCGGCGGCATTGCGCTCGTTCCTGCGGCAGGATCCCGACATCATCATGGTCGGGGAAATCCGTGACCTGGAAACGGCCGAAATAGCGATCAAGGCCGCCCAGACCGGTCACCTGGTGCTCTCGACCCTGCATACCAACGACGCGCCGGCTTCCGTGGCCCGCCTGATGAACATGGGGGTGCCGAGCTACAACATCGTCTCGACCGTGCACTTGGTGCTGGCCCAGCGCCTGGCGCGCACGCTGCACTCGTGCAAGAAGCCCGAGGAGGTGCCCGACGACGCCCTGCTCAAGCTCGGATTTACCGAGGAAGAGGTGGGCGAAGGCATCAAGGTATTCCAGGCCGGCGGCTGCGACCAGTGCACTGGCGGCTACAAGGGCCGGTCGGGGGTATTCCAGGTTATGCCCATCTCGGAAGAGATGGAACAGATCATCCTGGAAGGCGGCGGCTCGCTAGAGCTGGAGAAGCAGTCCGCGAAGGACGGGGTCATCGACCTGCGACGGGCGGCGCTTAACAAGGTCAAGGACGGCAAGATCAGCCTGGCGGAAATGAACCGGGTAACCAAAGACTGAGTGCGCCTGGGGTTTCGGCTCTGGTATAGTCTGCGGTTATAGTGGCCCAGCCGAGGGGCGGCAGCCAAGCCAAAGTGACGTTTCCAAGGGGCTAACCGAAATCGAGGGATCGGTGCCGTGTGGGGCTACGAGTACGAAGAAGAGAAAAAACGGAAACGCAAAAAGGCCATCATTTCGCTGATTCCGGCGCTGATCGTCGTCGGTTTTCTCGCTTGGGGCTTGTCCATATTCTTCAGTATCAGCCTGGACGAGCGCAAACTCTTCGCGTCGGCGAGAACCGACGATATCGCCAAGGCGTATGAAGCAATCGAGGCCGGCGCTGACCCAAATGTTCAGGATCGGCAAGGTAGATCACCGCTACACGTAGCCGCCTGGCATGGTCAAACTTCGATAGCTCGCGTTCTTCTGACTTCTGGCGCCAACCCTAATGTGCGAGATGACGCGGTCGGCGAAACACCACTTCACACGGCCGTACGCGCCAATAATCCGGACATGGTAATCGTGCTGATTGCCGGCGGCGCGAGAACCAGCTTGCGGACGTTTAACGAAAGCGAGCCGGATGTGCGAGGTAACGTTCACCTGGCCGGCAGCACGCCCTATCAGATGGCCAAGGCATCGGACTTCAGAGAGGTTGCTCGTATATTCAAAGGCAGCTAGATTGATCACATCAATTTTCGGCTGCTTGAATTTAATGCATAAACTGCGCAAAATCACCGAAGCACAATCAATTTTGCACGCTGATCTTAATTGCTGCCGTGCAGGTCAATATCCAGGAGCTCGGCCAGATGGCAACAACCCAGGAACAGATGCAGACTTTCCTCTGGGAAGGGAAAGACAAGCGCGGTAAGAAACTCAAGGGCGAGCGGCTCGGCCGCAACGAGATGATCGTCAAGGCCGAGCTGCGACAGCAGGGGATCGTTCCCGGCCGGGTCAAGCGCAAGCCCAAACCGATGTTCGGCAGTGCCGGCAAGCGCATCAAACCGAAGGATATCGCGATTTTTACCCGCCAACTGGCGACGATGCTTTACTCGGGCATTCCGCTGGTCCAGGCCTTCGGCATCATCGGTCAGGCGTCCGAAAACCCGCGCATGAAGAAGTTGATCAACGATATCAAGAATGACGTGGAATCGGGCAGCACCCTGGCCGAAGCGCTGGGCAAGCACCACCTGTATTTCGATGATCTCTACGTCAACCTGGTCGAGGCCGGGGAGTCGGCTGGTGTGCTCGACCAGGTGCTGGACTCCATCGCCAATTACAAGGAACGTATGGAGACCATCAAGGGCAAGATCAAGAAGGCCCTGTTCTATCCAGCTGCCGTCATCGGGGTCGCAATCAGCGTGACTGCACTGCTGTTGGTGATGGTTATCCCGCAATTCGAGCAGATTTTTCAGAGCTTTGGAGCTGACCTTCCGGCGTTTACACGTATGGTTATCAGTATGTCGGAGTTTATGCAAGCCCGGGGCTGGCTACTCCTGGTCGCTTTCATTGGCGCCATTGTCGGCATTATCCAGCTACGAAAGCGAAACCAGAAATTCGCGCATTTCATGGACCGCATGTCGCTCAAGATTCCTGTTATCGGCATGGTGCTGGAAAAATCGGCGCTGGCCCGCTTTGCCAGCACGCTTTCGACGACCTTTGCCGCGGGCGTGCCGCTGGTCGAGGCGCTCAAGACCGTGGCCGGTTCGACGGGTAACGTGGTCTTCGAAGACGCCACCATGCAAATTCGGGAAGATGTCGCCACAGGCCACTCACTGCAGTTGGCCATGCAACAAACGGGCCTGTTTCCGCCCATGATGATCCAGATGACGGCCATCGGCGAGGAAGCCGGTTCGCTGGATGCCATGCTCGACAAGGTGGCCAACTTCTACGAGGAAGAGGTCAACAATACCGTCGATGCGCTCTCTAGTCTGCTCGAGCCGATCATTATCGTGTTCGTCGGCGTGATCGTTGGTGGGCTGGTCGTTGCCATGTACCTGCCGATCTTCCAGATGGCTGCGGTGATGTAAGGAAGATAGTGTTAAGTGTGAAGTGTTAAGTGTGAAGGGTTCGGGCGCCGGGGCGTTTGCTCCGGTGGCCAATGATAGAGGGTGATTTGGGTGGAATTTCTTGAAAGCTTGAATGCATTGCCGTCGGCGGTCCTTGCGACCGCCGTTTTCGTTTTCGGGCTGGTCGTGGGCAGCTTTTTGAACGTGGTGATTCTGCGCCTGCCGGCGCGGCTGTTTCACGACTGGCGCTGCCAGTGCCGCGAGCTGCTGGAGATCGACCAAGCCGAAGCGGCCCCGCCCGGGCTGGTCGTCCAGCGCTCGCGCTGCCCGAAGTGCGAAAAGGGCATTGCCTGGTACGACAATATTCCGGTCGTGAGCTGGTTGGTGCTGGGACGCAAGTGCCGGCACTGCGGGGAGGCGATTTCCTGGCGCTATCCGTTGGGCGAACTGGTCACGGCTATTCTCTCGGCGGCGGTGATCGTGCATTTCGGCGCCACGCCGGAGGGGCTGGCCGCGCTGGTATTCACCTGGATGCTGATCGTCGCCACCGGTATCGATTTCGACCACCAATTGCTGCCCGACCAGATCACCCTGCCCCTGATGTGGCTGGGCCTGGGGCTTAACCTGTGGCTGGGACTGTTCGCCAGCCTGGAAGATGCCCTGATCGGCGCCATGGCCGGTTACCTGTCGTTGTGGGCGGTGTTTCACCTGTTCCGGCTGCTGACCGGCAAGGAAGGCATGGGCTACGGCGATTTCAAGCTGCTGGCGGCCGTGGGCGCCTGGATGGGCTGGCAGGTGCTGCCGGTGGTCATCCTGCTGGCATCACTGGTGGGCGCGATCTCCGGCATCGCCATCATGATCGCCACGCGCCGGGGCAAGGAAGTGCCAATCGCCTTCGGGCCCTACCTGGCAGCCGCGGGCTGGATCGCCCTGCTGTGGGGCGAGCCAATTGTGGAGTTTTGGTTGTATTCCTGACGGGTTTGCTGGTTAGCTTGTTGGCTGGTTGGCTGGTTTTGATGCGTTACGGCTTCGCCTTCACGCATCCTGCGGCACTGTGGGGAGAGCCGATTGTGGCGACTGGAAATGGGCGATAACATAGGCTCACCATCAAGATCCGGAGGCCCCATGGCCACAGAACCACTTCATCGATTACGTTCCGAGGTTCTGGCGCTTTCCGAAGCCGATAGGGCAGAGTTGGCTCATGAGCTACTTCAAAGCCTGGATGCGCCCCGAGACAACGATGTCGAAGACGCTTGGGATCGAGAGATCACGCTTCGCATCAATGAAATCGAGCAGGGGCAGGCTGAATTGATTGACCGGGCTGAGTTCCGACGACGGCTACAAGCCAAAATCGAGAGCGCTTAGTGCCAAGAGTGCGTGTTCTCAGGCAGGCCAGCGAAGAAGTAGAGGCAGCTGCTGCCTGGTACGAAACTGAACGACGCGGCCTGGGAACCGATTTCATCGACGCTGTTGATGCTGGGCTTTACTTAATTGAGGAGGGGATTGTTCCACTCTCCCCCATGCCGGGCCGTGCCGGTTCGCAAGGTGCGAAACGACTAATTCTTCGGCGCTTTCCGTTTGACATTGTTGTCCTTGAAAGCGCTCTAGAAATTATTGTAGTTGCATTTGCGCACCACTCCAGAAAGCCGGGGTATTGGCGCAACCGGGTCAAGCGCTGAACTCAGAAATCCCAGTAGGATGCGTAGAGTGCAAGCGCAACGCATCTTTCCGGTTCACCAGAGGCATCTGACATGCGGGTAGGCATGGATTCGGCCATCCGCACTGATCAGTTGTGCATTTTCGTGTCGGGCCAGCGCCACGATGAGTCGATCAGCGGGATCCTGATGGAATTCTCCTGGCAAGTTCACAGAGTCAACTGCGACCTGACGGGTCACCGGCACCCATTCGACGCCCGAGATGCTGTCAACGGTATCGAGCCATTCATCCAGGTCCATGGTCAGGACCAACCGTTCCTTATCCAACAGCAGGGCGATTTCCCATGCCGTGATGGTAGAAATCATGACCGGCCGCTCCTCGGATAGTGCCTCGTCGATGGTGGCGGCAGCCCGGCTCGAGAGCTGGCTGTCGCCGTTGACCCACCAGATGAGGGCATGCGTATCGAGAACGATCAATTCAGCGCTTCCCAATGATCTTCGCCGACTGATTCGAATGGCTGCTCATATCGTTGGACCGAGCCGCGAAGTCGCTCGAGAGGATCTGGCTGGGAACGGGTGTACTTACGGACGATCAGTGCCGGACGCCCACGATCCGTAACGATCAGCGGCTCACCGGTCTTTTCGAGTCGGCGAAATATCTTCAGTGCTTGCGCCTTAAAGCGGGTTTTGGAAATCTCGGTTTTCATCGGCGCCTCCTGAAATGACCATTTCATTATAGTCATTCTATTCAAGGCTGCCAATGGAACAAGAGCTTGGCGAGCAGTCTGTCATCCCGGCCTTGAGCCGGGATCTCGCACAATTGACGATGCTGCTCAGCGAGGCCCTGCCCGCTGTAGAGCGCGGGGTCCCGGATATTTGCTGGCGCAAATTCCGGGACGACAGGCTATCGCGGGGCGCCGGGGCGACTATAAAGCCTTGATTGCCTCGTGCTTGTATGCTTTGTCATATAGTCGTACAATCGCATCCATGGTCAGACTCACCATCAATCTCTCCGAAGAGCGGCAGCGAGCCCTCAAGCAGGCGGCGGCTGAGCGCGGCAAGACAATGGGCGAGCTCGTAGAGGAAAGCCTCGAGTTCTACGGCGTCAAGACTCGACAGGAAGCCGCTGCGCTAATTCGCCAGGCGCGCGAGAATGCCGGCCTGGAAGAGGCGGAGGCAGTCGCGCTGGGCGTGGAGGCCACCCGGGCAGTCAGAGGCGACAGCGCCCAGCGCTGATGAGCGATGACCGGCGTCGCCGTCATCGATTCCAACGTACTGGTGGCGGGGCTTCTGACTCGTCGACCGGATTCACCGACTGCCAGAATCGTGGATGGCATGCTGACTGCTCGATTCAGGTTCGCGCTTTCGATGGAGCTTCTGGCGGAGTATCACCGCGTGCTGCGCTACCCCAAGGTCGCCCGACTACACGGCCTGTCCGATGCGGCAATCAACGACTTCCTTACAGAGCTGGCGCTTCCGGCCATCATGGTCGAACCCGGTCAATGCCAAGTCGACCTTGCCGATCCCGATGACGCGTTTCTGTTTCAGATGCTCATTGAGCTGCCCGAAGGTTTGCTTGTGACCGGCGATCAGCTCTTGCTGGAATGTGGGCCCGATTGGGCCCGGGTCGTGGAGCCGGTGCAATTCGTGGAGGAAGCCCTTCTGTCATCCCGGCCTTGAGCCGGGATCTCGCACGTTGGGCGCTGCCTTCAGAGAGGCCGTGCCCGCCGTAGCGTGCGGGGTCCCGGATACTTGCTGGCGCAAATTCCGGGACGACAGGCGCAGAGCATCTGGCCCGCGTTTCCCTGTCATCCCGGCCGGAGCGCAGCGTAGAGCCGGGATCTCGCACGCTCGGTGCCGGCACTGAGCAAGGCCGTGCTCCCCGAACCGTGCGGGGTCCCGGATATTTGCTGGCGCAAATTCCGGGACGACAGGGGTTTGGCGTACGGGGACGACAAGGGTTCGGGGTGCCGTAACGACAGATAGTCAGACGTTGAAGCGGAAGTGCATCACGTCGCCTTCGTGGACGATGTATTCCTTGCCTTCAAGGCGGAGCTTGCCGGCGGCCTTGGCGCCGGCTTCGCCGTTGCAGGCGATGTAGTCGTCGTAGGCGGTGACTTCAGCGCGAATGAAGCCTTTTTCGAAGTCGGTGTGGATGCGCCCGGCGGCCTGCGGGGCGGTCGAGCCCTTCCTGACCGTCCAGGCGCGCACTTCCTTCGGGCCCGCCGTAAAGAAGGTGAGCAGGTCCAATAGCGCGTAACCGGTGCGAATCAGGCGGTGCAGGCCCGGCTCGTCCTGGCCCAGGTCGGCCAGGAACTCGGCCTGTTCGTCCTCGTCGAGCTCGGCCAGCTCGGCTTCCATGGCGGCACACAGCACGACCACCTCGGCGTCTTCGGCCGCGGCATGTTCGCGCACCGCCCGGACGTGGTCGTTGTCCTCGCTCGAGCTGTCGTCGACATTGGCCACGTAAAGCACCGGTTTGCGGGTGATGAACTGCCAGGTGCGCAGCGTCTTTCGCTCGTCCTCATCCATTTCGAAAGTGCGCAGCGGACTGCCCTCCCCCAGGTGAGCGACGACGCGCTCGAGCAACGTTGCCTGGCGGATGGCCTCCTTGTCGCCCGACTTGGTCTGGCGGCTGATCTTGTCCAGCGCCTTTTCGGCCACGTCCAGATCGGCCAGGCACAGTTCGGTGTCGATGGTCTGGATATCGGAGACCGGATCGACACGGCCGGAAACGTGCGTGACGTCGTCATCCTCGAAGCAGCGCACGATGTGGGCGATGGCGTCGGTCTCGCGGATATGGGCCAGGAACTTGTTGCCCAGGCCCTCGCCCTTCGACGCCCCGGCCACCAGGCCGGCGATGTCGACGAACTGCATCATCGTCGGGATGACTTTCTCGGGCTTGACGATGGCCGAAAGCGCGTCCAGTCGCGGGTCGGGCACGGGCACCATGCCGACATTCGGCTCGATCGTGCAGAACGGATAGTTCTCGGCCTGGATGCCGGCCTTGGTCAGGCAGTTGAACAGGGTCGATTTGCCCACGTTGGGGAGGCCGACGATGCCGCATTTGAAGCCCATGACTTAAACTCGCTTTGCTCGGTTGGCTTGTTGGCTTGTTGGCTTGTTGGCTTGTTGGCTCGTTGGCTTGCATTGCTGGCTAATGCCGAACCAGCTAACCAGCAAACCAGCCAACTCATATCCTTGTGTGCAGCCTTTTCATGGCCTCGCCTGGGTTGCCCTCGAGCAGGTCCGGCAAGGCGTCTGCAGCGCGCTCTGCGGCGCTCTGGATGGCCTTTTCGTCCTCGGCGGGGGCGCGGCCCAGCACCCAGGGCGTGACGGCCTCCTTGATGCCGGGATGGCCGATGCCGATGCGCACGCGCCAGAAATTCTGGCTGCCCAGGTGGCTGAAGGTGCTTCTCAGGCCGTTATGACCACCGTGGCCGCCGCCCTGCTTGAGCTTGACGGTGCCGGGCGGCAGGTCGAGGTCATCGTAGGCCACGACCACGCGCTCGGGTTCAACTCCGAAGTAATCGGCCGCCGCGCGCACGGCCTGGCCCGACTCGTTCATGAAGGTATCCGGGCGCAGGAATACGCAGTCGGCCCCGGCAAACGGCGTCTTTGCCGCCTCGCCGTGCAGTTTCTTGTTGGGCTTGAGGCCCAGCGGCTGCTTGCGCTCCAGGGCGTCCAGAAACCAGAACCCGGCATTGTGCCGGGTTCTTTCGTACTTGGCGCCCGGGTTGCCCAGGCCGACGATCAGCCAGCGATCGCTCACTAGTGGTCCTTCAACCCGATAATTACGGATTCAGTTGGTCTGTCAGCGTTCATGGCAAGGCGCGGCTCGCAGGGAATGGCCGTAGCCCTTTCCAAGAGCCGGAACGCCGCCATGGACGCTGACAGACCAACCCTTCGGGCGCTCCTGTGGCGTCCCGCTGCGGCGTTGCCGCGCTTGCCAAGGGCGACGGCCATTACCTGCGCACGGCGCCTTGCAGCGAAACGCCACAAGAACGCTGAATTCGCAATTATCGGGCTGAAGGACCACAAACTCAGTCCTTCTTGGACTCGTCGTCGTCCTCGGACTTCTCGTCGCTGCCTTCTTCGCCTTCCTCGCCTTCGGCTTCTTCGCCCTCGGCGGCTTCGGCTTCTTCTTCGTCGCCGATGGTCTCGACTTCGCCGGCTTCACCCAGCGCGGCATCGGCCTCGGCGGCCATTTCACCCGTACCCTGGCCGGCACGGATGTAGAGCGCGGAAACCAGGGAGTAGTCGTGCTCTTCGCCTTCGTACTCGAGCACCGGCAGGATCACGCCTTCGGGCAGCTTGATGTCGCTGAGCATCACGCTCTCGCCCGGCTCGAGCTTCGACAGGTCGATCTCGATGTACTCGGGCAGGTTCTGCGGCAGGGCCTCGACTTCCACTTCGACCACCTGGTGGGAAATGACCACGCCGCCTTCCTTACCGGCCGGCGACTTCTCCTCGTTGGTGAAGTGCAGCGGGATGTGCATGCGGATTTCCTGATCCTCGGACACGCGCAGGAAATCGGCGTGCGTCAGCAGCGGCTTGAACGGATGGCGCTGCAGATCACGCAGGACGACGGCCTGCTTCTTCTTGCCGACGCTCAGCTCGAGGACTGAGGAGTGAAACGCCTCTTCCTCGGCTTCGTGCAGCAGGAAGTCGTGGTCGATGGTAATGCTGGCAGGATCTCGGTCACCGCCGTAAACCACGGCGGGGATCCGACCCGCACGGCGCAGGCGGCGGCTCGCACCTTTCCCCACGTCCGTACGCATTTCTGCCGGAATCTTGTATTTCTTCGACATGACAGTTGTCTCTTTATCAGGGTTGAAGAACCGGTAGCCCGCGACCAGGCCGCCGGAGCAAGCCCGCCATTGTAGCCGGTTTCACGTTTGTGGAAAAGTCCGAGGGGGTGGCGCCTGACGGCGATGGTTTGTTGGCTGGTTCGCTGGTTCGCTGGTTGGCTGGTTGGCTGGTTGGCTGGTTGGCTGGTTGGCTGGTTGGCTGGTTGGCTGGTTGGCTGGTTGGCTGGTTGGCTGGTTGGCTGGTTTGCTGGTTCGCTGGTTCGCTTGTTGGCTGGTTCGGCGCGTCTGGGTTTGTTGCTACTTGGTATTGAGGTAGCGCTGAAATGCACTGATCCGGCGCGCGGTTCCAATTGCCTGTTTTTGCAGGAATTCGAACTGATCGGTTTCGATCTGACCCGTATCCAGTGCGGCGTACAAGTGGGATTGCACCTCCGCACACGATCCGCGCGCAACACGGAGGAAATGCCTGAATTCATTGGGATTCTTTCGCTCAAACCCCTCGGCGATATTGGCCATCACCGAAACCGCCGATCGCTGCAGCTGATCCCGGAGACCGAAATCCCGGCTCAGGTCGGTATTCCGGGACTGTCCTGAGATTTGTGTAACTGCCCATTGATGTACTGTAAATCAGGAGTTTATCAATGGACGCAGTAGTGGATGAAAAAAGGCTCAAGGAGCT
>NZ_JBHJMQ010000014.1:0-47941 GCF_042310375.1 Wenzhouxiangella psychrophila | reverse complement strand
GCTCCTTCAGCTTTTTCTCATCCACTACTGCGTCCATTGATAAACTCCTGATTTACAGTACGTATCAATGGGCAGTTACACAAATCTCAGGACAGCCCCACGTGCAAACTTATTGACTAATTTCTCCCGTGCAATTCCGTGGTTCCAAGGTCTTATTCTTTTCGTATTTCCTTTGCGTCTTTGCGTCTTTGCGTCTTTGCGTTTCCAAGATTTTGATTCTGAACTTCTCTGCAACCTCAGCGGTGCTGCGTGAGCTATTTCCTATCCGGAGTACGGCTTCAATGAGTCCACCGCCATGGTGTAGGCGGAGTCGGCGGTTTCGTTGGAGACTTCCTCGATCTTGAGCGTGCCTTCCATGTAGAAGGCGTCCCAGATATTGACCATCTCGATGGGTTCGTCGAGTCGACCGTAGATGATCTGGTTGGCCGGCGGCGGCGGGACGTGGATGCAGGCGCCGAAGTAGGGGACCAGGAAGAAGGTTTCGAGCCTGCCTTCGCCGTCGGTCTCGACCGGCACGACGAAACCGGGAATACGGAGCTTCTGGCCATCGAGCTCCCCCACGGTTTCCCAGGACTGGAATTCCTCGGCCGAGGCATAGCCGGAGTGGTCAACGTTTTCGGAAGCCTCGTCCCACGCCATCTTCTCTTCTTCCGGCATGAGGTCCATCCACTCGATTTCGCGAGTCTCGTTTGCTGCTCCCGAGGCTGTCAGCAGCAGGCCGAGGATTGCGACGGCCAGGATGATCTTGCGCTTCATGACGCTCCCGTTGATTGATTCGAATTCACTCATACACCGACAACCACCTTGTCTGCAGGTTCAAAGCCGGACCTGCATGCCATCGGACAGGGTGCGGCGATAGGCCATGATGGCCGGAAGAAGCGCCACCAGCAAGCCGGTGACGAAAATGCCGCCGAGTACCGCCCACTGCCAGGGTTCGGGCAGGGTCACCCCGACGGCGAGACCGAAGACTTCGAGCAGCCAGGGCCCAAGCGCGTAAATTGCGCCGAAAGCCAGCAGGATGCCCAAAAACAGGCCACCGGCGACGATCAGGCCGGCCTCGAACACCAGCAGCGCGGCGATCTGCCAGGCGCGCGCGCCGTTGGCTCGGAGAATGGCCATCTCCCGGCGTCGCTCATTGAGCGTGGTCAGCAACACCGTGACCATGCCGAGCAGGCCGGTGACAACCACCAGCACGGCGACGGCGCGCAGCACCAGTTCGGCCACGCCGGTCAAGCGCCAAAGCTGTTGCAGGGTAATGCCCGGCATCAGTGCCGTGAGCGGCTCGGCCTCGTACTCGTTGAGCGAACGTTGCAGCCCGAACACCGCCGCTGGAGCGGTCAGGCCGACCAGGACGGCGGAGATTTCCTCGGGTTCGTGCTCGTGGGCGTGTTCGCGCGCCTCATCGGCGTCGATCCCACTGCCGGGCCGGTGAACGCCCGACTCCCAGCCGACGTGAATGACGCCGTAGGCGTTGATGGGAATGTAGAGATTGCGGTCCACCGGTGTTCCGGTCGGTTCGAGGACACCGCGCACGGTGAAGGGATGGTCCTCGTGTTCGTGCAGGCTGACATTGCCGCCGCCGTGGGCCAGATGAATCTCATCGCCCACGGAGTAACCGAATCGACGGGCAACCTGGTGGCCGATGACCACGTCGAACAAATCCTCGAAGGTCGTGCCGTTGGCCATCTCCAGCGCTTGCCGGTCGGCGTAACGATAGTGTTCGAAAAGATCCTGCGTGGTGCCGATCACCCGCTCGCCGCGGTGGCTGTCGCCGATCAAGAGCGGAATGGTCCACTCGACCATGCGCTGGTCCTGGATGTGATCGAGGGTCTCGTGCGAAATGCTGTTGCCGGGAGTGCCGATTCCAAACACCGTATTGAGCAGCAGCTGCACGGGTGCCGTCCGGGCACCCACGATCAGGTCGGTGCCCGAGACGGAGCGGTAAAAACCCTGGCGCACATCCTGGCGCAGCTGTTCGACCATCACCAACAGGGCGATCGACAAGGCGATGGTGAAGATGGTGAGCACCACCGTCGCCCGGCGATTGAGCAGGGAATGCCAGGCCAGGCGAAGCAGGGTCACGCCGGCAACTCCGCCCGGTTGAGTTCGGTCAGGTCGAAGACGCGGTCGAAGCGAACCGCCAGTTGCCGATCATGGCTGACGAACAACAGGGCGCTGCCGGCCTCGTCGATGCGCTCGAACAGCAAATCGAGAAAGCGGTCGCGCCGGTCGGCATCCAGTGCGGAGGTGGGTTCGTCGGCCAGCACCAGGTCGGGCTGACCGATCAGGGCGCGGGCCGCGGCCACCCGCTGCTGCTGGCCAACGCTGAGCTGGTCGGCGCGGCGATGCCACAGCGAGGCCTCGAGATCCATGCCTTTGAGCAGTCGTCCGGCAGCCCGCTCGATGTCGCCGGCCCGCTGCGCGCGCCGCTTCGAGAAGCGGCAAGGCAGGGTCACGTTGGCGATCACGTCGAGCCAGGGCAACAGGTTGAACTGCTGGAAAATCACGCCGAGATGATCGGCCCGGAATCGATCCCTGCCTCCGCGCGACAGCGCCGACAGGTCCTGCCCGCACAACTCGATCCGTCCGGCCTGCGCCACGACCAGCGCGCCGATGGCCGCAAGCAGCGTCGACTTGCCCGAACCGCTGGGCCCGTGAAGAAACACTTTCTCCCCCGGCGCAATCGACAGCCGCTCGATATCCAGCACAGCCTGGTCCTGGCCGGGCCAGGCAAAGCGCAGGTCATCGATGGCGAGTACGGAATGCATGGTCCCTCATTCTGCCGTAAGGCGGTTACCTTTTGGTGAGTGCCCGGACAACTGCTGGCACGAGCGCCCTGCCGGTCCCCGGCCGCTCGCGCCCCTCCGGTCAACGAGGCGCCCGTTTGCACCCACCCCCTCCTTGTCGCACAATTGCCGGCCAGTAATAACAACTTCATTACTCGGGGATTCGAAAACAATGAAAACCACTTCCATTCACGGCATGTGGTCGTCGCGGCTGGCCTTCATCCTGGCCGCAACCGGCTCCGCAGTCGGCCTGGGCAACATCTGGCGCTTTCCCTACATCACCTCCGAGAATGGTGGCGGTGCCTTCGTGCTCATCTACCTGCTGTGCATCCTGATCGTGGGCCTGCCGGTGATGTTTTCTGAGATCGTCATAGGCCGCCGCGGACGCATGAGCCCGATCAACTCGATCAAGGAGCTGTCCGACGACGCCGGCGCCACACGCGCCTGGACGGGAATTGGCTGGATGGGCATCATCGCCGGCTTCCTGGTGCTGTCATTCTATTCGGTGGTCGCCGGGTGGACCCTGCACTACGGCTTCACCTATCTCAAGCAGTTGTTGGGAGGCGCCGCCATCACCGATCCGGAGGCAACGTTCGGCGCCCTGCTGTCCAATCCCGGAGAACTGACTTTCTGGCACGCCATCTTCATGACGATGACACTCGGGGTTGTCGCCTTCGGGGTCGAGCGCGGACTGGAGCGCGCGGTCAGCATTCTCATGCCGATTCTGCTGGCACTTCTGCTGATCCTGCTCGGCTACGGGATGAGCACCGGTCACTTTGTCGAAGCGGTCGGCTTCCTGTTCAGCCCGGACTGGTCACAAGTCTCCGGCGAGATGATCGTCACTGCCATGGGGCAGGCCTTCTTCACCCTGAGCCTGGGCATGTGCGCCATCATGACCTACGGGGCCTACTTGCCGGCCGGGGTGAGCATCCCGCGCGTGGGCATCACCGTGGCCGCCGCCGATACCGCCGTCGCACTGATTGCCGGGCTGGCCATTTTCCCGATCGTGATCTCCTTCGGTATCGATCCGGGCTCCGGCGGAGCCGGCCTGATCTTTACCTCGCTGCCGCTGGCCTTCAACGAAATGCCCTTCGGCATTCTCTACGGGATGATGTTCTTCCTGCTGCTTTCGGTCGCCGCCTGGACCAGTTCCATCTCGTTGCTTGAGCCGGCGACCGCCTACCTGGTCGAGAGTACCAACATGGGCCGCAAGGCGGCCGCGCTGGTCGTGGGCTTGCTGGCCTGGCTGGCCGGCATGGCCTCGGTGTTCTCCTTCAATGTCTGGTCGCACGTGTCGATCGGCGGGCGCGACATCATGAGCGCCATCGAGCACGCCGCCAACAACATCATGATGCCGCTCGGCGGCCTGCTGATCGCGCTGTTCGCGGGCTGGGTGCTTTCGAACAAGATCACGCACGAAGAACTCGACCAGAAAATGCCCGACTGGGCCTTCAATGCCTGGTTGTGGCTGGTGCGGGTGGTTACCCCGGCACTGGTGCTGGTGGTGTTGGCGAGCCTGATGGGATTCATCTAAGCGAACACAGCGAACTCTCGGTTGACGGGCCGGCCTGTTTGGTCGGCCCGGTTAGTCAGCGTGATGCGCCTACCCCTCCAACCACTCTCCGATCGCCTCAACCAGCAACGGGCTCAAGTCGATCACTCCCTCCGGTACATCAATGCTGTTGGTGCACACGATCTGATTCAGGCCCGCCTCGATCAGTGTTTCGCGGGCTTGGTCGCCGAACAGGCCGTGGACACCGACGACCAGCGGTGACCGAAAACCGGCTTCGACCAGCTGGCGCCCCGCCGCGACCATCGTCGTACCCGAGGAAATGATGTCGTCGACCAGCACCGGCGTGTGTCCAGCCAGGCCGGACAGCTCGGGCAACTGCAGGGACACGTCCCGGTCGCCGTGGCGTTTCTTGGTAAACACCCGCCAGGGCAGTTTGCGCAGGCTCGCCACCGCCGAAACCCACTGCTCGCTTTCGCCGTCAGGCCCGATCAGCACCGGGTCTTCGACCCCGGTGGCAATCCAGTCGGCCAGGACGGGGGCAGCCTCGATGGCGCTCGATTCCAGCGAGTAGATTTCGTCCAGGCTCGCGTAACGATGCAGGTGGGGATCGACGGTCACCAGCCAGTCGAACGCGGCTGAAATCCATCGCGCGAAGGGTCTCGAGGTCACCGCTTCCCCGGGATTGAACCGCATGTCCTGTCGCATATAGGGCAGGTAGGGAGCGACCAGCCCGATTCTTCCGGCACCCATTTCCCGGAGCAGGTCGGCGGTGAAAAGCAGGGTGGCCAGTTTGTCGTCGGGATGGTCGAGCCGGGCGACGACCACAACGTCGCGGCCGGCCGGATCGGCGTGCAATCTCAGGTAGCTCTCGCCGTCGGGAAAGCGCCGCCATTCCAATTCGCCAAGGGGCAATCCGAGTTGCCCGGCCAGGGACACCGCAAGATCATCGCTGCCGGGCAGGGGCAGGATCAGTGGCTTGTCGTGAACCGTCATATCCCCGACCCGATCGCCACGATACCGTTGGTTTCGGCATATTCCCGGGCATAGTCGAGCTCGCCGCCCGACTCCGCGTGGATCGCGTAGAGCGGCTGGCCGACTTCAACGCGATCACCCAGGCTAACGTGCATGTACACGCCGGCTGAAGGGGCGCCCGGCGCGCCGGCCAGCTTGGCCACCTGGGCCAACCGTCGGTTGTCGAAGCGGGTGATCACGCCGCCGTGTTTGGCGGTCATCTTGTGCTCGTGGTCGGCCCGGGGTGGCGTCTTGAGGCCGCCCTGGGCCCGACAGATGGCCTCGAAACGGGCCCGCGCACGCCCACTGGCCAGCGTTTCTTCCGCCAGCGCCGCACCTTCTCCGGTCTCCGCAGCGCCTGCGAGTTCGAGCAGCGCGCCGGCAAGTCGTGCCGCGCGTTCACGCAGGTCGCGCGGCTGGTTCTTGGCGTTGGCCAGCACCGCCAACACATCGTGGGCCTCCAGCGCCGGACCGATGCCGCGGCCCACCGGCTGGCTGCCGTCGGTGATCAGCACCCTGACTTTCATGCCGAAACGCTGGCCGACGGTTTCCAGCCGCGCTGCCAGTCGCTCGGCGTCGGCCTGCGAACGGACCTTGGCTGTCTCGCCCACCGGCACATCGAGCACCAGGTGTGTGGAGCCGGCCGCCACCTTCTTGGATATGACCGATGCGACCATCTGGCCTTCGGCGTCGATATCCATCAGGCGCTCGACCCGGATCAGGGTGTCGTCGACGGGGCTGAGCCGCATCGCGCCGCCCCAGGCCATGCAACCGCCTTCCCGCTGGACGACTTCGCGAAGGGTCTGGATATCGAGATCGACCCGAGTCATGGTCTCGACGGTGTCGGCTGTTCCCGAAGGCGAGGTGATCGCGCGCGACGAGGTCTTGGGCATCCACAAACCATGTTCGGCGACGATGGCGACGACCAGCGGTGTCGTTCGGTTGCCTGGAAGACCGCCGACGCAGTGCTTGTCGACGATGATGTCGCGAGACCATTCGAGCCGTTCGCCGACATCGACCATCGCGGCGATCATGTCGGCAAGCTCGTCATCGTCTGGATCACTGGCGGCCATGCTGGCCAGGAACATGGCCAGGTGGACATCGGCATAACGTCCGGCTGCAATGTCGTTGATGGCCGCATGCATCTGGGCGCGGTCGAGGCGCTTGCCATAGACGCGACCACGCACGGCGCTGAGCGAAGCGATGGGTTGCGGATGGCTGATGTGAACCGGGTCGCCTTCGTCGGTCTCCAGGTGTTTCCAGGCTGATTCGGACAGGCCCAATTCATGCAGGCCGAGCCATTCGGACTCGATTTGATACAGGGTCGCTATGATCGATCGACGGCCGTTCCTGAGCCGAACCCGTGCGTGGGCCGAAAAGCCTTCAGAGCGGCAGATCGGGCAATCGCGCCGAGTGATGACCACTAATTCGTCGTGGGTATCGAGGCCAAGCCGACGTGCGATCAGGTTGTTGCCGCTTGACGCGTCGGTCTGGCCACTCATGCCAGCTCGTGCTCTGATTCGTGTTCGGGCACCACGCAGTCCCAGCCGAGTTCCTCTTCGATACGCAGGCGCAACGCATCGGCGGCGGCAGGCTCACCGTGGACGATGAACGTCTTGCGCGGCGGCCGCTGGAAACCGGAGAGCCAGCGCATGATCTCGTCGGCGTCGGCATGAGCCGAGAGCATGTCGAGGTTTTCGACCTGCGCCTTGACCGGCCAGTACTGTCCGTGAATCTTGACCGATTTCTCGCCGGCGACCATCTTGTCGCCACGCGTTCCTCCGGCCTGGTATCCCGCGAAGAGGATGGTGTTGCGGGCGTCCGGTGCGTAGACCTTGAGGTGGTGGATGACGCGCCCTCCCGTGGCCATGCCGCTGCCGGCAATGATGATTTTCGGATGCGGATCGCGATCGAGTTCCTTGGAACGTTCCACGTCGCGAACGTACTCGGGCAGTGAGCAGGCGGCCTCGGCCTCGGCTGCGCTCAGTCGATGGTCGTCGGGATGATTGGCGAACACTTCCGTGGCATTGATCGCGAGCGGACTATCGAGGTAGACCGGCACTTGCGGAATCTTTTGCGACTGTATCAGGCGATTGAGGTGATGCAACAAAAGCTGCGTGCGCCCCACCGCGAAGGCCGGGATGATCACGCTGCCGCCGCGTCCGACCGTGTCCTTGATCACCCGGGCAATCTCGGTTTCGGGGTCCTCGTGATTTCGATCCCGGTTGCCGTAGGTGGACTCGACCACCAGGTAGTCGGCGGATTCGACCGTCTCGGGCTCGGGCATGGTCGCGCTGTTGTAGTTGCCGAGATCGCCGCTGAAAACGATGCGGGTTCCATCAAGATCGACTTGCGCGGTCGCCGCGCCGGGAATATGCCCGGCATGCCTGAACAGCACCTCGACGTGGTCGGTGCGGTAGGACTCGTGAAAGCGGACTGAGCGGAAACTTTTCAGCGAAGCCTCTGCCTCGGCCTTGGTGTAGAGGGGCTTGGCCGGCTGGTGCTTGGTCCAGCCGTGCCGGTTGGCATCCTCGGCATCCTTTTCCTGGATAAAGCCGCTATCGGGCAGCAGGTGACGGCACAGGTCGCGTGTGGCCGGCGTGGCGAGAATCTTGCCCCCAAAGCCCTCGCGACAGAGCACCGGAAGCCAGCCGGAGTGATCGATATGCGCGTGGGTCAGGATGACGTGTTTGACCTGTTGGGGCTTGATCGGCAGCGGTCGCCAGTTGCGCTGGCGCAGTTGCTTGTAGCCCTGAAACATGCCGCAATCGACCAGGTAGTGCGAGCGCTTGCAGCGCAGCAGGAACTTCGATCCGGTCACCGTACCCGCTGCACCCAGAAACCGGATTGTCTTGTCAGCGGCTTTCGCCATTTTCATCACCTCGCCCAGCTTTACAGATCGCGGCAAATTGCCGCAGCAGGATTGTTCCCGAAGGAGTCTCCCGAACCTGGTCGAGTATGGCCTGGCTGTCGAAGCCCTCGCCATCGAGCAACTCGGTCCGAGCCTCTACATAGCATCGCATGATCGCCGCATCGAATTCCGGATGAAATTGCACACCCCAGCTTCGGCCGCCGAAATGGAGCGCGTGGTTGGGGTCCGCTTCGGTTCGGCCAAGAACGCGGGCGCACGGCGGCGGATCGAGCACGACCTCAAGGTGGGTCACATGTACCGGGGCTTCGGGCGCAAGCGAGCCCACAAGGCGATCTTCGGCGCCCTCGACCTGGAAGCGATGCGTGCCCATTCGACGACCCCGGGGATTGGGGCCGACGCGACCGCCCAGGGCATGGGCCATGAGCTGGTGCCCGTAACAGACGCCGAGGACCGGCAAGTGGTCATCGCCAATGACTTCAGCCAGCCAGCGAGCCGCTGCTTCGGACCAGTCCAGGCCGTGGGAAACCATCGCCGGCGATCCGGTCACGATCACGCCGGCGTAGGCAGGGATCGCTTCAAGCGGCGGGAGCGTTTCACCGTTGGAGACATTGACGGTCTGGTAATCGAACCCGTCCTGTCCGATGACGTCGCCAAACCAGCGTTCGAAGTCGCCGAAGCGCCCTCGCGCCTCGGCCACGGCGGAACCGGTCTTTACGATAAGCAGTCGATCGCGAGTCACGGCACTCCATTGTCGGCGGTCAGCATGGCCGGTCGGGCGAGCCATGATAACCGGATGCGCGCCACCGGCCGGTACATGGGCCGTTATACTTGCAGGCTTGCCCCACTAAAGTCGGACAAGATCGTGTATTTTCAGGACTTCATACGCACCCTGGACCGCTACTGGGCAGAGCAGGGCTGCGTTCTGACCGCCCCGCTGGACCTGGAGGTGGGGGCCGGGACGTTTCATCCGGCCACTTTCCTGCGCTCCATCGGGCCGGAACCGTGGAATGCCGCCTACCTGCAGCCCTGCCGTCGGCCCACGGACGGGCGCTACGGTGAGAACCCCAACCGGCTGCAGCACTACTACCAGTACCAGGTGGTCATGAAGCCTTCGCCGCTGGATTTCCAGGAACGCTACCTGGGCTCGCTCGACGCGGTCGGCATCGATCCGAAGGTGCACGATATCCGCTTCGTCGAAGACAACTGGGAGTCGCCCACCCTCGGCGCCTGGGGCCTGGGCTGGGAAGTCTGGCTCAACGGCATGGAAGTCACGCAGTTTACCTATTTCCAGCAGTCCGGCGGCCTGGCCTGCAAGCCGGTGATGGGCGAGATCACTTACGGTCTCGAACGCCTGGCGATGTACCTGCAGGGGGTCGACAGCGTTTACGACCTGGTCTGGACAGAGGGGCCGTTCGGCAAAGTCACCTATGGCGACGTGTATCACCAGAACGAGGTCGAGCAGTCGACCTACAACTTCGAGTGGGCGGATGTCGACAGCCTGTTCGGCTGGTTCGATACTTGCTACGGCGAGGCGGTACGCCTGGTCGAGGCCGACCTGCCGCTGCCCGCTTACGACCAGGTGCTCAAGGCCTCCCATACGTTCAACCTGCTCGACGCCCGACAGGCAATATCCGTAACCGAAAGGCAGCGCTATATCCTGCGGGTGCGCGATATCTCCCGCCGCGTGGCCGAGGCTTACTACGCCAGGCGCGAGGAGCTGGGATTCCCCGGCCTCAAGGATGAGCGGGAGGACGCGGCATGAGTGAGCGTGCGGACCTGCTGATTGAAATCGGCTGTGAGGAACTGCCGGCGGGCAAGCTCCAGGGACAGCTTCAACTGCTGGCGGAGGGCCTGGGCAGCCGCCTGCTCGAAGCCGGGTTGATCGACAGCGACGAAGGCATCATCAAGCTCGGTACGCCGCGCCGCCTGACCATCCGGATTCCCGCGGTCAAGCGACGCCAGGCCGACCAGGTACTCGAACGGAAGGGACCGGCCGACAACGTGGCCCTGGACGGCGAGGGCAAGCCGACCAAGGCGGCCGAGGGCTTCGCCCGCAGCGTCGGCAAGTCTTTCGACGAACTCGAATGGCTGGAAAACGACCAGGGCCGCTGGCTTTTCACGCGCGTCGATCAGCCCGGCAAGCCGCTTTCCGAACTGCTGCCGGAGGTGTTTGACGCAACCGTGCGATCCATGGCCGGGGCCCGGTCGATGCGTTGGTCCGACCGCGAGGAGCGTTTCCTGCGGCCGGTGCGCTGGTTGCTGGTCCTGCACGGCGAAGAGACGATCGAGTTCGAATACTTCGGATTGAGGGCGGGTCGACAGACCCGCGGACATCGCATTCATGCGCCGGGCTGGCACAGCGTTGATCAAGCCGGCGCTTACGAGGACTTGCTCGAGAAAGCCTCGGTGATCGTCGACCCCGCGCGGCGTCGCCGGCGAATCGTCGTACAAGCCAGGCAACTGGCTGCCGAGGCGGATCTGGTTGCCGTGCTCGACGAGAACCTGGTCGACGAGGTCGCCGGCCTGACCGAATGGCCGGTGGCCGTCATGGGGCGCTTCAGCGAGGACTTTCTCGAAGTGCCCGAGGAGGCGCTGATTTCCTCGCTCGAACAGCACCAGAAGAGTTTCGCGCTCAGAGACGGCGACGGCAAGCTGGCGCCGCGCTTCATCGCCGTGGCCAATCTGGAAAGTACGGACCCGGAGCTTATGACGGCCGGTTTCGAGCGCGTGATTCGTCCGCGCCTGGCCGATGCCCGGTTCTTCTGGGACCAGGATCAGCGAAACAGCCTGGCCGACAAACGGGAAAGGCTCGACGCCATCCTGTTCCAGGAAAAGCTGGGCAGCATCGGCGACAAGGTGGGCCGGCTCGAAAAGCTGGTCGAAACGACGGCGCCCGCCCTGGACGCCAGTATCGAGGCGAGCACTCGCGCGGCCGGGTTGTGCAAATGCGATCTCGTTACCGAAATGGTCGGGGAGTTCCCGGAGCTGCAGGGCACGATGGGGCGCTATTACGCGCTCGAAGACGGCGAGCCGAAAGCGGTCGCCGACGCCATCGAGGGACATTACCGGCCGCGTCATGCCGGTGACGATCTGGCGCACGATGCCGCCGGCCGGGCGCTGGGCCTGGCCGACCGGCTCGACACCGTGCTGGGTGTCTTCGCCGCCGGGCAGAAGCCCAAGGGCGGCAAGGATCCGTTCGCATTGCGGCGAGCCGCACTGGGTATCGTGCGCCTGCTCGCCGATACCGGAACGACACTGACGATCCGCAAGGCGCTGGAAGCCGCTGCCCGGCCGCTCGAAGGGACGGTTCCTGTCGACGATGCGCTGATCGAGGAGGTTGAACAGTTTATCTTCGAGCGCCTGCGGTCCTGGGCGGCAGAGCAGGGAATGGAAACCAATACCGTGCATGCGGTCGCCGCCGGCGAAGCCGGGTCGGTCGCCGATTTCCTGGCGCGGGCCCGTGCTGTTCAGCAGTTTGCCGATGATCCGGCCATGGCCTCGCTGGTCGCGGCCAACAAGCGCGCCAGCAACCTGCTCAAGCAGGCGGAACTCCAGTGCGGCCAGCGCATCGATCACCCTTTGCTCTCGGAGCCGGCCGAATCCGCACTGGCCGAGGCGATCGACTCGACCGAAGCCGAGCTTGACCAGGCGATGGAACGGGCGGACTATCCGGCGGCCCTGGCAACACTGGCCAGACTGCGCGAACCGGTCGACACCTTCTTTGATGATGTCATGGTGATGTGCGATGACGAAGCGCTCAGGAACAATCGCCTGGCCTTGCTGGATCGCCTGCGCGCGTTGTTTCTGCGCATTGCCGACGTCGCCCGGCTGGGTCGCTGATGGGCGGGTCGACCGCACCGGTACTGATCGAGCGTTCCCTGCTGCTCGGGCGGGGCGAACGGACGCCCAACGCCGCCCGGATTGAACGCGTAGTGACCTTCCAGAGGCGCGGGAATCGCGTCGTGCTGGTCGCGCCCAAGCCGGCCAGCTGGCGGCCGACCCGCCGCAGTGTCGACCACGACCTGGCACTGCAGCAGCAGCTCCACCAGCTTTTCACCCGCGCCGGGGCAGAGCTCGACGGCGTGCTGTACCTGGGCACCGGCCTGTTCAGCCGCAAGCACCGCCAGAAAAACGAGTTCGAGCAAACCGCGCGTCGATATGGCCGCAACGTCGGCGAAATGACCCTTATCGGGTCCGATCATGCATTAATCGATGCCGCCGACCGGGTCGGTCTCAAGCTCGGCGTCGTGGGATCGACGCCCATCCCCAACATTCCCACCTTCGAAGACCTCAAAACCGCCTTGGCGAACGTGCTCTGAGCCGGCTTCTTCTGAAAAGCAAAACCCATGGAACCACAGAAAACTCGGAAGGCACGGAAGCGAAGAAGATAGAAGTTTCTTTTTCCGTGATTTCCGTGCCTTCCGTGGTGGTTCCTGTGTTTTGCTCAGATATCCAGGTTGGAGACCTGTAGCGCATTGTCTTCGATGAAGGCGCGCCGGGGTTCGACTTCGTTGCCCATCAGGGTCGAGAAGACCTCATCGGCGGCCACGGCATCTTCGATATTCACGCGCAGAAGACGCCGGGTTTCCGGGTTGACCGTGGTGTCCCAGAGTTGCTCCGGATTCATTTCACCCAGGCCCTTGAAGCGCTGGAAGCTGCGGCCCTTGCGGGATTCTTCCATCAGCCAGTCAAAGGCCTCGGCAAACCGGTGGATGGGGGTCGCGTTATTGCCCCGTTCCACGCGCGCGCCATCCTCGAACAGGTCGTGAACGGCTTCGCCGACCCGGGCCAGCTGTCGATACTCGGGCGAGTTGAAGAACGAGGTGTCGAGGACGGTATCCTGGACCACACCCTGGGCGTGGCGGGAGATCACCACGCCGCCGCCGCCGAGCGCCTTGATGTTCCAGGTGACGCCGGCCGGCGTGGCCTGCTCGAGTCGTGCGGTGAAGGCCTGGGCCCATCTATCGAAGTCTGTTTCCGAAGAAAGTGGCTGAAAATCAACAAGTTGCTCTATCACGTCGGCGTCATAGCGTAGCTTCAGCCGTTCACCGACCAGCCGGGCCTGCTGGAAATTCTTGAGCAGCTCGCCCAGTGCAGCGTCGTCGATCGCCGGTGCCTCGGTCGACGGGAACAAGCGAGCGCCGTCCAGGGCACGCTCTAGCAGATAGTTGTTCATTTCCGCCTCGTCCTTGAGGTACCACTCCTGCTTGCCCTGCTTGATCTTGTACAGCGGCGGCTGGGCAATGTAGACGTAACCGCGCTCGATCAGTTCTGGCATCTGGCGGTAGAAGAAGGTCAACAGCAGGGTGCGGATGTGCGAGCCGTCGACATCGGCGTCGGTCATGATGATGATTCGGTGGTAGCGCAGCTTCTCGACATCGAACTCATCCTTGCCGATACCGGTACCCAGGGCAGTGATGAGCGTGCCGACTTCGGCCGAGCCCAGCATCTTGTCGAAGCGCGCCTTTTCGACGTTGAGGATCTTGCCCTTCAGCGGCAGGATGGCCTGGTACTTGCGGTTGCGGCCCTGCTTGGCCGAACCACCGGCGGAGTCACCCTCGACGATGAACAGTTCCGACAGCGCGGGGTCCTTTTCCTGGCAATCAGCCAGCTTGCCGGGGAGTCCGGCAATGTCGAGCACACCCTTCCGCCGGGTCATGTCTCGTGCCTTGCGGGCGGCCTCTCGGGCGCGGGCGGCCTCGATCACCTTGCCGACGATCACCTTGGCTTCATTGGGATGCTCGAGCAGGAAGTCGCGCAAGTGTTCCGACAGCGCGGATTCCACCGCCGGCTTGACGTCGGAGGAGACCAGTTTGTCCTTGGTCTGGGAGGAGAACTTGGGATCGGGCGCCTTGACCGAAAGAACGGCAATCAGGCCTTCCCGGCAGTCGTCACCGGTGGTCTGGATCTTTGCCTTCTTGGCCAGGCCCTCCTCGTCGATGTAGTGGTTGATTGTTCGGGTCAACGCCGCTCGGAAGCCGGCCAGGTGCGTGCCGCCATCTCGCTGCGGAATGGTGTTGGTAAAGCAGAAAACGGACTCCTGGTAAGCGTCCGTCCATTGCAGCGCCGCCTCGACGGTGATGCCATCAACCTCGGCAGAGAAGTGCAGGGGCGTAGGATGAAGCGCACTCTTCTTTTCGCCCAGGTGCTGCACGAAGGACCGGATGCCGCCCTCGTACATGAAGCGGTCCTGCTTGCCGCTGCGCTCGTCGGTCAGTTCGATCTCGATACCTGAATTGAGAAAACTCAATTCGCGCAGGCGCTTGGCCAGGATGTCGTAATGGAACTCGACGTCCGTAAAGGTTTCTGTGCTGGGGGTAAAACGAATCTCCGTACCGCTGCGCGTGCTCTCGCCGGTGGCTTCCAGTGGTTGGTCGGGCACACCGTCGGTATAGCTCTGGTACCAGCGCTGGCCCTGACGATGAATCACCAGCTCGAGTTTTTCTGACAGGGCATTGACGACCGACACGCCGACCCCGTGCAGCCCGCCGGAAACCTTGTAGGAATTGTCGTCGAACTTGCCGCCGGCATGCAGCACGGTCATGATGACCTCGGCCGCCGAACGCCCTTCATCCTCGTGCAGATCCACCGGAATCCCGCGACCGTTGTCGGAAACACTGACCGAACCGTCGCCGTGGAGGATCACGCGGATCACATCGCAGTGCCCGGCCAGGGCTTCGTCGATGGAATTATCGACGACCTCGAAAACCATGTGGTGCAGGCCGGTACCGTCATCGGTATCGCCGATATACATGCCCGGCCGCTTGCGAACGGCATCCAGGCCCTTGAGGACCTTGATGCTGGTTGAACCGTAACTGTCTTGCGCCATTGGGATGCTTTTTCCAGGAAGATTTGCGCACGACCGACGAGCGAGAATCCGCTCGCGGAACTTCATTGCGGGATTATATCACCCACGGTCAACGCGCCCTTGTTCCACGTGGAACATCCTCGCGGACACCGGAGACGCGCTGGTTGCGGTAATCCAGCTCTGAACGGACTCACGCTGCAGCCAGGACAGTAGCGCTTCAAGGTGGTCGGCGTCGAGCTCGGAGACAGGATCATCGATCAACAGGACAGGCGCCAGCGTCTGCCCCTCCTTCAGAAGCCGGTACTGCGCCAGCAGGAGCACGACGGCGACCAGCTTCTGCTGCCCCCGCGACATTTCGGCGGCCGCCTGCCCATCGCAGCGAAGCACCAGCTCGGCGCGATGGGGGCCGTATTGGGTAAAACCACGCTCACGATCCCGATCCCGCTTTTCATGCAGGATTGTCGCCAGATCCGCATCTTCTGGATATCCCCCGCGGTAACGCAATTCCAGGCTCCCCGGAAGCCGGAAACCCAGCTCGGACTGCATTGCGGTTACATATCCGGACAGCCGCTCGACCAGGGCCCGGCGGGCACGGCCTATCGCCTCGGCACCGCGCAGGAACTCGGGCTCGAGCGCGTCGAGCACCTTGTCGGCAGCCCGCGCCTTGAGGGCGGCGTTGCGCTGGCGCAGAAGGCGTGCGAAGCGCTGCCAGGCGGCGAGGTACTCATGTTCCACGTGGAACAATTGCCAATCCAGAAACTGGCGCCTGCGTTCGGGCCCGCCGTCGATCAAGGCGTGGCTACCGGGTTCAATCAGGGTCAGGGGCAACAAAGCGGCGAATTCGCTGATGCGCTGGCAGTCGCGACCATCGATTCGGCCGCGCCAGCCGTCGGCGTCACGCTCGACTCCCAGCCGGCCGGCCGTGTCGGCCCGCCGGGCGACCACGGTGAGCGCATCGGCGTCTTTCTGGATAACTCGCGTAATGCGCGCAGTACGGAAGGAGCGCCCGCGGGCGAGTAGATAAATGGCTTCGAGAATGCTGGTCTTGCCGGCCCCGTTGGGGCCGCAGAACCAGTTCATGCCGGGCGCCGGCGACAGTTCGAGGGGTTCGAGGTTGCGCACCCCCCGGATCGACAGGCGATCCAGGCTCAAGAGATGCCCGGTAACTTAAAGTTTGAGTGGCATCACGACCTGACGCACGGCTTCACTGTCCGGGTCGGTCACCAGGCAGGAACTGTTGGCGTCCTTGAGCGAGATCGAAACCTTCTCGCCTTCCATCGAACTCAGGGCGTCCATCAGGTAATTCACGTTGAAACCGACCTTGAGCTTGTCAAAGCTGTGCTCGGCCTCGATTTCCTCGGTCGCTTCTTCCTGCTGCGGGTTGTGCGCCACGATACGCAGGGTATCGGGCAGCATCTCCAGGCGCACGCCGCGGTACTTCTCGTTGGAGAGAATCGCTGCGCGCTGCAGCGCGTGCGTAAACTCATCGCGATCGACCTTCATGGGATCCTCGCTGAGCAGGGGAATGACGGCCTCGTAATCCGGAAAACGCCCGTCGATCAGTTTCGTGGTCATGACGATGCGATCCCGATCCACGCGCAGGAACCCCTGGCCGAGCATGATCTTGAGCGGCTCATCGATATCCTCGAGGATCCGGTTGAGCTCCATCACCCCCTTGCGCGGGACGATCACGCTGCGCACCTCGCCATCGATTTCAGCCTCGGTTTCGGCCAGCGCCAGACGATGCCCATCGGTGGCCACGGACCGCAGCTGCCCCTCGCGGAACTCGAGCAGCAGGCCGTTGAGATAGTGCCGAACATCCTGCTGGGCCATGGCGAACGATGTCTTGTCCAGCAACCAGCGCAGGCGACCCTGGTTGACCTCGTAGGTTTGCAGCGTCTCGGCCTGGTCGCTCGACGGGAATTCGCTGGCCGGCAGGGTGGCGAGGCTGAATCGACTGCGGCCGGCATGAACCGCGAGTTTGTCCTCGTTGAGCTGGACGTTGATCTGCACACCCTCGGGCAGCGCCCGGCAGATATCCACCAGCTTGCGTGCCGGCACCGTAATGGAACCGGTCTGTGCGACCTCGGCCTGGGCCCGGGCAACTACCTCGACTTCCATGTCGGTGCCCGTGATGCGCAGTCCCTCGTCGACGGCTTCGATCAGGAAATTGGCCAGAACCGGCAATGTCTGCCGTCGTTCGACCACGTTGACTACCTGGGAGATCGGCGCCAGCAGCGTCTCACGTGGAATCGAGAACTTCATGATTTCTCCTTCATGTCGAGGCAGTCGGATGACTGTTTCTGTTTATGTATATATAAAGAAATAACCAGTAGTAACAGGGCCTGTTGATACTGTTGACGAACTGTTTTTCTCTTTATTTTCAACGTATTGCATACCAAAATCGATCGGGACAACTGTCCTCGAAAGTTGTTGGCTGTCTGTGGATAAGTCGCGTCGAAAATTCTGTCCACAGCTTGTTCAGGTTATCCCCACAGGTAATTGCATCAGCTCGTCAGTTCTCGCGTCAGACGCGCGTGCTCTTCGCGTAAACGCCCGTCCGACTCGCATAAACTCTCGATTTTACGACAGGCGTGAAGCACTGTCGTGTGATCGCGGCCGCCGAAAGCGTTTCCGATCTCCGGCAGCGAGTGTTCGGTCAGTTCCTTGGCCAGGTACATCGCCATTTGTCTCGGCCTGGCGATCGACCGGCTCCGGCGGCGCGAGAGCAGGTCGGCCACGCGCAGCTGATAATAATCGGCCACCACTTTCTGGATGTTCTCGATGGTGATCAGCCGGTCGTGAACGGCCAGCACGTCACGCAGAATCTCCTGGGTGTAGTCGAGGTCGATCGTGCGGCCGGAAAAACGAGCGTTGGCGATGAGTGAATTGAGCGCGCCTTCGAGATCGCGCACGTTCGAACGCATTCGACGCGCGATCAGGAAGGTGACGTCGTCGCTCAGTTCCAGTTGCCGTTCGCCGGCCTTCTTCTGGAGGATGGCCACACGCGTTTCGAAATCGGGCGGCTCGATCGACACCGTCAGCCCCCAGCCGAAACGCGAGCGAAGCCGGGCCTCGATTCCGTCGACTTCCTTGGGATAGCGATCGCAGGTCAGGATGATCTGCTGGCGCGATTCCAGCAACGCGTTGAAGGTGTGGAAAAACTCCTCCTGCGAACGGTCCTTGCCCGCGAAGAACTGGATGTCGTCGAGCAGCAGGGTGTCGACCGAGCGGTAGCGGCGCTTGAAGGCGTCGATGCTGTCGCGCCGCAACGCCTGGATCATCTCGCTGACGAACTTCTCGGCGTGCAGGTACATCACCTGGGCGTCGGGATTGGCATCGGCGATGAAACGACCCGCGGCATGCAGCAAATGGGTCTTGCCCAGGCCGGTGGAGCCGTAGAGCAGAAGCGGGTTGTAGACGGTGCCCGGGCTGTTGGCGACCTGCCGCGCGGCGGCATAGGCAAGTTCGTTCGACTTGCCCAGGACGAAATTTTCGAAACGATAGCGATCGTCCAGGCCCCAGGCGCCGCCATCGGGCTGATAGCGCTGCTGGACACGCGGCTCCCTGCGGCTACCGACTTCGATGGTGACGAACTCGCGTTCATAGCCGTGGTAGGCAAAGAACTCCCGCATCATATCGAGATAATGCTGGCGTACCTGGTCGCGCACCAGATCGTTGGGCGCGGTCAGCCGAACCCGGCCGCCGCCGTTTCCGTCGAGTTGCAGCGGGCGTATCCAGGTGTTGAGCTCCTCGAGGGGAATCTGTCGCTCCAGGCGCTCGAGGCATTGCTGCCAAAGATCGGCGACTGGACGATTGTGCTGCGGCTCGCTCATAAGTTGCTCAGTCTAATTCATCCCGCATAGGACCGGTTCGACAAACCGGGCAGCTGTAGTCGATTGAAACCCTTCTGAATCTTGACACGAAAGCCGTCCAAGCGGTATTCTTGATGTCTTTTGTTAGGCTTCCTTGCGCGGCAGACCGCCGTGCGGGGGCGCGTTGTCGTATCCGGCCCGGCCGGTCACCGCGCGACCAGGCCATTCATTCTATCGCCAAAATTTTACGGATTCGGTCATGAAACGGACATTCCAACCCAGCAGAATCAAGCGCCTTCGCCGCCACGGTTTTCGTGCGCGCATGGCCACCAAGTCGGGCCGCGCGATCATCAACGCCCGCCGGGCCAAGGGTCGTAAGCGCCTGGGCGCCAACCCCGGACGATAAGTACTCAAGGCGAATGCTACGGCGGCACCGCTTGCCGCGAGCTGCGCGCCTGTTATCCGGCGGGCAGTTCAAGGCAGTTTTCGCCGCCCGCCGCTCCTGCGGCAATGAACTCTTCCGGGTTCACTATATGCCCTCGGATCAGGCGCGACTCGGCATGGCCGTTTCGCGCCGCGTCTCGAAGCGAGCGGTCGATCGCAATCGCATCAGACGCCAGATCCGCGAATCGTTTCGGCTCCGGCGTGACCGGCTCGCACCCATGGACTACGTGGTCGTGGCCCGATCGGCTGCCCGCAAGGCAGATCGTCGCGTCCTGAGAGAAAACCTCGAACAACTATGGCAGCGGTTTAGCGACACCCCATGAATACGCGCAGTTTTCTTCTTCTTCTCATCGGCCTGCTGGGCTTCATGGTTTACCTGGAGTGGCAGAAGGACTATGCACCGCCGCCGCGACCCGCGACCGAATCGGAGCAGCAGGCTGATCCGGGAACAGAGGCCCGGGAGAGCCGGAGCGAAGCCGCACCCGGTGACGTACCCGACGTGCCCGATTTTTCCGATGACCCCGCCGAAGACGGGGAACAGGCCGCTTCGCCCGATGTGCCCTCGCCGCAGCCGGAAGCCCGGGCCAGTCGCCGGATCACCATCGATACCGATGTGCTCAACGTCGACCTCGATGCCAACGGCGGCACCCTGGTTGACCTGCGCCTGAAGGACTACCCAGTCAGTGTCGATCGCCCCGAACAACCATTCGTCCTGCTCGTTCAGGACCTGCCGGAACTCTTCGTTGCCCAGGCGGGCCTGGTCAGCGCCGATCGGCCGGCGCCCAATCACCGGACCCAGTGGCAGTTCGAACGCGATTTCTATGAACTGCAGCCCGGCGAGGACCGGCTTGAAGTACCGCTGACCTGGCAGGACGAATCCGGCCTTGAAGTGATCGCCACCTGGGTCTTCTATCGCGACAACTACGTGGTTGATCTCGAGATCGAGGTCATCAACAACTCTGGCGAGCCGTGGCAGGGCGCCCGGTACGTCCAGCTTCAGCGCACCCGGCCCGACACCAGCGAAGCCGGCTGGGTCTTTACCAATCCCGAACGCATCAGTTACAACGGCGCGGCTATCTATTCACCGGAAGACGCGCTGACCAAGCGCGGCTGGGACGATATCGCCGAGGACCAGTATCAGGCGACCCATGCCGGCGGCTGGGCAGCCATGATCCAGCATTACTTCCTGGCTGCCTGGATTCCGCCCGAGGACCAGCGTCACCGATACACGACGCGCGAGGTCGAAAACGGGCAGCTGCCGCGCTACCTCCTGGCGGCTACCTCGCCCCAGGTTACCGTGCCCGCCGGCGGCAGGCACCAATTCTCGGCACGGTTGTTTGCCGGCCCCAAGCTTCAGAACCGTCTCGACGAAATCGCACCGGGCCTGCGCCTGACCGTCGACTATCGTTTCTTCACCATCATCTCGCGTCCGCTGTTCTGGGCGCTGGACAAGATTCACACCCTGATCCAGCACTGGGGCTGGTCCATCGTGGTGCTGACCCTGCTCATCAAGCTGCTCTTCTACAAGCTTACCGAGGCGCAGTTCCGCTCGATGGGCAAGTTGAGGAAACTGCAGCCGCGCATCCAGCAGCTCAAGGAGCGCTACGGCGACGACCGTCAGAAATTCGGTCAGGCGATGATGGATATCTACAAGAAGGAGAAGGTCAACCCGCTCGGCGGCTGCCTTCCGATCCTGGTGCAGATTCCCATCTTCATTTCGCTCTACTGGGTACTGCTCGAGTCGGTCGAGTTGCGACAGGCCTCGTTCCTGTGGGTGCCCGATCTCAGCCAGCCGGACCCGCTTTTCATTCTGCCGGTGCTCAACGGCATCTTCATGATCATCACGCAGCGACTGATGCCGGCCGCCGGCATGGATCCGATGCAGCGCAAGATCATGCAGGGGCTGCCGATCGTCTTCGCCTTCCTGTTCGCCCTGTTCCCCGCCGGCCTGGTGCTGTACTGGGCAACCAACGCCGGCGTTTCGCTCGCGCAGCAGTGGTACATCCTGCGGCGGCTCGACAAGGAAGAAGAACGGAAGAAGCGCTAAGGTTTTGTGCCCCGCCTTGGGCGGGGTATCGGGGCGCTTCACTGTATGGGGCGCTAGGTGGATTGGCGCCACTGCTCGTTGTGCGGGCCTCGACAGGTCAACTGCTGTTTCGCCCGGCTTGCTTCGCAAGCTCTTTCGGCGAGTCACTTTTTTCTCGCGCGAAAAAAGTAACCAAAAGCGCGCTTAAAAGCTAGGCGGATACGTCTCAGGCATTTTCCAGCGGAGTGGCTTCACAGAATTACGGCTGTGGCTTCGCTTGTGCCCGGCCGGATTCTTCCAAGCTCCGATTTGAGGTTACGCGTGGCCCGACCCACTGCCACGACCTCGATGCATGCCAACAGCAGCGCCAGGGCGCCCACACTGGAGGCAGGGGTGCTACACCTCCAGCTTCCCTTATGGCGAATGGAAGTTGGCCTTTATCGAAGTCGTACCGTTCAGGTGCGGGCTACGCCCGATCTCTGCCGAAGACGCCATCCAATTCGACCGGGCAGGATCGAAGGCACAAGCAACATTCTGTGAAGCCACCACGGCGAGTTACTCCTGCGGCCCCACCGCATGGTTTTAAGAGCGTTTTTGGTTACTTTTTTCGCGCGAGAAAAAAGTTGCTCGCCGAAAGAGCTTGCGAAGCAAGCCGGGCGAAACAGCCTTTGACTTGTCGAGGCCCCCACCGCTTTCGGTATCGCCAATCCAGCAACCAGAATCCCTTATGGCAAAATCCGAACCCATGGATTCCCCCACCGACACGATTGTCGCCATCGCCACACCCCCGGGACGGGGCGGCGTCGGCGTTGTACGCCTTTCCGGTCCGGATAGCTGCGCCATTGCCGAAAAACTAGGCGGCAAGCTGCCGTCGCCTCGAAAGGCGGGCTTGCGCACGTTCACGGTCCCCGGGGGCGAAACGCTTGATTCCGGACTGGCGATCGTCTTTCCCGGCCCGGCTTCGTTTACCGGCGAGGACGTCGTTGAATTGCAGGGCCACGGCTCCCCGGTGGTACTGGAGATGATCATCGCCGCCTGCGTGGAACTCGGCGCCCGGCGCGCCGGACCGGGGGAGTTCAGCCAGCGTGCCTTTCTCAACGACCGCATGGATCTCGCCCAGGCCGAGGCCGTGGCCGACCTGATTTCAGCGGCCACCGATACCGCCGCGCGCGCCGCGCACCGAAGCCTTGAAGGAGCCTTCTCAAAAGAAGTCGACGAACTCGCCGAAGCCCTGGTCGAACTTCGCGTCTGGGTCGAGGCAGCCCTGGATTTTCCGGACGAGGAAATCGACTTTCTCGCCGACGGCCAGGTTGCAGAACGGGTGGCCCGACTGCGAGCCCGTCAGGAGGAACTCCTCGCTCGAGCGGGAACCGGACGACTACTGTCGAGCGGCGTTCGCATCGCTATTGTCGGTCGGCCCAATGCGGGCAAGTCCAGCCTCCTCAATGCGCTCAGCCGTCATGACACGGCCATCGTCACCGAGGTGCCGGGCACCACGCGAGATGTGCTGCGTGAAACCATCACGATTGCCGGACTGCCGGTGACGCTGGCCGATACCGCCGGCATTCGCGAGACGGTCGATCGAGTCGAATCCGAGGGCGTTCGACGCGCCGAGCGCGAGATGCACGCCGCCGACTTGATCTTCTGGGTTATCGATGCAACCGAGCCCGAAGCGCATCCGCTTCCGGGCCTGCCGGAAGACGTTCCCCTGATTCGCATCGAAAACAAGATCGACCTTTCGGGCGATGCGCCTTCTCGGGAGGGACGTCACGTCAGAGTGTCCGCCATGACCGGCGGTGGCCTGGAACTGCTCGAGCAAGTGGTCGTCGAGGAACTCGGCCTGAAAGAAGCAGGCGGTGGCGAGTATTCCGCGCGACAGCGACACGTCGACGCGATCGATTTCGCAGGCGAACATATTCGCCGCGGGCAGGCCGAGTTGGCGGCCAGCGGATCGGGGGAGTTGCTGGCCGAGGAGTTGCGTCTGGCTGCCGAGGCACTGGGCGAGATCACCGGGCGCATGAGCTCCGACGAGTTGCTCGGTCGTATCTTCTCGAGTTTCTGTATCGGCAAGTAAGCTATTTGCCGACCCGGGCCCGGTAGGCCTATACTCAAAATCAACTAGCGCATTACACAAGAGAGTGGTGATCATGCATACGATTCGACAGATTCTCGCCGAAAAGGGGGATCAGATCTGGTCGGTCACTCCCAAAGACACCGTCTACGACACGATTCGCCTGATGGCGACCAAGGGTATCGGGGCGTTGATCGTCTTGGACGACGATCAACTCCACGGTATCGTCTCCGAGCGTGACTATGCCCGAAAGGTCATCCTGGAAGGTCGCTCCTCACGCGACACCGAGGTGGGCGACATCTGTTCGAGTCCGGCCATCACCATTTCACCGAAAGCGTCCGCGGAAGAGGGCCTGGCGCTGATGACCAACAAACGCATTCGTCACCTGCCCGTGGTTGAGCAGGATCAGTTGCTCGGTGTGGTCTCCATCGGCGACCTGGTCAATGCGGTTATCGGTGATCAGCAGCAACTGATCGAACAACTGGAAAAATATGTGACCGGCTGACCCCGGCGAGGGGAAAACAATGCCGCTGGATATCGAACAGGCTTCCGCTGTCGCCAGAACACTCGGGCTGGACGAACACGAGCTGAAAATCGAGGCGGTCCCCGGCGGCGACATTGCCGAGGCATCACTTCTGCGTGCTGCCGACGCAACCGTCTTCGTCAAAGCCCTGCCGCTGGAGCAGGCTGGCCTGCTGTCGGCTGAGGACGACGGGCTGAAGGCCCTGGACGATACCGGCGAAGTCCGCGTGCCAAAGGTCATCCGGCGCGGCATGCACGACGGTTTCGCCTGGCTGGCGCTGGAGTACCTCGAACTCGACCAGCGAAGTCCGCGCGCCGACGAGCGGCTCGGCCGTCAGCTCGCCGCCATGCATCGCCACACGGGCGACGAGTTCGGCTGGCACCGCAGCAACTACATTGGCCGCACCCCGCAGACCAACACAACGGTCGACGAATGGACCGTTTTCTTCGCCGCCCACAGGCTCGGCGCACAGTTCGACCGTCTGCGCCGCAACCAGCCCGACTCGGGCTGGAACGATCTCAAGAACGAAGTGATCGACGCCTGGATGCGCGTCTCCGACGCGCACGAACCGGCGCCGTCGCTGATCCACGGTGATCTGTGGCGCGGCAACGCCGCCGCGTTGTCCGAAGACGTGCCGGTGATCTACGACCCGTCCGTGCACTACGCCGACCGCGAGTGCGATCTGGCGATGGCCCACCTCTTCGGCGGTTTCGACGAGTCGTTCTACCAGGCCTACGAAGCCGCATGGCCGCTGCCCGAGGGCTTCGAAACGCGCCGCTTCTTCTACAAGCTCTACCACATGCTCAATCACGCCAACCTCTTCGGCGGCCCCTATATCGAAGCCAGCGAGCAACTTTGCCGCCGAATTCTGCAACCGTAGTTCTTCGCGCTGCAGCTTCGGGTCTCCTGGGATTTGAAACCTAAGATTTCGCAGATGGCCGCAGATTGAAAGAAGCGAGCCTCTCAATCTGCAGATCGCCTATTGTTAAACTAGTTGCATTGGAAACTTTCTACGGAGTGCAACATGGGACTTCTCGTCGACGGCGTATGGCACGACCAGTGGTACGACACCGAGTCCACCGGCGGTCGATTCGAGCGTGACCAGGCCGCCTTTCGCAACTGGGTGACCGCCGACGGTTCGCCCGGCCCGCAGGGCCAGGGTGGTTTCAAGGCCGAGCCCGACCGCTACCATCTCTATGTCGCCTACGCCTGTCCATGGGCGCACCGCGCGCTGATCATGCGAAAGCTCAAGGGCCTTGAACAGATGCTCCCCGTCTCCGTGGTCAACCCGATCATGCGCGAGAACGGCTGGACTTTCCAATCCGGCTACAAGGTCACGCCCGACCCGATTCACAACGCCGAGTTCATGCACCAGGTCTACACCGCCGCCAAGCGCGACTACACCGGTCGCGTCACGGTTCCGGTGCTGTGGGACAAACAGGAAAACACCATCGTCAGCAACGAGTCGGCCGATATCCTGCGCATCCTCAGCTCGGCCTTCGACGGGGTCGGCGCGCTCGAGGGTGACTATTACCCCGAGGATCTGCGCGAGGCCATCGACGAGATCAATACGATCGTCTACACCAACGTCAACAACGGCGTCTACAAGGCGGGCTTCGCCACCGCCCAGGAGGCCTACGAGGAAGCGGTCATCCCGCTATTCGAAACCCTCGACGAACTCGAAGCCCGGCTGGACGAAAACCGTTACCTGTGCGGTTCACGCATCACCGAGGCCGATTGGCGCCTGTTCACCACGCTGATCCGCTTCGATGCCGTCTACGTCGGCCACTTCAAGTGCAATATCCGGCGCATCGAGGACTACCCCAACCTGTCGAACTACCTGCGCGAGCTCTACCAGGTGCCGGGGATTTCCGAGACGGTCGACTTCCACGCCATCAAGCTGCACTACTACGGCAGCCACGACACGATCAATCCGAACTACATCGTGCCGCTGGGGCCGGCGCTGGACTTTCATCGCAAGCACGACCGCGAGCGGCTACCGGCTGACTGATCGGGGTCGTCTCGGATTCCTCGCTTGCGGCCGACAGCCGGTCGGTAGCGCGGCGCGAACCGCCCACCTGCGTGCTAGTGGGCCATGGGGCGCGTTGGGTAGTGCACAGCCGCAACACAAGCACCGCGGGCAAGGCGCGCGAGTGCAGGACTGGCCGTAGCCAATTCAAGCGAGTGCAACGCTGCCCGCGGTGCTTGTGTTGCGGCCCTTCGGGAGTCACTGTGTGGACGCGACTCGGCGTTGCGCTTCTTGCCAAGGGCCCCCAGCCTTGCCTGCGAACCGCGCCTTGATTCGCGTCCACACAGTGGCTCTGAGCGCTACCCAATGCGCCCCATGGCCCACTGGTCGACGCCGGCCGGCGGGCCGGGCCGATTGCAGGGCCTGCACCAGCAAGGGCACCACGATCAGCGTCGTGCCGATCCAGAACCACAGGTCCGGCACTTCGGCGAACAGCAGCCAGCCGATCACGAAGGCCCAGACGATGCCCGTGTATTCCGAGGCGGTCACCTGGTTGGCGTCGACGTGACGGTAGGCCAGGATCACCGTCATGTTGTAGCCGAGGATGAACAGCGCCGAGCCGAAGGCCGCCCCCAGTGAAGAAACATCCAGCGGCGCGCCCTCGATGAATGCCAGCACCAGCGCCGCGGGTAGGGCGAACAGATAATTCAGAAGCAGGCTGTGCACCACCGACTGCTCGCGCGGCAGTTTGCGCACCAGAAGGGCGTTGACCGCCAGCGCCACGGCCAGTCCCAATGCGGTGAAGCCGGCCAGGTTCATTTCGGTCGGACGCAGGATGATCAGCACGCCGATCATGCCGCCGATCACGGCGAACAGGCTCGACTTGTTCAGTCGTTCACCGAAGCACAGCACGCCGAAGACCATCACCAGCACCGGCGCGGCATAGAAAATGGCATTGGCGGTGGCCAGCGGCAGGGCGCCCAGGGCGACGACCATGCACAGGATGCCACCCAGGCCCACGTGCGAGCGCACCAGGTGAACACGCGAGCCGACCCAGAAGTTTTTCCAGTCGACCAGCGACAGGAAGGGCAGCAGCAGCAGCAGCGTGAACGCAAGCCGCACCGCCACGAACTGGAACACGGCCAGGTCGCCGCTGGCCCACTTGATCAGCGCATCGGAGAAGATCGCCAGCAAGTTGCCGACGACCAGCAGGAAGATCGCGCTGTTGACGGTGCGTCCGGACATGGCCGAGTACTCCACATGGCGGTGTGTCGAAGGCTGCCATTCTGGCGACGAGCCAATATTATGTAAAATGATGAATACTCATCACCCATGAGATATTTAGATAATGCGCCTGCCCCCGCTCAGGGCGCTGCCGGTGTTCGAGGCCGTCGCCCGCACGCTCAGCTTCTCGGCCGCGGCCAGGGAGTTGAACGTCACCCAGTCGGCGGTCTCTCACCAGATTCGCCAGCTCGAGGATCACCTGGGAGAATCGCTGTTCGAGCGCGGCGGCCGCCGCGTCGCGCTGACCGAGCAGGGTGAGCATTACCTCGAGGCCGTCGCCCCGGCCCTGGCCCAGATCGAGCGCGCCAGCGAACAACTGCGCGGCGTCAGCGACTCGCGCCTGCGCTTGGCGGTACCCAGCTCCTTTGCCGTCAGCTGGTTGATTCCCCGCCTGCCACACCTGCAGCGCCAGCATCCCGAACTCGATATCGATCTGGAAATGCTCGCCGACATGCCGTTGATGTCCGAACGACTGGCCGATTGCTACATCACGTTCCGTTACAAGCAGCGCGGCTATCAGTCCGAGCGCCTCTACGTCGAGCGTCTGTTCGCGGTTTGCTCGCGCCAGTACTGGAACCGCATCCGTGATGAGCTTGATGATGCCGGCTTGCGCAAGAAGGGCGGCGGCGCGATCCGGCCCGAGTGGCTTTCGCGCTTTACCCTGCTTTCGGCGGCCAGCATCTTCGAGCGCCCGGGCGAGGACTGGCGGCGCTGGTTCGCAGCCGCCGAAGCAAACTTGCCGGCCGAAGCCCACGTGCAACACTTCTCGCATATGCTCCTGGCGCAGGAGGCCGCGCGCCACCACCAGGGCATCGCGCTATCGAATGACTACATGCTCGATACCGCCACCGACCCCGACCTGGTGCGCCTGCCCACCCATGAGTTTCGGACCGGCGATGAATTTCACTTTGCCTGCAAGACCTCGCGTGCAAACGAACCGGCGATGCGTCATCTCTCGCGATGGTTGGCCAAACAGGCAGACGCCTGCGGCTGGAGCCGCTAGATAATCTGTAGGGTGATGGCTTTTAGAACTGCGCGGGTGCGGTCCCGGGTATTGAGCTTGTCGAGGATGTCGGAGACGTAGTTCTTGACCGTGCCCTCGGCCAGGTGGATCGAGCGGGCGATCTCGCGGTTGGAATAACCGCCGGCGATCAGCCGCATGATCTCGACCTCGCGGCCGGAGAAGGCGTCGGCCGGCGGCGAGTCGTCGCGGTAGGGATAGCGTTCGGCCACGCCGGCGGTACTGATGGGCTGCAGTCGACTTTCACCACCGACGATCGCGTTGATTAACTCGCCGAGATCCTCGGGGGAAATATCCTTGAGGGCGAAACCCTGCGCGCCGGCTTCGACGGCCGCCAGCATCAACGCGCTGTCGTCGAAGGTGGTGAGCAACAGCACCGGCGGTGCGCTTTCGCGTTGCTTCAGCTGCCGGCACAGTTCGATGCCGTCGACGCCGGGCATGCGGATATCGGAAACGATCAGGTCGACCGACTCGTGCTCGAGTGCTTCGAGCAGCGGTTCGCCCGAGCCGGCCTCGACCACCACGGCCGTGTCGGGCAGGTCGTTGATCACGGATTTCAGCCCTTCCCGAATCAGGGCCTGGTCGTCGGCCAGGGCGATACGGATCGTCATCAATGCGGCTCCAGAGGCAGGGTGGCGACGAGCTTCAGGCCGCCGGTATCGGATCGGGCGATCTCCAGCGATCCGTCCAGTTCGGCCAGTCGTTCGCGCATGCCCGTCAGGCCGTTGCCGGGACGAATGTCTCCGCTGACGCGCCCGTCATCCTCGATGGTAAGCACCAGGCGATCGACCTCGCGCTGGAGATGCACGCGCAGCGACTCGGCGGGACCGTGGCGGGCGGCGTTGGTGAGCGCCTCCTGGACCACCCGCAGTAAGGTCTCGGCCTGGTCTGCGCGCGGCACGCGCGTGTGTTCGTCGAGCTTCAGTTCGAGCCTCGGCCGCGGAAAGGGCCGAGCCAGCTCGCGCAGGCTCTCGGAAAGCTCGATCCCCTCGGTCTGGCGCAGGTGCTTCACGACCGAGCGAAGATCCTGCAGCAGTTCGTCGGCCAGGTCGGTGGCCTTGCCGACTTGTGCGGCGGCCGCCTCGTCGTCCAGGCTGCGAGAGAGTCCGCGCAGGTTCAGCTTCAGGGCCGTGACCTTGTGCCCGGCCACGTCGTGCAACTCGCGCGACAGGCGCAGCCGCTCCTGGTCGCGGGCGGTCTCGCCGAGCAGCGAGCGGGTGGCCAGCAGGCGTGCATTCACCGTCTTGAGGTCTTCGGCCATGCGCTCGGACTTCATGGCGTAGCGCATCACCATCACCGCGAAGATCTGGAAGGCGAAAAGCCCGAGCAGGTTACGCGCCGCGCTCTGCAGCGGGACTTCCCAGGGGCCGATCATGACGCCACCGAAGTACAGGTTGAGCGCCACCAATGCCAGCGTCAGTCCGATGTTGTTAAGTCGCACCGCGAACTGGGTCACCAGCAGGATCATCAGGATAGGCATCGAGCCGGCGGGCACCAGCCAAAGAATGACGGCCGTCATCCCCGCCAGCCCGACAAGCAGGACGTCCCGCACCTGCCGCGTGAATGACTCGTCGAGCAGGCAGAGCACCCAGAGCGCCAGCCAGCCCAGCAACAGGCCGTCGGCGAGCGAGGGGAATGTGGCTTCGGGTCGCCCGAACAGGGGGCTGACGGACAGCCACACCGCGGCCCAGGCCGCGTAGGACGCCCAGGCCAGGGGACTGGTGACGAGCTCGCGGGCGCCGTTTTTCCAGTATTGATCCATGACTCCTGTATAGCTGCGCGCTGCGCCGACCACAAGCACGCAGCCAAAAGTCATGACTTTCGGCACCCGGTTTTCCTGACTTCCGGCACCTCAACGGCCGCGGCATTGGCGCGATCGTATAGCCACGGCACGTTCGCAAGGAGACAAGGCCATGACACTGATCGAAATGCTTTCGGGATTTGCCCGGCCCCACGCGCTGGTCGGCACCGTCGCCCTGGCGACTTTCTGGACCGCCGCCCTGGTGAAGAAGGGATCACCCCTGCACAAGCGCGTGGGCAGGGTCTACCTGCTGGCGATGATCGGCATCGTGATCACGGCGGTGCCGCTGGCGCTCGCCGCCGCCCTGGAAGGTCAATGGGTGGGCGCGGCCTTCCTCGGATACCTGGTGGTGCTGGTTACCCACGCCTGTCGCCTGGCCTGGTTGTCCATCCGGTGGAAGCGGGATTTCCAGGGCTATATCGGCACGGGCTACCGAGTCAGCAACGTCGTGCTGGCGCTTTCCGGAATCACGGTCTCGGGTCTGGGCCTGGTGTACGAAGCCTGGATCCTGGTGATCTTCGGCCTGATCGGACCGCTCGGCGCGCTCGAGGCCCGCAAGTTCATGCGCAAGGGGCCCGAAAACCCCAAGTGGTGGCTGAAAGAACACTACGGCGCCATGATCGGCAACGGCGTGGCCACGCATATCGCCTTCCTGCAGATCGGCCTCATGCGCCTGATTCCGGAACTGGGCAATACGGTGGTCCAGCACCTGGCCTGGTTCGGGCCGCTGGCGCTTGCCTTCGCCGCCGGTTACTGGCTGGATCGGCGATACATGCGGCCGCGGCGAACACCTGCCCGACCGGCCGTGTGAGGCGGGCGGAGCGAGCGCTCAGCGATCGAGCAGGTCGGGCTGGTTCTCGATCTGCACGGTCTCGAAATCGCGTACTTTCTTGCCGCCGTAGAACACCAGTTTGAACTCGGCGCGGGAGACCGGGACGTAGCGCTCGTTGCCACCGATCTCCACCTGCTCACCGTCGGTGACGGCATAGCCGTCGTCGCCAACGCGCACCACCATGGTCGCCTTCGAACCGGTGTGGCAGATGGTCTTGAGCTCCTTGAGATTGTCGGCCCAGGCGAGCAGGTACTGGCTGCCTTCGAACAGCTCGCCGCGGAAATCCGTGCGCAGGCCGAAGGCCAGCACCGGAATCTTCAGGCGGTCGACTACTTCGGTGAGCTGGTAAACCTGGTCGCGGGTAAAAAACTGCGACTCGTCGGTGAGTAGGCAGTGGATGTTGCCGGCGTCGAGCTGGCCTTGGACCAGCTCGAACAGGTCGTCATCCGGGCCGACGGCCAGCGCCGGCTGTTCGATACCCACGCGGGAACGGATCACGCCGCCGCCGGCGCGATCGTCGATGCCGGGGCTGATCAGCAGAGGCCGCATGCCGCGTTCGAGGTAGTTCCAGGCCGACTGCAGCAAGACCGTCGTCTTGCCGGCATTCATGGTCGAATAATAAAAATAGAGCTTGGCCATGCTCGATGAATCAGTCCGCTTTGTGCCGATCCACCCAGACGTCGAACCAGACCGCATCCAGGTTCTGTCGTTCACCCAGCCAGTCGCCCAGGGTTGATTCCACCAGCCGGCAATCGTCACAGTCTTCGCGGCGATACAGAAGCAGGTAGATGTCGGCCTCGGGCAGATCCTCGTGAGTGTAGCGTTCGCCTTCGGGCGTGAGCGTGCGATCGAGCAGCCGCTCGAGGTTCACCATCGAACGTTCGCGTCGACCGTGCTCGTAGGTCAGGCCCAGTTCCCGCTCGAAACCGCGTCGGAATCCCAGCAAGTGCCAGGCGCTGCTCCGGTCGGTGAAATAAACGAACAGCTGCGGCACCTTCACCACGATGCCCTCGCGCTGGGCCTGCGCACGCAGGTTGCCCACGAAACGCTGCTGCGCCTGCATCACGTCTTCGCGCTGGTGCAGCTCGATGCGGGTGATATCCGTAGCAATAGATGGCGCGGCGCCGAGCAGGGCGGTGAACAAGATGGTGAGGGAGAGCAGCAAGCGCATGGGTTGGGAGTATATCGTTTAAAGGAGGGGTTCAGGTTTCAGGGTTCAGGGTTCAGGCGCGTTGGGCGAAGCCGCTGGCTCGGTGTCGACAAGCGGGGCGCGGTGTAGGCCGGGGCTTCTGGGGCATCGGAACCGGTCCCGAACCCCGGAACCCCGAACCCGGAACCCCGAACCTGGAACCCCGAACCTGGAACCCGGAACCCGCAATTCTTTCGGCGAGTAGAATCATCTTTCCGCTACAATGCCGCGCCCATGTCGAAGCCCGCCATCAAACTCAATCCGGCCCAGCACGCCGCGGTTACCCATATCGACACGCCGCTGCTGGTCCTCGCCGGGGCGGGGTCGGGCAAGACGCGGGTGATCACCGAGAAAATCGCCTGGCTGATCGACCAGGGCCACTACGGCGCGCGCGAGATTGCGGCGATCACGTTCACCAACAAGGCCGCGCGCGAAATGCGCCAGCGCATCGGCAAGCGCCTGGGGCGAAAGCGCATCGAGGGCCTGACCATCTCGACCTTTCACTCCCTGGGCTGGCAGATCCTGCGCGCCGAGCCCGAGGCTGCCGGTCGGCGCAAGGGCCTGAGCATTCTCGACCAGCACGGCGCCGGCGACCTGGTGCGGGAACTGCTGCCCTCGGGCGCGCCCGGTGACATGGTTTACGCGGTGCAGGCCGGCATCGGGCGCTACAAGGACGCCGGCTTGAATGTCGAACAGGCCCACGCCGCGGCCACCAGCGAGAACGCCGCCCGTGCGGCCGAAATCTACGCCGGTTACCAGGAACGCCTGGCCGCACTCAATGCGGTCGACTTCGACGACCTGATCGCACTGCCGGCCAAGATGCTCGAGGACCCCGTCCTGCGCACCCGCTGGCGCCACAAGCTCAAGTACCTGCTGGTGGATGAATACCAGGATACCTCCGAGGCCCAGTACCGCCTGCTCGGAAAACTCGCCGCCGACACCGGTGCTTTCACCGCGGTCGGCGACGACGACCAGTCGATCTACGGCTGGCGCGGCGCGCGCCCGGAAAACCTGGTCAGCCTCAAGTCCGACTGGCCGAGCCTGACCGTGGTCAAGCTTGAGCAGAATTACCGCTCCACCGGCTACATCCTGACGGCCGCGAACTCGGTGATCAGCTGCAATCCGCACGAGTTCGAAAAGCAGCTGTGGAGCGAGCACGGGCCGGGCGACAGGATCGAGGTCGTCGAATACGCCGACGAAGCCGACGAGGCCGAGTCGATCGCACGTTCGATCGTTACCGAAGTCCACGGCGGCCACGCGCGCCATGGTGATTGCGCGGTGCTGTACCGCTCCAACTTCCAGGCCCGCGCGATCGAAAAGCAGTTGCGCGAGTACGGCCTGCCTTACGTGGTTTCGGGCGGGCCGAGCTGGTTCGATGCGCGCGAGGTGCGCGACTGCCTGGCCTACCTGCGGTTGCTGGTCAATCCCGAAGATAATCCCGCCTTCATGCGCGTGGCCAACGCCCCCAGGCGCGGGCTCGGCTCGGGCGCGATGTCGCGCCTGGCCACCTACGCTGATGCCACGCACAAGAGCCTGTTCGAAGCGGCCATTGATCCCATGTTCCAGTCGGAGCTACCCACCCAGGCGCAGCGGGGGTTCCGGTCGTTCACCAATATGCTGATCGACTTCAACGATCGCGCCGAGCGAAACAACATCGGCGAGGCCTTTGCCGAAATGATCGACCACATCGGCTACCTGGAATGGCTGATCGAGACCGACGACGATCCGAAAAAGGCCGACCGGCGACGCCGATCGATCAAGGACCTCACCGGCTGGGTCGAGCGCCTGAGCGCCGACGTGCAGTCGGGCGAGGAGCTGATCGCGCGCGTGTCCCTGGCCTCCGGGCCCGACGACGATCGCCATGACGGCGCCGACATGGTGCGCCTGATGACCCTGCATGCCGCCAAGGGGCTGGAGTTTTCGCGCGTATGGCTGGCCGGCTGCGAAGAAGGCCTGATGCCGCACAGCCGCTCGGTCGACGACGACACCATCGAGGAAGAGCGCCGCCTGATGTACGTCGGCATCACGCGTGCGGAAAGAAAGCTTCAGATTTCCTACGCCCGCCGTCGCCGTCGCGGCGGCGAGCAGGTCGAGACCACCCCCAGCCGTTTTCTCGACGAATTGCCCGAAGGCGCCATCCGCTGGCCGGCCCGCCACGGCAGCGAGGAAGCCACCGCCGAAGACGCCATGGACAACATCGCGGCCCTGAAGGCCATGCTCGACGGTTGAGCGGCGGAAGCGAGAGAAAAGAGCTTTAACCGCAAAGACGCAAAGAGCGCCAAGGAGAGACAAGGATTCTTCGCGCTCTTTGCGTCTTCGCGGTTAGCGCTTTTCTTTGGTGGCTATACTGGGCGCCTTTTATACTCACGAGGTGACACCATGCAGCGAGCGTTGGCCGCTTTTCTGATTCTCTTTGGCCTGGTCGCCACGGCCGGGGCCAACGACAACTACCGCGAACCCGATCCCGCGCTGACCGCACTGGTGGATGCGCCGCAGCAGCCGGCATCGAATGTCTCGCCCGACAAGCGCTGGCTGGCGGCATTCGAGTACAAATGGGTCAAGCCGCTCGAGGAGGTGGCCCGCGACGAGCTCAAGCTGGCCGGCCTACGGATCGAGCCGGTGACCTTCTCGCGTTCGCGCTCGAGCACCTACGACGCGATCGTGCTGCGCAACCTCGACAGCGGGGACGAGATCGACGTCGATCTGCCTGAAGACGCGCGCATCGCCTCGCCGGCCTGGTCGTCGGACTCGCGCCACCTCGCCTTCATTCTGGAGCGGGACGACCGGCGCACGCTATGGCTCTACGACGTTGCGGATGCTCAGGCACGCCAGCTTTCCGATCGTCCGCTCAACGGCGTGCTTACAGCCCGCCCCTACCAGTGGCTGCCCGACGGAAGCGCCCTGCTGGTCAACCTGGCCGCGAATCACGGCGAAGAGCTACCGCAGCCGGGCCTTGCAGCCGTCGCCCCGGTCATCGAGGAAACCAATCCTGACAGCAAGGCGCCGGTGCGCACCTACCAGGACCTGCTGGAGACGCCGGCCGACGCCGAGCAGTTCGAGTTCCTGGCCACCGGGCAGCTTGCCCGTGTCGAGCTCGATGGTTCGGTGACCGAACTGACCGAACCCGGCCTGATCGCGAGTTTTGCCCCGTCGCCGGACACCCGCTACACGCTGCTGGAGACCCTTGAAAAGCCGTTTTCCTACTCGGTACCGTACTCGCGCTTCCCGCTGACTTCGGTGGTGCTCGACGCCGACGGCAACATGGTCGAAACGGTCGCCGAACTGCCCCTGGCCGAGGATATTCCCAAGGGCTTCGATTCGGTGCGCAGCGGTCGGCGCAGCATCCAGTGGCGTTCCGATGTCCCCGCCACCCTGGTTTGGGCCGAGGCGCAGGACGGCGGCGACATGAGCGCCGAGGTCAAGATTCACGATCGCGTCTTTACCTGGCCGGCCCCGTTCGAGGCCGAGCCCGGGGAACTGATCGCCACCGAACGCCGTTACGCCGGCCTTCAGTGGGGCAATGACGAGCTGGCGGTGTTCATCGACTGGCGCTTCTCCGACCGCAAGCTGCGAATCTGGCGCATCGAGCCGGGCAACCCGGACGCCGAGCCGGTGCTGTTCAACGAGCGTTCCTACAACGACGCCTACAACGATCCCGGCCAGCCGGTCACCACCCGCGGCGAGTTCGGAACCCAGGTCATCCACGTTTTCGACGGGGACAAGGTGCTGCTGACCGGCCAGGGTGCTTCACCGGAAGGCAATGTTCCCTTCCTCGATCGCCACGACTTTTCCACGGATGAGACGAAGCGGCTCTGGCACTCCGAAGCGCCGTACTATGAACGTGTCCAGGACGTCCTCGATGACAGCGGCAATCGCCTGCTCACCCTGCGCGAGGCGCGCGACGAGCAACCCAACTTTTTCATGCGCGACCTCGATGCGGACACGCTTGAGCAGGTCACGGAATTTCCGCACCCGCACCCGCAAATGACGGGCATTTCCAAGGAGCTGATCAAGTACCAGCGCGATGACGGTGTCGATCTCAGCGGCACGCTTTACCTGCCGCCCGATTACGAGGAAGGCGACGGCCCGCTGCCGGTGCTGATGTGGGCCTATCCGCTGGAGTACAAGGACTCGGCGGTGGCCGGGCAGGTGCGCGAGTCGCCCTACGAGTTCAACCAGGTCAGTTTCTGGGGCCCGCTGCCCTACCTGGCGCTGGGCTATGCCGTGTTCGACGACCCCAAGATGCCGATTGTCGGCGTCGGCGACGACAAGCCCAACGACAACTTCCGCCCCCAGCTGGTGGCCAGCGCGCAGGCCGCGGTGGACGTGCTGACCGAGCGCGGCATTGCCGACCCCGAGCACATCGCCATCGCTGGGCACTCCTACGGCGCCTTCATGGTGGCTAACCTGCTCGCCCACAGCGACCTGTTCGCCGCCGGCATCGCGCGCTCTGGTGCCTACAACCGCTCGCTCACGCCCTTCGGCTTCCAGGGCGAGGAGCGCGATTTCTGGGAGGCGCAGGACGTCTACGCCACCGCCTCGCCGTTCTTCCACGCTGAAAAGATCGACGAGCCCATGCTGATGATCCACGGCATGGAAGACAACAACTCCGGCACCTACCCGATGCAGTCCGAGCGCATGTTCGACGCCCTCAAGGGGCTGGGCGCACAGGCGCGGCTGGTGATGCTGCCCTACGAGTCCCACGGCTACCGCGCCCGCGCCTCGCTGCTGCACATGCTTTGGGAACAGCAACAGTGGCTGGAGACCTACGTGGGTGGCCAAGCGGACTAAGTGGCGGGAGCGCATACGTTGACGTTCTCACGCAGAGGCGCAGAGGCGCAGAGCGAAGAGGGCGCGCAGAGAAAACCAAAATTATTCTTAACTGTTTTTCTCTGGGTCCTCTGCGGCTTTGCGTGAGACAAAGAGCTAATGCCTCCAAAGCTCCAAGACGCTATGATGCCAATCCATGGCCAATAACCTGATCAAGCTCGCGGTAACGGCGACGGCGATGCTGGCCCTGGCGGCCTGCGATGCCGGTGAGCCCTATGTGGAAGTCGAGGGCAAGCGCTTTAGCGTGGAAATCGCCGACGACAACGCCACCCGTGCGCAGGGGCTGATGTTCCGCGACGAGATGCCCGAAGACCACGGCATGCTGTTCATCTTTTCCAATGAACGGCCGCGGTCTTTCTGGATGAAGAACACGCGCATTCCGCTCGATATCATCTACCTCGATCGCGACCTGCGCGTGGTCAGCATCAGCGCCGACACCCCGCCGTGCCGCTCGCGCAGCGGCCGCTGCCCCAGCTATCCCAGTGAGGGCCCGGCGCGTTACGTGCTCGAGATCAATGGCGGACTGGCGGCCGAACTGGGGCTGGAACCCGGCGACCGGATCGAAGTGGGTAACGTGGCGCAAATGGCGGAGCAGTAAACAACATGTGGATCTTCAAGAAACTTTTCGGCCCGATCCAGCGCTTTCTCGAGCGGCGGCGCTTTCCCACCCTGTTCCTGATCCTGGCCGGCCTGTTCGGCGCCAACCTGTTCATCCCCGACCCCATTCCCTTCATCGATGAAATGATCATGCTGGTCGTCACGGTCATCGTCGGCGCCTTCCGGGAACGCCGAAAAAGTGGCTCAGATGCCCCGGATCAAACAACCCAGCCGCCGCGGAAAGAATGATGTAACCACGGAAGGCACGGAATACACGGAAGAATATGAATTGTTTTTCCGCCCTTCCGTGTAATTCGGTGCTTTCCGTGGTTCCAGATTCTTAGACGAGCTCAATTCTGCTCTGCGATATCCTGAGTGGTATGAATCTACCTGCCGCCACTTCGCAACCCGTCACCCTCCTGCAATTGTCCGACAGTCACCTGTCGAAAGACCCGCAGGCGCGCTACCGCGGCCAGCTGGCCGACGCCAACCTGGCCAGCTTGCGCGATGCGATCAGGAATCTCTCGCCCGAGGTCATCGTGCTCTCCGGCGATGTCTCCGAAGACGGCTCGCCGGAATCCTACTGGCGCATGGGCGGTTTCGTGCGCGATCTGGCGCCGCGGATTGCCTGGATTCCCGGCAACCACGACGAGCGACCGGTCATGGCCGAGGTTTTCGACGAGCTGGGGTTCGAGGCCGGCCCCCGGATTGAGGTCGGCGGCTGGCAGGTCGTCCTGCTCGATTCGGCCTGGCCCAATCGTCCCGAAGGCGAAATGGATGAAGAACGACTGGCGCCCGTCGACCACATGGACGACCAACGGCCGGCGCTGGTGTTCGTGCATCACCAGCCGTTGCCGGTGGGCTCGCCCTGGATCGACAAGTATCCCCTGGTGGAACCCGGGCGGCTATGGGAAAAGCTGGCGGGCAAGCCGGTCAAGGCGGTCGCCTTCGGCCACGTGCACCAGATCTACGAGGGAGAAAAGGACGGCGTCGCTTGCCTGTCGGCGCCGTCGACCGCGGCCAACGGTATTTCAGACGCGCCAAGATTCACCCCGAGCGAGCAGGGTCCGTCCGCGCGCTGGTTCCGGCTATGGCCGGACGGTCGTTGGGAATCGGGGCTTCTCTAGATCTCCATCATCTCGAAGTCTTCCTTGCCGGCACCGCAATCGGGGCAGAGCCAGTCTTCGGGGACGTCTTCCCAGCGCGTTCCGGCGGGGATACCGTCGTCGGGCCAGCCCTTCTCCTCGTCGTAGATAAAGCCGCAGACGATGCACATCCAGGTCTTGTAGGGTTGCTCTTCGCTCACTTGCAATCCGGTAGTCGTTAAAGTTGAGGGGCATTCTATCGAAAGCCGCGCCCAAGCAGGGCGCACATCACGCCATGCCTGCTGGCCGCCCCGATCCACTCAGGTCCGCGCCCTCGACGAACAGGCGCCGCAGGCCCCAAAGGCCCTCCAGGCGGATCGTCAGGGTCCCGGCTTCATCGAGATCGAGGTCGATGTAGACGTCGATGTCCCCGATGCGCTCGTGCCGGTAGTCCGACGCATTCTCGGGCGTCCCCGGCTCGGCGACCGGCACGCCGGCCATCCCGCCGCAGCAGCCGTGCCGCGGCGAGATCCTGACCATGACCGCTTTGTTGCGGCGGGCGAGCCAGCGGCGCGCGTCCTGGGTGATCTCGATGCCTGCGCTCAAGCCCGGCCCTCGGCCTGCGCCATGGTCGGAAAGTGGCTGCGCGTGCGGTTGGCGATGCGCACCAGCGCAAGCATCAGCGGCACTTCGACCAGCACGCCGACAACGGTGGCCAGGGCAGCACCCGAATGCAGCCCGAACAGGGCGATGGCCGCGGCGACGGCCAGCTCGAAGAAATTGCTCGCGCCGATCAGGGCGCCCGGCGCGGCGACCTTGTGCGGCACGCGCCACAGACGGGCCCAGCCGTAGGCGATGAAGAAGATCAGGAAGGTCTGGATGATCAGCGGCACGGCGATAAGCGCGATGTGCAGGGGGTTTTCCAGAATCACCTCGCCCTGGAAGGCGAACAACAGCACCAGCGTGATGATCAACCCGATGGGCGTGATCGGGCCGATGCGCTTCATGAACACGTTGTCGAACCATTCGCTGCCGCGCCGGCGGATCAGCGTGATGCGGGTCAGGTAGCCGGCGAAAAGCGGGATCACGATATACAGCAGAACTGACAGCGCCACCGTATTCCAGGGCACGCTGATATCGGAAATACCGAGCAGGAACACAACGATCGGGGCGAAGGCGAACAGCATGATCAGGTCGTTGACCGCAACCTGGACGAGGGTATACGCCGCGTCGCCGCGGGTCAGGTAGCTCCAGACGAACACCATCGCCGTGCACGGCGCCGCGCCCAGCAAGATGGCGCCGGCAAGGTATTCGCGCGCAAGCGTGTCCGGAATGAGCGGCGCGAAGACCACCATCAGGAACAGCCACGAGATGGCGAACATCGAGAACGGCTTGATCAGCCAGTTGACGGTGGTGGTGATGACCAGGCCGCGCGGGTGGCGGCGTACCCCCAGGATCGCGCCGAAGTCGATCTGCACCATCATCGGGTAGATCATCGCCCAGATCAGGATCGCCACCGGGATCGAGACATGGGCGTATTCAAAGCGCGAGAGGGTGTCGGGCACGGCCGGCAGGAACTGGCCGACGGCAATGCCGACAACGATCGCCAGCGCGACCCAGATCGACAGGTAGCGCTCGAAAAGCCCCATCCCCTCCTTGATGTCGGGCAAGTCCTGCTCATCCATGGTGCGGGTGGTTTCCGTGTTCATTCAGATTTCCGGCTAGTGCGATTGGAGTTCGGTTGCAAGCAGGTCCTCGACGCGGCGGCGAATGTCGTCGCGCACGGCGCGGAACTGACGCATGATTTCCGCTTCCTCGCCCGTCGCCCGGGCCGGGTCGGGCAGCGGCCAGTGGATGCGCCGGACACCGGGCGGCAGCACCGGGCAGTGTTCGTCGGCGTGGCCGCAGACGGTTACCACCAGGTCGGCCGCGGCCAGCATGTCATCGTCGACCCGCGTTGATTGCTGCTCGGAGATGTCCACGCCGGCCTCGCGCATCACCGCCACCGCCCGGGGATTCTGGCCGTGGGCCTCGATGCCGGCCGAGGCAACGCCGGCGCGGTCGCCGGCCATCGCCCGGGCAAAGCCCTCGGCCATCTGCGAGCGGCAGGAATTGCCGGTGCAAAGAAACAGGATGTCAGTCACGATCAATTAGTCGCAGGCGGCAAAGGGCCGGTCGGGCATGGCCGCCAGGCGCTTGCGGTAGTCTTCGAGCGCCTGGTCCTCGCGCACGGTCTCGAGGACCTTGCGCGACCAGTCGGGCAGCACGGGATGCAGGCGATAGTAGACCCACTGGCCGCGGCGTTCGTCGGCCACGATGCCCGCATCGCGCAACTGTGCCAGGTGCCGCGAGACCTTCGGCTGCGACAGCGCCAGTGCGTGGACAAGCTCGCACACGCACATTTCGCGCTCGCCGAGCAACAGCAGCAGGCAGTCCAGCCGTGTTCGGTCGGCCAGCGCCCGGAAGAAGCGTTCGGTCGTCATGTCGATATACGCCTATGCATATATGTAATTATAGAGGTGATGCGGGCGGCAGGCCAACCCTGCCCGGCGCATCGCGTCCGACAACCGGCCCGCCGATCGAACGCCATGCCTTAAACTGTCTGCCCGAAATCCAAACCCGAACTTGCCGGTTCCAGGAGCTGTTCAAAACGCCATGACCGCCAGCCACGACCTGTTCACCCGCGCCCGCGCCCGCATTCCCGGCGGCGTCAACTCCCCCGTTCGCGCCTTCTCCGCCACCGGCGGCGAGCCGATCTTCTTCGATCACGCCGAAGGCGCCTACATGTTCGACGTCGACGGCAAGCGCTACATCGACTACGTCGGCTCCTGGGGCCCGATGATCTGCGGCCACGCCCATCCGCACATCATCGAGGCGGTGCAGAAAGCTGCCGCCAAGGGCCTGAGTTTCGGCACACCCGCCGAGGGCGAGGTGACCATGGCGGAGATGCTGTGCGAAATGATTCCCTCGCTCGAGCGGGTTCGCATGGTCAACTCCGGCACCGAGGCCACCATGTCGGCCCTGCGCGTGGCGCGCGCGGCCACGGGGAAAGACCGCTTCATCAAGTTCGAGGGCAACTACCACGGCCACGGCGATAGTTTCCTGGTCAAGGCCGGGTCCGGTGCGCAGACCCTGGGCGTGCCGACTTCGCCGGGTGTGCCCGCCGCGCTGGCGGAGCTCACGCTCAACGCCCGCTACAACGACCTCGACAGCGTGCGCCGACTGTTCGACGAGTACCCCGACGAAATCGGCTGCGTCTTCGTCGAGCCCGTGGCCGGCAACATGAACTGCGTACCACCCGTACCCGGCTTCCTGGAAGGCCTGCGCCAGATCTGCGACGAGCACGGTGCTGTCCTCGTCTTCGACGAGGTCATGACCGGCTTCCGCGTCGGTCCCACCGGCGCCCAGGGCCGCTACGGCGTCATCCCCGACCTGACCACGTTCGGCAAGGTCATCGGCGCGGGCATGCCCGTCGGCGCCTTCGGCGGCAAGCACGAGATCATGAAGCTGGTCGCGCCCGAAGGCCCGGTCTACCAGGCCGGCACCCTGTCGGGCAATCCGGTCGCCATGGCCGCCGGCATCGCCAACCTGGAACTGCTGCGCGAGGAAGGCTTCTACGAAAGACTGGAAGCCCGCACGACGCAACTGGCCGAAGGCTTCAAGCAGGCCGCCGACAACGCCGGCGTGCCCATGGCCACCGTGGCGGTGGGCGGCATGTTCGGCTACTTCTTCACCGATGCCGAAAAAGTCACCAACTTCGAACAGGCCGCCGCCTGCAATATCGAGCACTTCAAGACCTTCTTCAACGCGATGCTCGATGCCGGCATCTACCTGGCCCCGTCGGCTTTCGAAGCCGGCTTCGTCAGCAGCGCCCACACCGCCGCCGACGTCACCGAAACCGTGGGCGCGGCGAGCGAGGCGCTGAAGAAGGTCGCGGGCTAACAAGTATCGAACGGGATGCCGGTCGGGCCGGAAGTTGCCGGGCCCGGCGGAGTGGACTAGCATCTTGAAGGAGAAAGGGGGTGGCGCTGATCGGGCGACGACCCCTTCAGAGAGGGAACCGGCCTCGTCGAAGGCGGGGCCACCCCAACAGGATTTTCCAGGAGCGCATGGAATGAAAGTAGGTGCACCGAAAGAGACCGCACCGGGCGAAGCGCGGGTTGCGCTCACACCCGAGAGCGCGGGCCGGCTCAAGAAGCTGGGCTACGAATGCCTGGTCGAAAAGGGCGCGGGGCTGGCCGCGTCGTTTACCGACCAGGCGTACAAGGATGCCGGCGTGGAAGTCGTCGACTCCGCCGAGGCGCTCTGGCAGCAGGCCGATATCATCGTGAAGGTGCGCGAACCCTCCAACGAGGAGATCGACGCCGCACCCGAGGGCAAGACCCTGATCAGCTTCGTCTGGCCGGCGAACAACGAAGACCTGCTGGAAAAAATGAAGGCCAGAAACATGTCCGTGCTGGCCATGGACATGGTGCCGCGCATCAGCCGGGCACAGAAGATGGACGCGCTCTCGTCGATGGCCAACATCGCCGGCTACCGCGCCGTGGTCGAGGCGAGCAACAACTTCGGCCGCTTCTTCATGGGCCAGATGACCGCCGCCGGCAAGGTGCCGCCGGCGAATGTCCTGGTCGTCGGCGCCGGCGTGGCCGGCCTGGCGGCGATTGGCACATCGACCTCGCTGGGCGCGATCACCCTGGCCTTTGACGTGCGCCCCGAAGTGGCCGAGCAGATCGAGTCGATGGGCGCGGAGTTCGTCTACCTGGATTTTGAAGAGGATCAGCAGGACGGTGCCGAGACCGGCGGCTACGCGGCGCCGTCCAGCCCGGAGTTCCGCGAGAAGCAGCTGGAGAAGTTCCGCGAGCTGGCGCCCGAGGTTGATATCGTCATCACCACCGCGCTGATTCCCAACCGCCCGGCGCCGGAGCTTTGGACCGACGACATGGTCGAGGCCATGAAGCCGGGCTCGGTGATCGTCGACCTCGCCGCCGAGCGCGGCGGCAACTGCACGCTCACGAAGAAGGACGAGCGCATCGTCACCGACAACGACGTGACCATCATCGGCTACACGGATTTTCCCAGCCGCATGGCCACGCAGTCGTCCAACCTCTACGCCACCAATATCCGGCACATGCTCGACGACCTGACGCCGGAGAAGGACGGCAAGCCGGTCATCGACATGGAAGACGACGTCATCCGCGGCTCGCTGGTCTGCCACGAAGGCGAGATCACCTGGCCGCCGCCCGAGCCGAAGACCAAGGCCATTGCCGCGGCCAAGCCGAAGAAGAAGGAGCCCGAAGAGACGGCCGAACAAAAGGCCGAGCGCGAAGCGGCGGCCCTGAAAGCCTCGCTCAACCGCACCGGCTGGATGCTGGGCATCGGCGGCTTGTTGTGCCTTGGCGTCGGCGCGGTGGCGCCGCCGAGTTTCATGCAGCACTTCATCGTGTTCGTGCTGGCGGTGTTCGTCGGCTACCACGTGATCTGGGGCGTGGCGCACTCGCTGCACACGCCGCTGATGGCGATTACCAACGCGATCTCGTCGATCATCATTGTCGGCGCCCTGTTACAGGTGGCCTCCGGCAATTCGATCGTGTTCGTGCTGGCCGCGGCATCGATCCTGATGGCGTCGGTGAATATCTTCGGCGGGTTCCTCGTGACCCGCCGCATGCTCGCCATGTTCAAGCGCAGCTAAAGGGAATGATTCATGAGTAACGGACTGATCACCGCCGCCTACGTCGTCGCGGCAGTACTCTTCATCCTCGCGCTGGGCGGGCTCGCCAACCAGGAAAAGGCCAAGCGCGCCATCTGGTACGGCATCGTCGGCATGGCGCTGGCGGTGCTGGCCACCATCGGCACCCCGGGCGTGGGCCAGTACCCGATGATCGCGCTGCTGGTTGCCATCGGCGGCGTCATCGGCTGGTTCGTCGCCAAGCGCGTGCAGATGACGCAAATGCCCGAACTGGTCGCCGGCTTCCACAGCCTGGTCGGGCTGGCTGCCGTGTTCATCGGTATCAACGCGCACCTGGAGATGGCCGTGGCGCTGGCCGCGAAAGACGCCGGCACGGTTGCCGAGCTGGCCGGCTTCGCGGCGACCATCGCCAAGAAATCGGCAGTGGAACTCAACATCCTCAAGGTCGAGCTGTTCCTCGGCATCCTGATCGGGGCGATCACCTTTACCGGCTCCATTATTGCCTACGGCAAGCTGTCCGGAAAACTCAGCTCCGCGGCGCTCACGCTGCCCGGCCGCCACATGCTCAATCTGGCCGCCATCATCTCCTGCCTGGTGCTCGGCGCGCTTTATCTCGGCGGCGCGGGTCTGTGGACGATGATCGCTGTGGCCGTCATCGCCGGCCTGATCGGCTGCCACCTGATCATGGCCATCGGCGGCGCCGACATGCCCGTGGTGGTGTCGATGCTCAACTCCTACTCGGGCTGGGCCGCCGCGGCCATCGGCTTCACGCTGGGCAATGACCTGCTCATCGTCACCGGCGCGCTGGTCGGTTCCTCCGGCGCGATCCTGTCCTACATCATGTGCAAGGGCATGAACCGCAGCTTCGTTTCCGTGATCCTCGGCGGCTGGGGTGGGGAGTCCAGCAGTTCGGCGGCGGTGGAGGGCGACATGATTGCCGCTGACGCTGATGCCGTGGGCTCGGCGGTGAATGATGCCGACAGCATCATCATCGTGCCCGGCTACGGCATGGCCGTCGCCCAGGCGCAGACCGCGGTCTCCGAGCTGACCAAGAAACTGCGCGACCAGGGCAAGAGCGTACGCTTCGCCATCCATCCGGTTGCCGGTCGCCTGCCGGGGCACATGAACGTGCTGCTGGCCGAGGCCAAGGTGCCCTACGACATCGTGCTCGAGATGGAAGAGATCAACGAAGACTTCCCCGACACCGACGTGGTCATCATCATCGGCGCCAACGACATCGTCAACCCGGCCGCCCAGGACGACCCGGGCAGCCCGATCGCCGGCATGCCGGTGCTCGAAGTGTGGAAGGCAAGACAAGTGTTCGTGTGCAAGCGCGGAAGCGGCACCGGTTACTCCGGCATCGAGAACCCGCTGTTCTTCAAGGACAACACCCGCATGTTCTACGGCGACGCCAAGGCCTCGATGGAAGCGCTGCTCAAAGAACTGGACTGAACCCGGGTCGGCCGCTGGCTGCCGCCAGCGGCCAACATGCCTGTCGTCCCGGACATCGCAAAGCGATGATCCGGGACCTCCCAGCCCCGAATTTGAACCCTGTATCCGGGCTCGCTAGACTGGCACCGGGGACGCTGCGTAATGGGCGGGCCATGGCGGTAGCGTGCCGACCGCCCACACCCGCGCCGCAATTTCCATGGACACCTACTCGAACACCTTACACCGGTTGAACGCCGAGCTCTTTCCGACCCGGCGTCGAACCCGACTCGTTCAGGCGGCGCGCCGATACATCCACCGGCATTACGCCCGCCCCATCGACTTGCACGCCATTGCGGCCAGGGCCTGCCTTTCGCAACACCATTTCATCCGTCTTTTCCAGCGCCATTACGGCCAGACGCCCGGCCGCTACCTGCGCGAGGTTCGACTGCGCCGCGCTCGAGAACTGCTCGGCCAGGGCGCTTCCGTGACACAGGCCTGCCTGGTGGTGGGCTACACAAGCGTGGCATCCTTCTCCTTGCTGTTCCGTCGTAGCAGCGGCGTGCCGCCTTCCCGATACCGAAAAGCAATTCTCGATAAGCGCGCCGATTACCCCATGCCGATAATCGACCGATGGCAGGCAGCGACAAGGAGAATCACATGAAAATCCCACTCACGAGCGTCATGGTCGACGATCAGGACAAGGCCCTGGCCTTCTACACCGAAAAGCTCGGCTTCGTGAAAAAGACCGACATCCCGATGGGCGAGCATCGATGGCTAACCGTCGTCTCGGCCGAAGAACCCGACGGCACTCAGTTGGTCCTCGAGCCGATGAGCTTCGAGCCGGCCCGCGATTACCAAAAAGCGCTCCACGAAGCGGGCATCCCCCTGACCGCCTTCCAGGTTGACGACGTGAATCGAGAGCACGGGCGCCTCAAAGGTCTGGGCGTCGAATTCAGCATGGAGCCAACCGACATGGGTCCGACGCGAATGGCCGTGCTTGACGACACCTGCGGCAACTGCATCCAGATATTCCAGGTCGGCTAGACGGCGTCCAAAGGACTGCGTGCTCCCATTGCACCGCGATTGATCACGTGCGTATAGATCATCGTCGTGCGAACATCCGAATGGCCCAGCAACTGCTGGACGGTGCGGATATCCGATCCGGACTCGAGCAAGTGCGTGGCAAAGCTGTGACGGAACGTGTGGCAGGTCACCGGCTTGCGAATCCTGCAGTGGCGCGCCGCGCGCTTGACGGCCTTCTGGACGGTGGAATCGAACAGGTGATGACGACCCACCCGACCCGACCGGGGATCCATGGCCACCCGCCGCGAGGGAAAGATGTACTGCCAGCCGGGCTCGAAGCGGGCATGCGGATACTTTCGATCCAGGGCGTGGGGAAGGATCGCGCCGCCCCGATCGAGTTTGCGATCGAGCGCCAGTAGCTCCAGTGACTGCTCGATCTGCTGCTCCAGTCCCTCGCGGCAGGCATCGGCCAACACCGTGACGCGGTCCTTCGCGCCCTTGCCGTCGCGAATGATCAGTTCACGGCGATTCAGATCGACGTCCTTGATGCGAAGCCGCAAGGCTTCCATCAGCCTGAGCCCGGAGCCATACAGCAGCTTGACGACCAGATCCTGTGGCGGCGGAAGTTGCGCCATGATCATGCGCACCTCGTCGCGTTCGAGAACGACCGGCATCCGCGCCGGCTTCTTGGCGCGAACCACTTCATCCAGCCAGGGCAACTCGATCTCGAGCACCTCGCGGTAGAGAAAGAGAATGGCCGACAGCGCCAGATTTTGCGTGGAGGCGGCGACGTTGCGATCCACGGCCAGGTGGGTCAGAAAAGCCTCCACCTGCCGCTTGCTCATATCGGCGGGATGCTTCTTGTCGTGAAACAGAATGAATCGCCGGGCCCAGTGCACGTAGGCCTCTTCGGTGCGATGGCTGTAGTGCCGGGCCCGAATCGCTGCCCGCAGCCGATCCAATAATTTGCTCGCCATGCTTGTTCAACCGTGTCGAGTCGGCCTACGATTGAAGCGCACCGTTTTGAACGGCAAAATAAGAACAAGGCGCGCAGTCAGGTAAGAAAATTGCGCGTTAAGAGGAAAAACGCCGCAATAAAGGCGCTGGCGCAACCTTTCAAAACACTGATTTTATGAAGAAACCACCAAGCCCAGCCCGTGAGATCGCACTTAGAAGGAACTTCGCTACCCCAATCGACCGATCCTCACTTAATCCACATAGTTCTTAGTTATAGCACTTGTGCTTTTCAGCATCCGGCTCGTTGCCAAACGTCGAGCAGTCGATTCGCCTAGCTCCGTGCGGGCAGCGAGCAAGGGGCAGCGTC
>NZ_JBHJMQ010000013.1:0-72088 GCF_042310375.1 Wenzhouxiangella psychrophila | reverse complement strand
CGTGTCCAGCGACCAGCCCGTATCGGCGCTGAGCGTGCCGCCGGCGGTACCGTCGTGGTCGACGGACTGACTGCCCGGACCAATCGAGCCGTTGCCCGACCCCACCGCGGCGCTAACCGTGTAGCTGTCGATCACGAACGTCGCCGTGACCGCACAGGCTTCGGTGATATTGGGCGCTGACCAGGTGCCGTCGCCGTTGTCGACCGGCGAACAGGTATCACCCGACAGCGTGTCCAGCGACCAGCCCGCATCGGCGCTGAGCGTGCCGCCGGCGGTACCGTCGTGGTCGACGGACTGACTGCCCGGACCAATCGAGCCGTTGCCCGATCCCACCGCGGCGCTAACCGTGTAGCTGTCGATCACGAACGTCGCCGTGACCGCGCAGGCGTCGGTAATGTTCGGTGCCGACCAGGTGCCATCGCCGTTGTCGACCGGCGAACAGGTATCACCCGAAAGCGTATCCAGCGACCAGCCCGTATCGGCGCTGAGCGTGCCGCCGGCGGTACCGTCGTGGTCGACGGACTGACTGGCCGGATCGATCGAGCCGTTGCCCGAGGCGACTGCCGCGTCAACCGTGTAACTGTTGATCTCGTGCTGCGCCTCGACCGTGATGTCGGACGTCACGTTGGTGTCCGTTCTCGGGTTGGCTGTGCTGCTGTCGCTCCACTGAACGAAGTGGTAGCCGGTATCCGGAATGGCTTCAACTTGAGTGCCGTTGTCGCCGTGATCGACCGTCTGCGAGGTGTCGCCGGTGATCGTGCCATTGGCGTCGGCGGTGTAGGTCAGCGTGTAGGTCTGGACACTTGTGTCTTCGACGCAGAGGTTCAGCGCCCAGGCATCCAGCGTTCCAGAGTCGTCCTTTCCATGATCAGTGATGCGCAACGTCCAGTCGCCGCTGGCTTCGAGCCCCTGAAAACCGGACAACGGATTACTGGGTGGATAGGTACCCTGATCCGTTGGTGGACACGGCCAACTGCCCGAAGCATCGTCCGCCAGGCTCAGGTGAAAGTCGTCCTCTTCCGCGCATGACTGATCCATGACACGAACGGTGGTGCTGTCCGGAGCGATCAGATCAAAAGACAAATCGCTGATGTAGGTATGGGTTCCCTGCAAGCCGATGACGGACACGCTATAGATTGGACCCGTCAGCGTGCTGCTAAGGGTGGAATCGGTTGTTTCGGGGGTCACATTGGGCCCGCCACCGCTCGCATCTGTAATGGCCAAGGGCACATCGGTGCTGTCGAACTGCTGACAGGATAGTGCGGTGGTAGTAAAGCTTGCTGCAAGAGAGACTGCGCCACTTCCACAATGGTTAGCCGCCGTCACCCGCCAGTAGTAAGTAGTGTTGCCACTCAATTCCACCGGCACATCGTAGCTGGTGCCAGTCACGTTAGCCGAGTGCACGATGGAACTGAATCCGGAGTCGGTTGCGATCTCGACCAAGTACTCATTAGCACCGCTGTCAGCAGACCAACTCAGGGACGGCTTCAGAGAAACTCCATTGGCACTGTCAGCTGGAGACTGCAGCGTCACTTGACCCGGCGCGGCGGCATCCAGATCCAGCGTCAGGTAAGCGGTCGCGGTATTTGTCGCATCGTCATCGTCGGTCGCGATCGCCTCGATGTCGTAAGTACCGCTTGCCACGCTACCCAGGCCGCTGAGCGTCAGATCAGTGTCCTTGGTCGGATGGTCCACGGGATTGGGCGAGAAGCTTCCCGAAGCGCCCGAGGGAATCCCGCTTGCCGACATGGTGGCGCTGCCCTCAAAGGCATCGTCCAGGGTGATCGTGGTCTGCGCGCTGTCATCGGTCGCACCGCAAACTTCGAGTGTGGCCGGACTGACCTCCAGGCCAATCGGACAGGTCGAACCGTACAGTTGATTACCCAGCTCGCGGGCATCGGCGAGCTTCACCAATCCCCAGCCTGTGACCTGATCCCAGCCGCTGCCGTAGACGAAGCCGGTACCGGGGTGCGTACCAGTAAGGTCCTTGGCACTGTCCCTGAGCAGTTGACGGATCTGCTTGTTGGTCAACCCGGCCGGTCCGCCGCAGGCGTCCCAGGTCAGGGCAACGGCGGCCGCCACGCCGGGCGTGGCCATGGAAGTGCCGCTGATGGCGTTGTAACCGCCCGTACAGTCGGTGCAACTCGAGCCGTCGTCAGCCACGAGATTGGCGCTGTCACCCAGCAGACTAGAAACCAGTTCCTGGCCGTCGGCCTGGGTCAGGCCGATAGCGGGGATCAACGGCGTCGTACAGTTGCCGCCGCAAGTGGCGAGAAGATCACCGGCCTCATTGTTGTAAATAATCGCGCCGAGACCACCTCCATCCCGCACGTTGTTGACCTTGTCGGCGAAGGCGAAGTCACCGCGTTCACACAGAACGACAGCATCGTTCCAGCTGGAATCGATATCCCCCGTATCGCACAGCCCACCGTCAACCAGGGGTCCGGTGACATCGCCCAGTCCACTTTCATCGACATGAGTGCCCTCGTAAGTGGTTCCGTCGACTGTCACCTGGTATAGGGGCACCGATCCATCGGCGTAATCGGGCGAGCCCGGCCAGGTCGACAATACGTTGACCCCGCCGCCGGAGAACTCGACCACATCCCATTCGGTATTGGCCGGCGGGTTGTCCGGATCGTAGCTGGTCGGCGGGTGCTGGGAGAATTCAGCCGCCACCTCGGCACTGTCGATCGCCGCGACCGAGATCACCGAATCGTAGCTGGCCGGGTAACTGGCGTCTTCATTACCGTCGTTGCCGGCCGCGGCAATATTGAGGATGCCGTCGTTGTCGTATAGATCCTGGAACATATCAGCCTCGGCCTCGGCGAAGCCTCCACCACCCAAGCTCATACTGATGACATTGGCGCCAGCATCGCGGCACGCTGCGGCCGCAGCGGCAAGGTTGGATTCTCCGGCCACTGCGTTGCCATCGTTATTGAAGAATTTAACGATGAAGAATTCGGCGCCGCCCGGCATCGTCCCTACCACGCCGAGATCGTTGTGCACCGCATTGGCGGTCCCCGCCACGTGCGTGCCGTGACCATTACCATCCTCGCTCCAGGCCTCGCCCGAGATTTGCGAGTGCCCATCCATCGTGACGCCCACGAAATCATCATGGGCAGCATAGAGACCCGTATCGATGATGCAGAACTTGACCCCCGAGCCGTCGGGTGCGTTGTCGTCCACGACGCCGTCGCGATCCGCATCCCAGATGTCCCGCGCCTGGTATTGATCAATGTTGTAGGGCACGGCCTGGCCAGCGAGACGATGCTCCGGCACCGGCTCGACCAGTTCGACGCCGGCGCGCCTGGACAGCGCTTCGGCTGCTGCTTCGGGCAGCATGACGGCATCGGTGCTTACACTGGGTAGTTCGTGAGTGCGCCGTCCGCCGGCATCGGCTACTGCTTGCCGGACCTCGTCTCTCCGCCCCCTGGCGTAGCGAACGTAAAAAGCTTGACGGGTCTCCGCGTTCTCGGTCGATGCAACCGGCGAGCTCGAGCCGGGCTTTTCCGGGCCATCGGCGGCCCAGAGCATCGACGAGAAGAAAACGGCCATCAATACGGCGGAGACAAGCTGCGTGATGCGCTTGCGTTCGATCTGCTGGTTTTTCATGGGTAAAGCACCATCGTTGTCGCCAGTTGCCTGGCGGCGTTGTCAGTTTCGATGGGGAATTTCTCAGGTCGAGCGGTCAGCTTTTGCGAGTGCCCGAGTACAAGTCATCTCACTGACCGGAACTCCCACAGGCACCTTACCCTCGAGATCACTATCCCCTCTTTCTCGGCGCGATAGCGACCTGCATCCATGTATCCCCCCGGCAGATCGCATATGCAACGTGTCTAATTTTTATACCATACCAGACCGTATGGTGCAAACCCCGGATTACTCGCCGCGAAGCGCTCGAACAACTTCTCCGTAGTCGTTCTGCCCGAAGATCGCCGAGCCGGCAACGAGCGTATCGGCACCGGCTTCGCGGATTTCGGCGGCGTTGTCGGGTTTGACGCCGCCGTCGATTTCCAGGCGGATGTCGCGGCCGGAGTCGTCGATGATCTTGCGCGCCTGCTTGAGCTTGTCGAGGGCGGCGGGAATGAATTTCTGGCCGCCGAAGCCGGGGTTGACCGACATGATCAGCACCAGGTCGACCTTGTCGATCACCCATTCGAGGATGTCGAGCGGCGTGGCCGGGTTGAACACCAGGCCGGCCTTGCAGCCCTGCTCGCGGATCAGGGCGAGCGTGCGGTCGACGTGCTCGCTGGCCTCCGGGTGGAAGCTGATCACGCTCGCGCCGGCCTTGGCAAAGTCGGGAATGATGCGGTCGACGGGCTTGACCATCAGGTGCACGTCGATGGGGGCGGTGATGCCGTGGTTCCTGAGCGCCTGGCAGACCATCGGGCCGATGGTCAGGTTGGGCACGTAGTGGTTGTCCATGACGTCGAAGTGCACCCAGTCGGCGCCGGCTTCGAGCACGTTGGTCACTTCCTCGCCCAGGCGGGCGAAATCGGCGGAAAGAATGCTGGGTGCGATCAGGGTGGGCTGCTTCATGGTCGGGGCTTGGTGCGTATAATTCGGGTTTGTTTTCCATTGTACCCGCCAACGTGAGCGACTACCCCGTTCCGCCGCTGGAGCTGCTGCACCAGGGCAAGGTGCGCGACATCTACGCCGTCGACGACGATCGATTGCTGATCGTCGCCTCCGACCGCCTGTCGGCCTTCGACGTCGTCCTGCCCGACCCGATTCCGGGCAAGGGCGAGATTCTCACGCGCATCTCCAATTTCTGGTTCAGCCAGTTCGCCGACCTGGTGCCCAACCACCTGCTCGACGACGACCTGGCCGATGTGGTCGGCAGCGCGGAGCTGGCCGCCGAGCTGGCGCCGCGCAGCATGCTGGTGCGGCGGCTGAAGTCGCTGCCGGTCGAAGCCATCGTGCGCGGCTACCTGGCCGGCTCCGGCTGGAAGGATTATCAGAACAGCGGCGGCATCTGCGGCGTCGCCCTGCCCGAGGGCCTGGAACAGGCCGCCGCCCTGCCCGATCCGATCTTCACGCCCTCGACCAAGGCCGCCGTGGGCAACCACGACGAAAACATCGACATGGCGGCCATGCAAGAGCAGATCGGCGCCGACCTGGCGCTGAGAATCCGCGACATCAGCCTGGCCATCTATCGCCGGGCCGCAGCGTTCGCGCGCGATCGCGGCATCATCATCGCCGACACCAAGTTCGAGTTCGGCGTCGACCGCGACGGCGAGCTTTACCTGATCGACGAGCTGCTCACGCCGGACAGTTCAAGGTTCTGGCCGATCGACGAGTGGCGACTGGGGATCAGCCCGCCGAGCTTCGACAAGCAGTTCGTGCGCGATTACCTGGAAACCCTGGACTGGGACAAGACCGCGCCGGGGCCGAAACTGCCCGCTGAAATCATCGAGCAGACCGTGGCGCGCTACCGCGAGGCCGAGAGACGACTGCTTGCACATGAGTGAGCCCGGCCTGACACGCGTTGCGGCCGACGCCACCCTGGCCCGCCTCACCGGCGCTGTGCTGTTCCTGACGCTGGCGCTGGGCCTGGTCGTGCCCGATGCCCTGGATGTGGGGGTCGCAGCCCTGGTGCTACTGGCGCTGATCTGGCTGCCCAAGCCCGATGGCTGGCGCCGCCACGACCTGCACCGCCTCGAATGGCTGTTTCTGGGCAGCGTCGTGCTCTTTGTCGCCGCGTGGCTGCTGGCCTGGGCGCTGCACGGCATGCCGTCCGGGGGCACCAGCACCGCGCAGCGCATTCCCAAGTTGCTGGCCGCCGTGCCCTTGTACCTTTTCATGCGCCGGGTCGACGGCCTCGAAACCGCCTGGTGGAACGGCCTGGTGGCCGGCGCCTTCATCGCCAGCGGCTACGCCCTCTGGTTCAACCTCACCGGCCAGGTGGGCGACTACGGCGGTCGGGCGACGGGCCCGACCAACCCGATCTATTTCGGCGGCTTCTCGATGGCTTTCGCGCTGGTGCTGATTCCCAGGCTGGCCGACGAACGGCAATCCAACCTGGCCCGCACGCTGACGGCAGCAGCCATCATCCTGGCCTTTGTCGCCAACGCCCTGTCGGGTTCGCGCGGCGCCTGGCTGGCCATACCAGCGCTGCTGGCCGTGTACCTGTTCACCGCCGGCGCCGGGCAGCCGATTCGCTGGCGGCTCGGCGTTCCGCTGGTCGTGCTGGCCGTGAGCCTGCTGGTGCTGCTCAACCCGATCCTGCCGATGAGCGAGCGGCTGGACGAAACCCTCGCCGACCTGAGCGTCATCGCCAGCGGCGAAAACGGCAACGGTGGTATCGGGCTGCGCGTACAGCTGTGGGAAATCGCCGGCGGCCTGATCCAGGCCGAACCGCTGACCGGCACGGGGCCGGGCAGCTACACCATCGCGCTGATGGAGTCGGTGCAGTCCGGCGCCTACGATGACGCCATGCTTCGCTACGATCACCCGCACAACCAGTACCTCTCGGCCCTGATCGAAGGGGGTATCGGCCTGCTCGCCATCCTGATATTGCTGCTGGCCAGCCCCATCCTCCTGGTCTCGCCCCTGAGCCGCCGCTATTCGAGACAGTGCCGTTACCTGGCCTGGTCCGCGCTCGCCTCAGGGGTGGTCATCGCGGTGCTGGCGCTGTCGGAATCCCTGTTCGAGCGTAATGACGGCGTGGTGTGGTTCGTCTTCCTGGCGGCGACGACCACCGCGCTGGCGGCCGGCAGCAGCCAGTCAAGAGACGACGGCCAGGCAATCCAGTAAGCGCCGTGCCAGGCGTTGCACATCGTCGGCGGCGGGCGTTTTTCCGCCGCCGGGCGGGGCCGGAGATCGGCCCGGTTCGCGCAGCATGGCCGTAGCCGCCCGGCAGAGCGACGCCGGGTCGAGCTGCGCCGCCCTCGCCCGGCCCGTTTGCGCCAGGCGGGCAACCCGCCGCGGCTGATCGCGGCCGCCCACGGCAGCCACCACCAGGGGCACCCCGGCCGCCAGGGCCTGTTCCGAAAGCATATTGCCCGCACCGATCACGGCAAGACGGGCCCGGCCCAGCAGGGCGCCGAGTGCCGCGGTCGGCAGCGACGCAAGCACCGAGACTTCCGGATCGGAATCGACCCCGCCGCGGTACTGCGGCCCCATCACGACCACGGCCGGCATGCCGGTTTCGCGCCGGAAGCGGCGAGCCGCTTCCAGGAACAGTTCCGGCACCGGCCGGCCGGCGTGTTCATAGCCGCCGCCGCCGGCAACGAACACGGCGAATTCCCCGCCACCGGGCAGCGCCGGCTCCCAGGGCGCAAGCGCCGCGTCATCGGGCCGGGGGACGACGGCACGGGCCAGTTCGACCTCGACCCGCGGGAACAGCCTGAGCAGCAAGCGCTCGTACCCATGCAGTCGCGGCGCCGGCGAGAGCGAGTCGACGATGACGTGCAGGTTCATCCAGCGCATCTGGCGGGGACGAAACCCCTTGAGCCGCTTGCGCGGGCGATTGCTGATCCACGCGACCTGCACACCAAGCCGCCGCGCGGCCCGGAACTGGGCGACCCGTCCGGTGCAATCGAACACTGCCAGGCCGGGCCGGCGCTGTTCGATCAACTCGATCACCTCGTTGCCAGCCTTCGCCGGCGTGGCTGAAAGCGCGTGGTAGGTGAACCGCTCGTCGCGCTCGACGCGGGCCTCGGCGTGCAGCAGGAACTCGATGTCGATTCCGGGACGTTCGTCGACGATCGCCCGGGCCAGCGCCAGGCAGCGGTAGTACTCGCCGCTGCCGCCGGGCCCGCTGGCCGGGGCAAACAGGATGCGGCCCGCGCGCCCGCTCACCTCGACTTCCTTTTCTTGCGGCGGCTGCGCCGCCGTCGAATGCCCGGATAGCGCTCGGGCTCGCCCGGCGGCGCGGTCTTGAAGCGGCGGTGAACCCAGAAGTACTGGGCCGGATCCTGCCGGATGTGACGCTCCAGGAAGGCGTTGAAACGGGTCAGGTCCTGCTCGTCGTCGCCACTGGGAAAGTTCTCGAAGGGCGGCTCGATGATGACCCGGACGCGGCCGCTGTCGGGATCGCGTATGGGATACATGCCCAGCACCACGGCGTGGCCCATGCGCGCCATGTTGGCGATGCCGGTCGCCGTTGCCGTGGCCAGGCCGAAGAACGGCACGAACACGGAGCGCTGCGGCCCGAAATCCTGGTCCGGTGCATACCAGAGCAGATGGCCCGCACGCAGGTGCCGCACCATGGCGCGCAGTTCGTTGCGCTGGAACATGCCTTTGGCGTAACGCAACCGGCCGCGGTTCTGGAAGGCCTCGACCGTGCGGTTGCCCTGCGGCCGATAGACCCCCCAGGTCGGCGTGCGCTCGCACAGCAGGCGCCCACCCAGTTCGAGCGAGGTCGAGTGACCGGTCAGCAGCAGGATGCCCCTACCCGACTCGCGGGCGCGCTCCAGGTGCTCGAGGCCCTCGACGGTGCCGAAGCGCTCGTCGAGCTTGCCGGGTCGGCACCATGCGATGGCGCCTTCGGCCAGCATCTCGGCAAGGAAGCGAAAGTGGCGCTTGACCATGCGGCGACGCTCGGCCGGCGCCATGTCGGGAAAACAGAGCTCGAAGTTGCGCTCGGCAATCTTCCGGCGCGACGGCATCGCCAGCGCAAACAGTGGACCAAGCGGACGAACCACGGCCCGGGCCAGGCCCGGCGGCAGCCGACCCAGCAGCCGGGTCGGCTGCAGCAGGATCCAGGTCAGGAATTCGATCATGCCGGTTACCCTTCCCCGCCCCAACCGACAGCCCGGCCCGGGGCCGGATCATGAAGTAAACTCGTCGCCGTCATGCTTGCAGTCTACCGTTTGCTCGTTTTGCTCGTTGCGCCACTCGCGCTGCTGTGGCTGCGCTGGAAAATTGCCGGCCCGGCGGAGCTGCGCGCGCGCTGGCGGGAACGCCTGGGCAGCGTGCCCCGCCTTGATGAAACCCGGCCGGTGTTGTGGCTGCACGCCGCCTCGGTGGGCGAAGTCAATGCCGTCGCCGCCCTGGTCAGCGCGATGCTCGAGCGTTATCCGGACCATCGCCTGGTCATCAGCACGATCACGGTCACCGGCCGGGCCGAGGCCATACGGCGCTTCGGTGACCGAGTGGATACGCTCTTCGCACCGCTGGATACACCCTGGGCCGTCAATCGTTGGCTCGAGCGCATCCGGCCGCGGCTGGCCATGGTAGCCGAAACCGAGATCTGGCCGGAGCTCTATCGCGGCTGCAGCAAGCGCGCCATTCCCCTGGTCTTGGTCAATGCCCGGCTGGCGCCCTCGGCCATGCAGCGATACCGGCAATTTCACTCGCTGTTCGCCGGCGCCCTGTCGTCGGTCGACCTGGCGATCTGCCAGAGCGATGACGATGCCGGACGCTTCCGCGAACTGGGCCTGAGCGAGGATCGAATCGCCATGGCCGGCAACCTCAAGTTCGACCGCGTCATTCCCCAGGACCTGGGCGAGACCGTACGCAAACTGCGCAGCCAGTGGGGCGAGCGCCCGACCTGGGTGGCCGGCAGCACGCGGCCGGGCGAAGAGGCCATCGTCCTCGAGGCGCACCGGCAGTTGCTCGAGGGGCATGCCGACGCCTTGCTGGTGCTGGCGCCGCGTCATCCCGAGCGCAGCGGAGAAGTGCGCAAGTTGATCGGCGAGGCCGGCCTGAAGGAACAGCCCATCGACGAAGTCGTCGATGCGGATACCGGCGTGGTGCTGGTCGACCGGATCGGCGTGCTGCTGTCTTGCTACGCGGCCGCGCCGGCCGCCTTCGTCGGCGGCAGCCTGGTCGATATCGGCGGACACAACCTGCTCGAGCCGGCCGCTTTCGGCAAGGCCGTCATCGCCGGGGAGCACCTGCATCAGCAAGCCGACTCGGCCGCGGCCCTGCGCGACAACGGCGCACTGATCGAAGTGCACGATGCCGACGGGCTGGCCCGGGCGGTGTTGTCGATCTGGGAGGATCCGCAGCGCGCCCTGGACTACGGGCGCGCCGCGCTGGAAGTGGTGGAAAACGGGCGCGGCAGTGTCCGCCGCACCCTCAAGCTTCTGAACGGGCTGCTCTGAAAACTGCAGCGCGTTTTCAGAGGTTCCTTAGTTGGCGGAACCCGAGTTGGCGGAACCGGTGAGGAGCTGATTGACCCACACCAGGTCGTCTTCTTCCAGCACGCCGGCCGACTGGCGCAGGCGCAACTGGTTGAGGATGAACTGGTGACGGGCATCGGAGTAGTTGCGCTCGGCCTGGAAGAAGCGCTGCTCGGCGTTGAGCACGTCCACGATGGTGCGGGTGCCCACTTCGAAGCCGGCGTTGGTGGCTTCCAGCGCGCTGTCGGCCGAAACCAAGGCCTGGCGGCGCGCTTCGACTTCCTGGATGCCGGCAACGATGGCGCGGAAGGCCGTCTCGGTCTGGCGCTTGATGGAGCGCTCGATCTGCGAGAGGCCGGCGTCAGCCGCACGCAGCGAGAAGCCGGCCTGATTACGCTGTGACTGGGTCGCGAAACCGGAGAAGATCGGTACGTTGAGCGTGATGCCCACTTCCCAGCCCTCATTGCCCAGCGTGCCGGAGCCCACCGGCTCCTGAGTGGCCGGGTCGCGTCCGATGAATTCGTTGTCGGTGAAGTCGTTGTAGCCGGCCTCGAGCCCCAGGGTCGGCAGGTGGCCGGCGCGGGCGATGCGCAGGTCGGCCTGGGCAACATCGACCTGTGAACGCTGCTGCAGCACCTGTGGATTGAGCTCGAGCGCGCGCGCCACCCACTCTTCGGCGTCGGACGGGTCGGGCATTTCCAGGGGGATTTCCCGGGCCAGTCGCGCAAAGTTCTCGAACCAGGCGCCGGCGACTTCGCGCAGTCCGTCGCGCGCATCCTCCACCGCATTCTCGGCGGTGATCACGCGGGCACGGGCGGCGTCGTACACGGCCCGGGCTTCATGAACATCGGTGACAGCGGCCAGGCCGACTTCGAAGCGCTGCTCGGCCTGTTCGAACTGGCGCTTGAGCGCGGTCTCCTCGGCCCGCGCGAAGCGCACCGAGTCAAGCGCGGTCAGCACGTCGAAATAGCGCTCGGAAACGCGGAACAGAAAGTTCTGCCAGGCTTCGCGGTACTGCGCCTCGGCCACGCTGAGCTGGGCACGACCGCGGTCGAGGCGCCCATAGTTGGCGTCGTCGTAGATGCTCTGGCGCAGCGTCACGCCCCATCGCTCGGTGTCGGTATCTTCGGAAGGCAGTTCCGTGCCCTCGATCGTCGTGGTCGACGAACCGACGGTCTGTCCGACCGATGCCGTGACCGTCGGCAGCAGGCTGGCTCGCGCCTGAACCGGGTTTTCGCCCGCGGCGTTGAGCTGCTGTTCGGCCACACGAATCTCGGCGTCGTGGCTCTGGGCCAGTTCATAAACACCCATCAGGTCCACGGCCTGGGCCGTGGTGCTCAATCCAAGGCCACAGACCATGGACAAAAGAATTTGCTTGCGATACATCATGGTGATTCCGGCTTGAGAGTTGGGTCAGAATTCGAACTGCGGGCGATCCTCGGCCCCGACCAGGCGCGGCAGGTCGGTGTCGAACAGGCTGTCGACACGCCAGTGATCGTGCTGGGAGCGCGTCATGGAGATCGCCTCCATCACCGGGCTGAAACCGCGCACGGCGAACAGGCGCCCGCCGGGCTTGACCCACTGTCGAAAGCGTTCGGGGACTTCCGCGGCCGAACCGGTGACGGCCACGGCGTCGAACGTCTCGCCCGGGTCGAAATCGCCCAGCGCGTCGGCGTGCCGCGCCTCGACGCTGTCGATGGAAAGGCGCTTGAATCGCCGCCGCGCGCGCTCGGTCAGTTCCTCGAAAATATCGATGCTGAGCACCGAAGCACCCATGTGGGCCAGGCAGGCCGCCGTGAATCCCGAGCCCGTACCGATTTCCAGCACGCGCTGACCGGGCTGGATTTCCAGGGCCTGGAGCATCCGGCCTTCCTCGATGGGCTTCATCATGACCTGGTCGCACGGCAGCGGGATACGCAGGTCGGAGAAAGCCATCCGACGATAATCGGAGGGTGCAAAATCCTCGCGCGGGACTTCACGCAGTGCATCGAGCACGTGCGGGTCAAGCACTTCCCAGGTACGCACCTGCTGCTCGACCATGTTGACGCGGGCCTGTTCGAGATTGAGCGACATGATCGGTTCCGGTCGGTTGGATGAATATTAGGAGCGTATTGTACCCGCTTGCGCGTGGACACGACTGTGCCAGTGGTCATGAATGCCACGCCCCAGTACACTCGGAGGGAAGACGTCCCTATCAGGAGAAAGCCTATGCGCCTGCTGACTGCCATCCTGTCCCTGACAGTCGCCCTCGCCGCCCACGGCGATTCGGTGGTCTTCGAGAATGTTCGCCTGGTGGATGTGAACAACGCTTCGGTATCCGAGCCGACGCGCTTGGGCATCCACGACGGCTTCATTGTCCCGGCCGAGGCCATTGGCCAGCCCGACGAGACCGTCGAGACGGCCGGGTACCTGATCCCGGGCCTGGCGGAAATGCACGCCCATGTGCCGCAGATGCGCGCCGGGGAACAGCAGGTACACGACACCCTGATGCTGTGGCTGGCCCACGGCATCACGACCATCCGCGGCATGCTGGGCGAACCCGGTCACCTCGCTCTTCGCCAGCAGCTCGCCAGCGGTGACGTGCCGGGACCGCGACTGATCACCTCCGGGCCTTCGTTCAACGGCGGCTCGGTGTCCTCGCCCGAGGCGGCACGCCGGATGGTGCTGACGCAGCACGAGGCCGGCTACGACCTGCTCAAGCTTCACCCGGGGCTGTGGCCGCAGGCCTTCGACGCGATCGCGCAGACCGCCGACCGGCTCGGCATCGATTATTCGGGCCATGTCTCGGTGGCCGTGGGCGTCGATCGCGTGCTGGAGTCCGGGCAGGGCACGATCGATCACCTCGACGGCTATGCGCAGGAACTGGTGCCGGCGGAGCACGAACTCCACGGCACCGACCCGGGCCTGTTCGGCGTCAACCTGATCGCGGGCATGGATGCCGAAAGGCTCCCCGACCTGGCCCGAAGAACCGCTGAAGCCGGCGTCGCCAATGTACCGACCCAGAGCCTGGTGGAGAACTGGGCCACCGGCGATATCGAGGCGCTGATGGCTCGCGATGCCATGCGCTGGATCCCCGAAGGCATGCGGGCGCAGTGGCGTGAACGCGCCGCGCAACTGCGTGACGATTATTCCGAAGAAAACGGCGAACGCTACGTGGAACTGCGCCGGCGCCTGATCCGCGAACTGCACGAAGCCGGCGCGACGATCCTGGCGGGCGCCGACTCGCCGCAGATCCTGAGCATCCCCGGCGACGCCATCCACCACGAACTGGCGATCTATGCCGATTCCGGCCTGACGCCGGCCGAAGCCCTGGCCACGGCCACGAGCAACGTGGCCGACTACCTGGACGAGCGCAACCGCGGCTGTCTCGAACCCGGCTGCGTGGCCGATGTAGTGCTGCTGGAGAACAATCCGCTGGAAGACATCGCCAACACGCGCACCATCCAGGGCGTCATGCGCGCCGGCGAGTGGTTCGACCGTGAGCGACTCGACGCCGCGCTTGAGGCAATAGCCGAGCGCGCGGGGGAAGGCTGAAGATCAAAATCTTTTAAACGCTAAGACGCAAAGCAGCAAAGAACGCAAAGAAAAAACGAAATGAATAAAAGAATCATGAAACCACGGAAGACACGGAAAGCACGGAAGAAGGAACTTTATTGACGCCCCGCCAGAATCGAGCGTTACATCATCGGAGCCATTCTTCGAGGAAAATAGGTATCCATTATTTTGTATTCCGTGCTCTTCCGTGTCTTCCGTGGTTTTAATATCTTTTCTTCGCGTTCTTTGCTGCTTTGCGTCTTTGCGTTTTTAAGACTTTCCTTCACCATGACCACAACCATGCCCAACACCGACTACAACCCGTTGAGCTACGTCGATCGGCTCGACGAGCGCGCCATCGACTCGATCGAATTGGTCGTGATCCATGCAACCGAGCTGCCCGACATGGAAACGGCGCGCGAGTACGGCGAGCGGATTCATTACCGGAACTCGCAGACCGGCAACAGCGGACATTTTTATATCGACCGCGACGGCAGCGTCGAGCAATGGGTGCCGCTCGAGCGCGTCGCGCACCATGTGCGCGGCTATAACCGCAAGTCGGTGGGCATCGAGCTGGTCAACCGCGGCCGCTGGCCGCACTGGCTCGACAGTCGCCACCAGGATTGGGGCGAGCACTACAACGGGGAGCAGATCGAGGCACTGGTCGAACTGCTGGAAAGGCTGCAGGCGGAACTACCCGCCCTGCAATACATCGCCGGCCACGACGAACTCGACACCGGCCTGGCCGATGCCAGCGACGATGCGGCCATCAAGGTACGACGAAAAGTCGACCCCGGGCCGCTGTTTCCGTGGGCCGAGATCGAAGCCCGAGTCGGGCTGAAGCGCTCTGAAATTAAAACCTTTTAAACGCAAAGACGCAAAGCAGCAAAGAGCGCGAAGAAAAGAAAAAAGAAATAAAAGAATCATGTATCCATAGAAGTCATCGGATACACGGAAAGCCTTTTGCTCTGTTCCCAAAAGCTCGACCCGATGAGTCAACGCTCGAGTCTGATGAGGCCCGTCAAACAAGCACTTTTTATTTCTTAATTTCTTTATTTCTTTGCGTCCTTTGCTGCTTCGCGTCTTTGCGTTTTAAAGGTTTTATAAGCAATCAAGCCCCGGTACGATCCTTGAGTGCCGCGGTGACGATTTCTTCTATGTCGGGCGACAGGCCCTTCTTGGCCGCGAGCTGCTGCAGCTGTTCCTTCATCATCGCCGAGCGCTTGTTGTCGTAGGCGCGCCAGCGATTGAAAGCAGAGACCAGGCGTGCGCCCACTTGCGGGTTCATGTCGTCGAGTTTGTGGAGCAGGTCCCCGATCAGGCGATAGCCGTCGCCGTCGGCGCGGTGGAAGGCCATCGGGTTGCTCATGGCCAGCGCACCGATGAGCGAACGCACCTTGTTGGGGTTGTTGAGACGGAAAGCATCGTGCTCCATCAGGCGGCGCACGTCGTCGACCGTGGACTCGGAAGAGCGCGTGGCCTGGACGGCGAACCACTTGTCCATGACCAGCGGGTCGCCGGAAAAGCGCTGTTCGAAATCGGCCAACGCTTCACCCGCACCCTCGAGTTCGTTATGCACCAGCGTGCGAAACGCGGCCAGGCGGTCGGTCATGTTGTCGGCGCCGGCGTAGTGGGCCGAGGCCAGGGAGTTGGCCGATTCCGATCCGCCGACGGCCAGCAGTGCCAGCGCGACATTGCGCAGGCGCCGGCGGGCAGCGTCGGGGCCGTCCGATGACCATTCTCCGCTCGGGGCCAGGGCTTCGAAGCGCTTGAGCAGCTTGTCTTCCAGGCGCCGGCCGAGCAGGCCCAGCAGTTCGACGCGGGCGGCATGGATGCCTTCGACATCGACCGGGGCGCGATCCTGGGCAAGCTCACCTTCCGAGGGCAGGGTGAGCAGCTCGGCGGCCAGTGCCGGATCACGGTCCGAACCGTCGAGCACGGCCGCCCAGGCGTCGATCAGCAGGTCGGCGTCGTGTTGCTCGCGCCCTTCGATCAGGTCGTCCAGCACGCGCTCGCTCAGACGGCGCATGGCACGCCAGCGGCTGAAGGGATCGCTGTCGAATCCGGCCAGGCGAGCCAGGTCACTGCTTGACCAGTCGTAGTCGAGCCTGACCGGCGCGGAGAAGTCCCTGAGCAACGACGGCAGGGCGTCGGCCGGCAGGCCGGAGAAGTGAAATTCGGTTTCTTCCTCGTTGAGCACCAGCAGGCGCGTTTCCGGGCCCGGCTCGCTCTCGCCGGCCAGGGTGGCCGGCAAGGGTCGGTTGTCGGCATCGAGAAAGCCGACCCTGACCGGAATCATCAGCGGGCCGATGTCGCGGTTGTCCGGGTGATGGGGCAGGCTCTGGCGAAGCGTGAGCACCAGCTCATCGCTCTCTTCATCAAAGCGCGTACTCGCCGCAACCGTGGGCGTACCGACCTGGCGATACCAGCGTTCGAACTGCTCCAGGTCGGTGTCGTTGGCGTCGGCCATGGCGAGACGGAAGTCGTCACAGGTGACGGCCTGGCCGTCGTGACGCTCAAAGTACAGATCCATGCCCTGCCTGAATCCATCGCGGCCGAGCAGCGTCTCGTACATGCGCACGACCTGCGCGCCTTTCTCGTAGACGGTGGCGGTGTAGAAGTTGGTGATCTCGACATAGCGCTCGGGCCGCACCGGGTGCGCCATGGGGCCGGCGTCCTCGGGAAACTGGCGCGCCATCAGGGCGGCGACGTCCTGGATGCGCTTGACGCCACGCGAACGCTGGTCGGAGGTGAATTCCTGGTCGCGGTAGACAGTCAGGCCTTCCTTGAGGGTGAGCTGGAACCAGTCGCGACAGGTGACACGGTTGCCGGTCCAGTTATGGAAGTACTCGTGGGCGATGACCGATTCGATCCCCTCGTAGTCGGCATCGGTCGCCGTCTCGCGGTCGGCCAGCACGTAGCGGGCGTTGAAGATATTGAGACTCTTGTTCTCCATCGCGCCCATGTTGAAGTCATGGGTGGCGACGACGTGGAAGACGTCGAGGTCGTACTCGAGCCCGAAACGAGCTTCGTCCCAGGCCATGGAGCGCTTGAGGCTGTCCATGGCGTGATCGAGGCGATCGATGTTGTCCGGCTCGGAATAGAACTTCAGCGCCACCTCGCGCCCGGAGCGCGTGGTGAAGGTATCGGCCAGTTCGGCCAGCTCGCCGGCGACGACGGCGAACAGGTAGCTGGGCTTTGGGAACGGGTCGTCCCAGACCGCGAAATGACGGCCGTCCTCGAGCTCTCCGGTCTCGACGCAGTTGCCGTTGGACAGCAGCACGGGGAATCGGTCTCGATCACCGGCCAGGCGGACGCGGTAGGGCGCCATCACGTCGGGGCGGTCCGGGAACCAGGTGATCTTGCGGAAGCCCTCGGCCTCGCACTGGGTCAGCAGCATGGAACCGGACTTGTACAGGCCCTCGAGCGCGGTGTTGCGGTCGGGGTGGATGATCACTTCGGTGGTGACCACCGCCTGATCGGGCACGCCCTCGACGATCAGCGTCTCGTCACCGGCATGTTCCTCGAACTGCGCGCCTTCGCCGTCGATTTCGACGCGCTGTGTATCCAGGCCGGTGCCGGAGAGCGACAGGGGTTCGGCCTCCACGTCCGGATTGCGGCGCACGGTCATCCGGCTGACGACGCGCGTGGCGGCCATATCGAGATCGAAATCCAGTTCGACCCGGTCGACCCACCAGGCCGGCGGCCGGTATTCCTGGCGCAGAACGGGGGTGCGGGGCTGATCACCACGTGCGGACATGAAGAACTCCTGTAAGGACGAGCGCGTATTATAGAGAGATGCCAGTCGATTCCACGCTGATGCCCGACGACGTTGTTCGGGCCCGGGAGCAGATCCGGTCAATCATCCGGACAACGCCGGTCATGACATCCCATATTCTGGATGAGTTGACGGGTGCCAGGCTGTTTTTCAAGTGCGAGCACCTTCAGACCACCGGCTCGTTCAAGCTCCGCGGCGCCAGCCATGCCGTCTCGCTGCTGCCGGATGACTGCCCGGGTGTGGCCACGCACTCCTCCGGCAATCACGGCGCGGCCCTCGCCCGCGCAGCCTCCCTGCGCGGGTTGCGCGCCGAGATCGTGGTGCCGGAAGGCGCGGTCGCCGCCAAGGTCGACAACATCCGCCGTCAGGGCGGCAACATCCACTTCTGCGAACCCAACCAGGCCGGCCGCGAGGCCGCCCTGGCGCGCCTGGTCGAAGCCGGCTTCGAGCCGGTACCGCCCTACGATGACGACCGCATCATCGCCGGCCAGGGCAGCGCGGCGCTGGAGTTGATGGAACAGGTCAACGATCTCGACGCCATCGTCACGCCCATCGGCGGTGGTGGACTGGTGTCCGGCACGGCCCTTGCGGCGCTGACGGCAGCCCGCCCCCCGCAGGTCATCGGCGTCGAACCCTCGGGCGCCGACGATACGGCGCGCTCCCTGGCGCTGGGCCGCCGGGTCGAGGACCACGCGCCCGAGACCATCGCCGACGGGCTGCGCGCACTGATCGGCCATCGCAACCTCGGCCTGATTCGTCGCCATGTGGAGGCGGTACTGACCGTGTCCGAGCGGCAGATTCTCGCAGCCACGGAACAGATCTGGAGCCAGCTCAAGCAAACGGCTGAACCGTCCGGGGCGGTGGCGCTGGCCGGTGTGCTTGCCGACCCGGAGCGTTTTTCGGGTCAGCGCGTGGGCGTGATGATCAGCGGCGGCAACCTGGATGTGAACGCGCTCCTGGCCGGTTTGCGCTGAGAACAAATGGCAACGCAAAGTGGATCACACACTGGTATGCTGGCCGACCTTGAAGCGCACTGGGGAATCTTGCTCGTATGGAGTTATGGTTGCTGCGTCACGCCCGCGCGAGGGCGGCGGCGTCCGACGAGAAGGACCAGGACCGCCCGTTGACCGAATCGGGGCGCGAAACCGCCCGCAAGCTGGGTGAATGGATTCACTCATCCGGGCTGACCGTGCCCTCGGCCGTTCGGATTTCGTCGGCAACGCGGACGCGCGAGACCGCCCGTTTGATGCTCGACGGGCTCGAAGCCCCCGAACAGGTGGTCGAGCCCGAGCTCTGGGAAGCCCTAGAAGAAGACCTCATCGGCGTGCTTCATAAAAACCAGAAGGCGGAATCCCTCCTGCTGGTCGGCCACAATCCCGGCTTCGAGTGGCTCGTTCAGTGGCTCACCAACCAGCGCCCCAGGCTGGGGATCCAGCCCGGCACGCTGGTGATCATCGATGCCGAGATGCCGCCGGCGCCCGGTTGTGGTCAGATCCGCAAGCTGGTTCAGCCCAGCGACCTGACGTAAATCTCGGCCAGTCTCTCGAGTCCGCGCTGATCGGCTTCGTCGAAGCGTCCCTGCTGCGGGCTGTCGATATCCAGCACGCCGATCATCTGGCCGTCGACGATCAGCGGCACCACCACTTCCGAGCGTGATTCCGGATCGCAGGCAATATGCCCCTCGAAGGCATGCACGTCCTCGATGCGCTGCGTGGCCCGGGTGGCGGCCGCGGTACCGCATACGCCCTTGCCCATCTCGATGCGCACGCAGGCGGGTCTGCCCTGGAAGGGCCCGACGATCAGTTCGTCGCCTTCGAGGAAATAGAACCCGGCCCAGTTGACGTCCGGCAGTGCCTCGAAGATCAGGGCGCTGAGATTGGCGGCGTTGGCGATGCGGTGCTTCTGGCCCGACAGCAGCCCTTCGGCCTGCTGGGCCAGTTCATCGTAGTTCACGGTCATGCTTATTCACTTTTCCTGAAGATCAAAAGTCGATTGTTGGCCGGCATGGCGATCTCGGCCTCGGCGCTCCAGCCCGTATCTTCGGCCATTCGACGGACTTTCAAGACGTCGCGAAGGCCCATGTCCGGGTTGCGCTGACGCAATTGCTCGTCAAATCGCCGATTGCTTTCCGCGTCGAATTCCTCGCCGTCGCGGAACGGCCCGTACACCACGAGCAAGCCGCCGGGGATCACGCACTCGGCGGCGGCGCGTATCAGTGCCGGCGTATGATCCCACGGCATGATGTGCAGGGTGTTGGCGGTATAAACAGCGTCCCAGGGGCCTTCCGGCCAGTCGTCGGCGGCCATCACATCGAGCGAAATCGGTGCGGGCAGCGCCGGCGATTCTTCCTTCAGCCGCGCTTCGATTGCATCGAGGTTCTCCGGCAGGTCCGTGGTCTGCCAGGCCAGTTCGGGCAGGAGCGAATGAAACCAGGCGGCGTGCTGGCCCGTACCGGAACCGATTTCGAGTACGCGCGCATCCGGCGCCAGCCAGCGACAAAGCACCTGCCCGGTCGGTATCCGGTTGCGCTCGGCCGCCGGTGAGTGGGAGAGTGATTTTTCGGTCATTCCCGCGAACTCCCGACAAGTTGGCCGCGCAGCTCGGCGACCCGTTCGTCCAGGTCCGCCCGCAAGGGATGGCGACCGCGGCGCACGACCTGTTCCCCGCCGACGCGGACCTGGTCGATCATGTTGGCGGCATGGGAGAACACGAAGCTGTCGAGCTGCTCGGGGGCGGGCAATCCGGCCAGCATGGGGTGTAGCGGGTCGAGCACGACGAGGTCGGCACGGCGGCCTCGCCGCAACTCGCCGGCCGGTTGTTGCAGGGCCTGTGCGCCGGTTCGGGCCAGGTGCTGCCATAGACTCGTGGCGACATGCTCGCCGGGGGCGGCCAGTACATTGCGCTGGTTGAGCCGAAGCCGCTGGCCCCACTCGAGCAGGCGAACTTCTTCGGCCGCCGAGGTCACCAGGTTGCTGTCGGAGCCGACCGCCACGCGCCCGCCGCCGTCGAGATACTCCCGCACCGGAAACAGCCCGTCACCCAGGTCCGCTTCGGTCGTCGGGCAGATACCCACCGCAACCGAGCGCTCGGCCAGGGCTTGCGCTTCCCGCTCATCGGCGTGGGTGGCATGGATCAGGCACCAGCGCTCGTCGGGCTCGACGTGCCGCAGCAGCCACTCGACCGGGCGGCAAGCGTGGTGCTCGAGGCAGGCCTGCACTTCCACGGGTTGCTCGGAGATATGGAGATGGACCGGGCCTTCGCCGATGCCGGCCATCAATTCAGGCAGGTCGCGGGCATCCACGGCGCGAAGCGAATGCGGCGCCACGCCCACCTGGAGCCGGGGGTGCCCGGCGGTTTGCTGAAGGGAACGCACGAGCCCGGTCATGTCCTCGAGTGACATGCCGAAGGGCTTCTGCCTGTCGCCCAGCGCTTGCCGGCCAAAACCACCGTAGCGGTACCAGACCGGCAGCAGGGTCAGCGCGGTTCCCGCATCCCGGGCTGCGCCAAGCACCTGCCCGGCCGTTTCCATCGGCGACTGTTTGCCCAGGCCGTGCGGATAATGGAATTCTCCCGTCGACGTGTAGCCGCCTTCGAGCAACTCCATGAAAGCCCTGGCGGCGAGCAGTTCGAAATCCTCGCCCGAGAGCATGCCGACGGCTTCATACATGCGCTCGCGCCAGCTCCAGAAACTATCATCCGCGCCGGTCCGTAACCCGGTCAGGCCAGCGATGAGCCGCTGATGGATGTGCGAGTGAACATTGACCATACCCGGGACAACGGGACCGGGCATTCGCTCGGCACCTGTTTGACGACCGGGCCGAATATCTTCGATGCACCCATCACCGTCCAGCACGAGCGTGACGTCGGCACGCCAGCCGTCGGCCAACAGGACCTGTGGACAATGCAGCCGACTGGTCATACCGGGCGCCACTGTGAAAGCATGTCGATCACTTGATCAATCACGGTAACGAGAGGCCGAGCCGTTTCAGGATCGAAGTCCCGCGGCCGCGACTCGTCCATGTAGCAAGCCTGGGCGATCTCGAGCTGCAGTGCGTGTATACCTTCTGTCGGCCGACCATAGTGACGAGTGATGAAGCCGCCCCTGAAGCGGCCGTTGACCACGGTCGAGAAGCCAACCGCGGCAGCCAGGGTTTCGGCGACGCGCTCCTGGAGTCCGGCAGGGCAGCTGCGGCCCTCGTAGGTTCCGAGGTTGAGATCCGGAAGGCGACCCTCGAACAGCCGGGGCACGATGCTGCGAATGGAGTGCACGTCGAACAGCACGGCATAACCGTGTCGTTGCCTGAGGCCATCGAGCGTGTCCCATAGCTTGTCGTGGTAAGGCTGCCAGTAGCGCTCGATACGTTCGGTGATCTCGTCATCATCCGGGTTGCGATCGCGGTAGACCGGGTCGCCGTCGAATGTCTCGGTCGGCACGAGCCCGGTCGTGGCCCCGGCGTAGAGGGGTTTGTCGTCGCGACCCCGGTTGAGATCGATGACGTAGCGGGAAAATCGGGCAGAAAGCACCGAAGCACCCCGGGCGAACGCGCCTTCGACCAGACGATGCACGTGCCAATCAGTATCCGGCAGCCCCCTGGCCTTCCCTGTCAGTCTTGACGCGAATGCGGGCGGCATCTCAGTGCCCGCATGCGGCACATTGATAAGCAGTGGCCCTGAGTCAGCGTGGAAATCGTAGAGCATACTCACTAATTGTACCGGGTCACAAATGCAAAGGGCCCGACAATAGCGGGCCCTTCACACTTTAGACTTTTAATAGTGATCGCTAGAAATCCACTATGCAAACTGCTGGGCTACCAGCTGCATCGAAGTCAACGTTTGCAAACCTGCTCGTCCCCGAAACCGGCGCACAGTCACCGGACCAGGTTGGGCTCGTGCCAGTTGGCGCCTGGAGCAACACAGAAGACCCGGCAAAGTTGGAAATGCAATCCAACGCCTCTACGGTGTCTCCTTCTTCGTCATAAAGGCCACAATCAATTCCTTCAGGGTCACTAAGCACGCGTGAAGGCACACCCCCATTGACGTCAACGACCAACTGATTATCACCGTCATCCTCCAGCGGCGGACAGACACCATCTGGATTAGACGGCGACACAAACGTGCGGAGCGATCTCAGGTTTCTGCCTTCTACCGTAAACAGCCCGATGGGCGAACCAGAACTGGTCGTAAATTCGCATTGGCCGATTCTCGGGAACGACTCATCGAATTCATCTTCGCCACAGGCTGCCATATCGAACAGAACCGTTGCTGTTGTTTGACCACTGTCATCGGTTACACCTGGGGCTTCGGTAAATTCAACCGTACCATCACCTCCGTCACACTCTCCGAGGATGTCGATGCCCTGAATGGGTTCACCGTCGGCATTGAGCAACGTTAGAGTGACTTCCCGCAGTGATGATCCCGGAGCCAGGTCGAGAGCCCGAGTCGGGTCAACCAGCAACCTGGCTGCGCCCGGTGAAAGCACCTGCACTTCAGCCTGGGCTTCCCCGTGGCTGAACGTAATAACCGATGCATCACCTTCGGGAACCATTCCGTCGATATCAAGCTCGACATTTACGCAACCCGAACCATTCGTTCCAGTCTGATTGGCGCTACTGGCCGGCATCGGGCTTCCGTCCAGGCTTACCGCTGCAGTTCCTTCCGTGACGGCGCCCTGGATTGTGGCGCTGTTGATTGGCGCGCGCAGGGCGTCAGTCAGGCAAAGGGTCACTGCGGTAGCCTGATTTCCAACGATGGTACCCGGCTGGGCGGTCAACACGGCCGGAGCAACACCGGGGAATACACTAGGTGCAACGTCAGCAACCGTCTTGATCTGATCGGACTCCACTCGTTCACCCTGCGCCCATAGCACAACGGGCTGGCCGAGCGTATTGATCGGATAGGTGAATTTAACGGATCCAACGCCTCGTTCATTGAGACTGAGTTCGGCATCGATGGAACCCAGTTCCGAACGCCCGATCACCCACGGAATAACCGCGCCGTCATCAACAATCCCGCCAGTGGCGTTGTTTGGATTGAAAGCTTGCGTAACATTCAGGGTGCGGTCGTCGACAACATCGCTGACAAAACGCACAGCTTCGTGTTCTCGGTTACCGGCGACCATATCGCCCATCAATGCCAGGGTGTCGCCCGGTTCGACAGCTTCGTCGGGACCCGCGCTATCGTCGAGGAAACCTTCCCCGACGTCATCAACGGTAAAGAGGACGCCGCCTTCTTCCGGGTCGCCTTCAGATCCAGAGAACGTAAAGAGCCACGGCAGGCTGTTGGAAACAGGGCTGTCGATCTTGCCCAGACTGACTGACTGGCCGGGTAACGGCGGATTCCCCGCACGGTCTGTTCCGATTGCAGTGACTGTGACGGAATAGGTGCCGTCCGGATCCGGCGGCACGGACGCGCCGGTTTCGGGATCGACATTCGGATCGACCGAGGATTCGACCCCGTCCGTTACCCCGTTGACCCGGATCGCATTCAGTGTCGGCTGGACGAGATGCACAGCGAACAATTGACCGTCGCCAACGCGGACCGTGGTCGTCTCACTAAGCGGGTCAAGCAGGTCATTGTCGACATTGTTATCGGCGCGGTCGACGGTCGCCGTGATTCGATGCGGACCGATCTCACTGCCGGAACTCAGTGAGAAATTCACCACGCCGTTGACTGACTGAACGCTGATCTCGCTGCCGCTCACCGAGCCGTCGGCGCCGGTGCCCGTCAGGCGGGCGTCACTACCGTCGGGGGCGTCCAGCGACAGAATCACGTTGTTGAATTCAGCGCCGCTGCCTTCGGGATTGGGTACCGGGTTGTCTCCGGAATCGCTGACCACCAGCGACATGCTCTTGCTCGTGGACCCGCCGGAACCTTCGATGTAGAGCGGGTCGGTTGGCACGGAAAAGTCGAGGTTGGCCGGCAGGAAGTCCGCCGCCCCTTCGACGATCTCGATCTGGAAGTCTTCGGAGAAGGTGTCACCGGAATCGGCATCCTGTGCCGATACGCTGACCGTCAACGTGCCGGGCTGGTTGTCGCTGTGCACAAAGACGGTGGCGACACCTGCCGTCATGGTGACCGGTCCGCTGCCGAAAAGCTCGAGGAATTCGTTGACGTCCTCGGTCTCGGGATCGTCTAGTGTCGAGAAGGCACCCAGCGAAACCGGCGAGACGGCCACGGCAACCTCGCTTTCCACGACGTTTCCGGCACTGCCATCGGGGTTGCGATAGCGCACGGTGAGTTCGTTTATAAAGGGCGAACCCATGAAGATTTCCACGCCCTCGGTATTGGCCGGCATGCTGCCGTCACCGTCGATTTCCAGTCGCCCCTCGGAGTCCGGATCCTCTACAACGTCAACGTCCCGCGTCGACGAAATCGTTCCCGAACCGCTGGGATTGTCACCGGATGCGGTCAGCGTGACGGTTCCGGTTTTCGAACGCGCGGTGAAGATGAAACTGGCCTGGCCGCCGCTGGTGGTCGTCGTAGCCGATGCGCCGGAAGAAGCACCGGACTCGTCGGCGGCGACCACGCCCCGGTTCGTGTTGCTGGAGCTCAACGTGACCTGGGTGCCATCGGCTACGGCAGAGCCGTCGGCCGCACGAAAGCGTGCAGTGACCTGGATAGAACTGTTGGTCGGCACTTCATTGGATTCGACCGAGATGCTCAGACTCGCCGAACCGCCATTGTCGAAACTGCCCGAGGAACTACCCCCACAGGCTGCGACGAGGGCGGTGGCTGCCAGGATGATGCCGTATCTAATTATCTTCATGAATCGAAATCCCGAGTTTTTTGATGTGATATTCATGGCTGGTTCGCTCCCTCGCCCGAATCAGTCGGCCGCGACCCGTTCATCCAGGATGGACGGGGTGACGAAAATCAACAGCTCGCGCTTGAGGTCTTCGGTTCCGCGCTGCCGGAACAGGCCTCCCAGGACAGGCACATCACCCAGGACGGGCACTTTCTGCTCCTGGAAAGTGCGTTCTTCCTGGAAGATGCCGCCCAGCACGACGGTCTGACCGTTGTCGACCAGGATGCGGGTGGACAACTCACGCGTGTCGATCGACGGAATGAATGAGCCCCGGCCATTGGGGAAGAGCTCCCCGACCGTATCCTGCTTGACCTGCAACTGAAGCTGAACCCGGTTGTCCGGAGTGATCAGCGGCGTTGCGCGCAGCTCCAGCACTGCTTCCTTGAACTCGACGTTGATCGCGCCGGCCAGGGAGCCGCCCTGTGTCGATTCGAAGGGAATTTCGACACCCTGCAAGACGTAAGCCTCGGCCTGGTTGGCCGTGATCACACGCGGCGTCGAAATGATCTCCCCGCGGCCCTCGCTCTCGAGCGCGCTGAGCTCAAGGTCCAGCAGCATATCCGCGGCCAGTACGCTGAAGCCCAGGCTGCCCGCCGGGTTGGAGACCGGAAGATTGACGTTCAGGCGGTCGCCGAGAGCCGGCGGGGTGACCGGCGTACTCGAACCGGAACCCGAACGGCGATTGGCAAGGCCCTCACGGACCATCTGATCGCTGCCTTCGCTGGTGGAGGCCAGCGTATAGAGGTTGCCGCGCGAATCCTGACGCGCGCCCGTCACGCCGAAGCGAACGCCCAGCTCATGGTTGAAGTCGCTCCGGGCGATGACGATACGCGATTCGATCAGGACCTGGCGCACCGGCCGGTCGAGATCGGCCACCAGCTCGCGCACCGCACTGATGCGCTCGGGCGTATCGTTAACCAGCAGCGTATTGGTGCGCTGATCGATGGTGACCGACCCGCGCTGTGACAGCAGTCCGGAACCACTGTCACCACCGGTCTCCTGTGCGTCATCGCCTTCCGAGGCGGCCTTGATCAACGTGGCCATTTCATCGGCGTCGGCGTAGCTAAGCGAAATAATAGCTGTTTGCAGCGGCTCGAGGGTTTGCCGGTCGGCGCGCGCTTGCAGAATGGCCTGCTCACGAGCTGCGATTTCCTGTGTCGGCGCAATCCAGATGACGTTGCCCGACTGGCGCATGTCGAGATTCTTGGTTTCGAGCACGATATCGAGGGCCTGGTCCCAGGGCACGTTGGTCAGGCGCAGGGTCAGATTGCCGCCGACCGAATCAGAAACGACAACGTTCTGGTTGGACACATCGGCAATCAGGGCGAGCACCGATCGCACCGGGATATCCTGGAAATTCAGGGTGATGCGGTCGCCGTCGTAATCGCGATCCTCGAAGAAGGTCAGCTCGCGATCCTCGGGTTCGTCCTGCTCGGGCCGACTCACCTCGACGACCACCTGCCCGTCCGACTGGTAGGCGAGGTGCTCATGGGCGCCGGCCACTTCGAGGTTGAGACGAACGCTGTCGCCTCGCTGCTCCGGCGTGATCATCTGAACCGGCGTGGCGAAATCGGATACGTCCAGTCGCTGATGCTGATCCGACGGCAGGTGGGTATTCAGCAGATCCACCCGCAGTCCGCCGCTTCGTTCGTCCACCGACAGGTTGACACCGTCACGATCGAGATTCACGAGAACCCGGCTCTCGCCGTCGGGCCCGCGACGGAAATCGATGCCCGCGACCCGGTAGCGGTTGCCATCGCTGCTGCCGGTCGCGCTGGACTCGGCGACGGCTGCGGCCGACGTGCTGGCGGTTCCGCCGGTTTCGACCACCAGGGCCACCTGGTTGCCTGAAACCTGAACTTCATAGGGCGCGCTGCGAGCCATGTCCACGACCAGGCGCGTGCGGCCGCCGGCACTCAGTGCCCTGTAGCTCTGCGCCGGCCCGCCGCCGCTCACCGAAACGCTGGAGGCATCGACCCGGGAATCGGTATCGGGCATTTCCAGCACGATTCGAGGCGGCTGCTCGGTGGTGAACACGGACGGATCGCCTGGTTCCCCATCAAGGGTGAGAAGAAAACGTACCTCCCCGGACCCGCTTTCGACCTGGATATCGGTCAATTCCGTGGCCTGGGCCATGGAAGCCATCCAGAACAGCCCGATCAGAAGCGCTATCGCTTTGCTACCGCTGTTCATTGTCCATCTCCCGTTCATCGCCCATGAAGACTTGATCATGATTTTCAATTCCTTGCCGATATACATTAGTCTTCAGCCATGGCCACGCGTACCCGGCGCTCTACCCAGCCGCCACGGCCATCCTGCACAAGTTCACGCACTTCCACATGACTGGGCTGGACATCCAGCACCAGGCCGTGGTTCTGCCCCATGTAATTCCCGTCACGCACGCGGTGGACGACGCTCTCGTTGTCCTGGATCAATGCGTACTGATTTCCGTCGATCTCGAGCGTTCCGACCATGTCCAGCGTATCGAGGGGGAACTCCTCGAGGTATTCCTTGCGCCGATCGGGGTCGGGGCGCAGACCCTGCCCATCGCCGGCGACTTCCTCATCTTCCTCGCTGCTGCGACCGACAAGCTGGAACGGGTCGCGTGCATCCATCGCTTCATAGGACACGACTTCCGGCGTCCGGACCGGCGGTATCGGGTCGATCGGCTCGGGCTCACGCTGGCGAACGTCGGAAGTCCACTCGCGCAAGTCGCCGGTGCCCTTCTCGCAACCGACCACCACCAGGGCGAGCGCCAGGATCGACAGGCTCCGCATCATCACGCTCATTGGGTTCCTCCCGTCGATATGGCGCCACCCTCGGACTCATCGAGATAGCGGTAGGTGGTTACTACACCTTCCAGGCGCAGGCGCCCCTGCGACCCCTCGACCGGCTCGAGTGAAATATCACGCATCGTCAGGATGACCACCCGCGAAAGCGAGGCGACCGAACTGACGAAATTGCCGAACTGGTGGTAGGTACCCACCATCCGCACGTTGATCGGCTGCTCGGCGTAGAAATCACGTTTGACCTCGGCCTGGGGCTCGAAAAGTTCGTTGTCGATACCCGCGCCCAGAGCAGTCTGGGAGATATCGACCAGCAGCTCCGGCATTTCGGTCCTCGACGGCAGCTGGCGCAGCATGACCTCCAGCATTTCTTCCATTTCGGCAAGCTGCTCTTCATAAGCCGGCAGGTTGGCCGCTTTCTGCTGCTTGGTTTCGAACTCCTGCTTGAGCTCGCGCTCGACCTGCTCGCGCTGGTCAAGCGTCTCGCGCTTGTCCTTGATGATGTAGAAGTAACCGCCAACCAGTATGACCAGGGCCAGCAATCCCAGCAGGATCACCTTGACGCCCGTTGAGGCCGAACCGACGTTATTGAAATCGAGATCTCTGATTTCGGAAAGATCCATGGCTCAGGCCTCCTCGTCCTGCGATTCGTCTTCGACCGCCTTGGGCGAAGCCATGCGGGCGCGCAATTCAAAGCGGAAGGGCTCGGTGCCGCTGCCGTCTTCGCCCTCGAGCGCCTCGATGATGTTCAGGACCGGATCGTGCAGCCACTCGGCCCGCTCGATATTGCGCATGTAATCGGATACGCGCGTCTCGGACTGGGTCGTCCCCCGAAGGGTCAGCTGCTCCTCGCTCTGTTGTACCGAGTTCAGCCGAACCCCTTCCGGGATGGTCAGGGCCAGGGCGTTGAACAGGTGCACCATCATGGAACGATTCTCCTGCAGCCGCTCGATGACGTTCTTGCGCGCCAGCAGGTTGTCACGCTTGGCTTCCAGCTCCTCGATACTGGCGATTTCGCGATCGAGCTTGCGAATCTCACCCTCGAGATACTGATTGCGTGATTCCTGGGCACCGATCTGGCGCTCGACCAGGTGTGAACCCAGGAACACGAGCAGTACCGCACCGGCGGCTGTCGCCAGAAGCGCGATCATGAAGTTTCGCTGTCGTTCCTGACGCAGGTTTTCGCGCCAGGGCAGCAGGTTGATTCTGGCCATCAGTCAAACCCCCGCAAGGCCAGCCCGCAGGCTGTGGTCAGTGAAGGCCGAACCCGTTCCAGACGGCCGGCATTGATGGACGGCGCCAGGCGCATCCCTTCGATCGGGTCAGCGACCTCGCAGGAAATGCCGACTTCATCGCCGACCGCTTCGGCCAGCCCCGGCGTCGAGGCCGCCCCGCCGGTCAGGAACAGCGTATTGAGGCCGGAATAATCGCTCGACGAGGAATAGAACTGGAGCGCTCGGCCGATTTGCTGGATCACGCTTTGCCGAAACGGCTCGAGAATCTCGTCCTCGAAGCCGGCCGGCGGCGTCTCGCCGCGCTGCAGGAATGCGGCCTGGTCGGCATCCATGCCGTAACGGCGCATGCAGTCGTCAACCAGTTGCTGGCCGCCGAAAGCGTGTTCCCGGCTGTAGATCGCGCGATCACCGCGCAAGGCGATCAGCGTCGAGGCCGATGCCCCCATGTTGAGCACGCCGATGGTCTCGCCCTCGCCGATGCCGGCGTGCTTGCGCACCAGGTCGAAGGCGTTGGCGATGGCATAGGATTCGACATCCACCACGCGAAGGCCCAACCCGGCCAGATCCGAAACCTCGCGGCACAGATCGACGTGATCGGTCTTGGAAGCAGCCAGGAGAATCTCCACCAGGTCGGCATTTCGAGGCGCCGGGCCCAGAATCTCGAAGTCCAGGCTGACTTCTTCCCGCGGGTAGGGAATGTACTGCCCGGCTTCGACTTCGATCTGGGCCTCGATGTCATCCTCGGACAGATCGGCCGGCAGGTTGATGATCTTGGTGATGACCGCCGAACCACTGACGGCCATCGCGCATTCCTTGGCTTTGCTGCCCGAACGCTTGACGGCTCGCTTGACGGCTTCGGCCACCCGATCGGTATCCGAAATATTGCCCTCTGTGATCGCACCTTCGGGCACCTGCTCGAACGCAAATGCCTCGACGCGATAACCCGAACCGCTGCTGCCGAGCTGCAGCACCTTGATACTGCTGGTGCCGATATCGATCCCCAGCAACGGGGGCGGCGCAGCACCCAACAGCTTTCTGAGAAAGTTACTCATGTTTTTATCTTTAGCCCTCTGGTCGGCATGGCCATGTACTAGTTTTCTTTCTTGACCTGCCCGACAATGCCCCCCGCAACGCCGGTCTGGACAAGTATAAGCGTGTGCTACCCTCTGCTCCAAGGTCGTCCGGACCTGAAGTTCGTGGGCACTTTTGCCCCGGAACCTCGTCCAAGACGTGCGTCTTTCCGACTTGTCTGTGCCTACATTTACCATAACTAATGGTTCGAATAAAGCCTTTAATAGTATTTTCTATCCGCCTGTTTTTCCTGCTGTTCGCTCTTGCGGCAATCGGCGTGCTCGTTATCTGGCTCACGATCGTTCCCTCATTGCCCTCGGTGGAATCGCTCAAGGACATACAACTGCAGGTGCCGCTGCGTATCTATTCCGCCGATGACAGGCTGATGGCGGAAATCGGCGAACAGCGACGGCGGCCGGTCGCTCTCGACGACATGCCGGAAAATCTCAAGCTGGCATTTCTGTCCGCCGAAGACGATCGCTTCTATCAGCATCCCGGCGTCGACTGGCGGGGAACGCTGCGTGCAGTTTGGCTCTACTCGCTGAGCATGGGCCAGGGTCGCGTGCCGGGCGGCTCGACGATTACCCAGCAGGTCGCGCGACGATTCTTCCTGTCAACCGACTACTCGGTCACGCGCAAGCTGCGCGAAATGCTGCTGGCCTTCAAGGTGGAAAGCGAGCTCTCAAAGGATGAAATCCTCGAGCTCTACCTCAACAAGGAGTTCCTCGGCCATCGTGCCTACGGCGTGGCGGCCGCCGCCCAGGTCTACTACGGCAAGCGGCTCGATGACCTGACGCTGGCCGAAATGGCGACCATCGCGGGGCTGCCCAAGGCGCCCTCGCGCGACAACCCGATTTCCGGCCCCGAGCGGGCTATGGGGCGGCGCAACTGGATCCTGGACCGCATGCTGGAGCTGGGCCATATCAGTGAATCGGAACACGGCGAGGCGATCACCCAGCCGAATACGGCCCGGTATCACGGCCCGGTCGTCGAGATCGACTCGCCCTGGGTGGCCGAGATGGTCCGCCAGGACGTGGTTGACCTGGTCGGTTCCGAAGCCGCCTACAACAACGGCCTGGTCGCTCACACGACCATTCGCTCGGAATTACAGGAGAAGGCCAATCGTGTCGTGCGCGACGGCCTGATGGATTACGACCGGCGCCATGGTTGGCGCGGCCCGGAAGACCGCGTATCCGAAGAAACGCTCGAGGACGCCGAAGCGCTGTCTGAAAGACTGGAAGCCATCCGGCCAATCGCCGGCCTGTTGCCCGCGGTGGTCACATCCACCGACGAAACCACGGCTTCGCTCCAGCTCGCCGACGGGACCTCGATCGAGCTGAGCCTGGAATCGTTGTCCTGGGCACGACCATTCGTCAGCAGCAATGCGGTCGGTGCAGCACCGCAGGCCGTCGGCGACGTCCTCTCGGTCGGCGACATCGTACGCCTGAAGAAGGTCGACGAAGAATGGCGGCTGGCGCAGATTCCGCAGGCCGAAGCGGCGCTGGTCAGCATGAGAGCCGAGACCGGGGAACTCCTGGCCTTGGTCGGCGGCCTGGATTTCGCGCACAGCCAGTTCAACCGGGCCACGCAGAGCCGACGCCAGCCGGGCTCTTCGTTCAAGCCATTCATCTATTCGGCCGCGCTCGATCACGGCTACACGCCGGCCTCGCGAGTCAACGATGCGCCGGTCGTCATCGACGATCCCTCGATGGAGCGGGAGTGGAAACCCACCAACTTCAGCCACCGCTTCTTCGGCCCGACGCGCCTGCGCGAGGCCATGGTCAATTCCCGCAACCTGGTGAGCGTGCGCCTGCTGATGGATATGGGCATCGAGTATGGCCGCGACTATGTCACCCGCTTCGGCTTCGAGCGCGACGAACTCCCCAACGGGCCGTCGATGGCGCTGGGTTCGGCGTCGATCACGCCGTTGAGCCTGACCGCCGGGTATGCCACTTTCGCCAACGGCGGCTATCGTGTCGAGCCGCATTATCTCTACAGCATCAGCGACACCGACGGCGACACGCTGTACGAGACCGAATGGGCCCTGCCCTGCCGGGACTGCCCCGAAATACCGCCGCCCAACCCGCCGGCGGAGTCGACCGCATCCGACGAAACAGCACGGGAACCGATGCTGCGTCGTCCCGAGCTGGCCGACACCGAATCCGATTCAGCCCGAGATGAGTCGGGCCAGGCCGACACTGAACAACGCCTCATGGGCCCGCCGCGGCCGAGGCGCGCCGAGCAAGTGCTCCGACCCCAAACAGCCTGGCTGATCGACTCGATGATGAGCGACGTCATTCGTCGCGGCACTGGCCGCAGGGCGCTGGCCCTGGAGCGCGACGATCTGTCCGGCAAGACCGGGACCACCAATGACCAGCGCGATACCTGGTTCGCCGGCTACGGCGGCGGCATCGTCAGCGTGGTCTGGGTGGGCATGGACGACAACGAATCACTCGGCCAGCAGGAACAAGGCGGGCGAACCGCCCTGCCGCTGTGGGTGGACTTCATGGAAACGGCGCTCGACGGCCGCCCCGAGACCCGTCGCTCCGCACCGGTGGGCGTGACGCGCGCGCTGATCGACCCGGAGACCGGCCTGCGAGCGCGGCCCGGCACGCCGGACGCCATCCAGGAATGGTTCCACGCCGACAACCTGCCGCCGCTGGAGAACAGCGACGACAGCGGCGAGCAGGCCGATCCCTACGAAATTTACTGATGGGCGACAAACAAACGCTTCGAAACAGCCGCATCCGGCAGGAAATTGCCGCCGAGGCCGCGCGCATCATGGCGACCGAGGGCCAGAAGAGCTACCTGAGCGCCAAGGAGAAGGCGGCACGACGGGTGGGCGCATCCTCGCGCACGAGCCTGCCTTCGAACAGCGAGGTCGAACGGGCCCTGCGTGAGTGGCAGAACCTCTACGGTGGCGCCGAGCACTCTCGCACGCTGCTCGAGTTGCGCGAAGCCGCCGCCTCGGCCATGCGCTTTCTGGCACCTTTCCGACCGCGCCTGGTCGGGCCGGTACTCGAGGGTACCGCCGACGAGCACTCGCGCATCAGCCTGCACGTGTTCGCCGATGATCCCGATGCCGTCGTCCACTTCCTGATCGAGCGCCACCTGCCCTTCACGCAGGAAACGCGCCGCATCCGCTGGCATGACGGCAGCGGGCGTGACCTCGAGATCGTCGTGCTCGAGGGCGGGGGCCATGCGATCGAACTGATCCAGATGATCGGCCCGGAAGCACGCCAGGCACCGCCGAGTCCGGTCGACGGGCGCGCCCAGCGCCGGGCGGCCCTGGCCGAGGTCGAGTCGATGATCGCCGCCGATTCAGCATCGGTTCATGCCGACGACTTACAATCCAGGCTATGAAAATCCGTCACCACGCCACCGGATGGATCGCAGCCGCCGTGCTGGCAATCGTACTGGGCGGCTGCGCGACGTACTATCCGGCCGGCCCGGACCGGGGCGTGTACTACGAAAAACCCCAGTACCGTAGCGCCCGGGTCACTTACATCGATCCGCTGGTCTATCCGTTCTGGTCGCTGGACTATTTCTATTACAGCCACTACTACCACCCCTATTCGGTACTGGTGCACCGCTACGACCCCTGGTATTACCCGTATCCGGGCTGGTACTACGGCTACGGACCCGGTCCGCGCTTCGCTTCATACGGCAGTCGGTTCCACGTGCCCTGGTACCGGTACCCGGACCGCTACAGCAGGTACCAGCCCTGGCGCGCCGGCACCCGCGTCAGCTTCGGCTACACGTCACGCGGCCGCTACGTTCAGCAGGGAGCCACCCACGACCGGATGCGTGACATCAATGCGCGTTTGCGCGACATCGAGTCACGGCGCGCGCCGACCGTTCGCAACCAGCGACCCGATAACCGGTTATTGCCGGGCGCGGCTCCCCAGCTGCCGGCCACCGGTCGCGGAGCGGCAGCCATTCGCGACGGGCGGTCCATGCCGTCACTCCCGGCACGCGGGGCCTATACCGGCCGCCGCGACGTAAACGAGCGGGCATCCCTGCTGCAGCGACTGCGCGAAGGCGATCGCCGGGCCCGCCTGCCGGAACAATCCGAGCGTCCGCGGCGCCAGTCCTCCGGCGACCTTCAGCCGCGCAATCGCAGCAGTCGGTCAAGGCCACCCGCTGTCGAGCCCAGTGCTCCGAGCCGCCAGCGCAGTGCCGATCCCTCGCCGCCGCGCAACCGCTCGCAAAGGCGGCCACCCCGCGAGTCCTCCCGCCCATCGCGAAGCACATCGAGGGAACGCCGCGACCAGTCCGACCGGCGCGAACGACGCTGATCCAGACCGGTCTTTCGCCCACCGGGCCCGAACGGGTAAAATGAGCGGATTTTCACGCACTTGCGAATCGTCCATGCGCTATCCCGATATCTTTGATGTGATCGTCATCGGCGGCGGTCACGCCGGCACCGAGGCCGCCCTGGCCGCGGCACGGACGGGTGCGCGCACGCTTTTGGTAACCCACTCGATCGAGACGATCGGCCAGATGAGCTGCAACCCGGCCATCGGCGGCATCGGCAAGGGACACCTGGTGCGCGAAATCGACGCGCTCGGCGGCATCATGGGCCAGGCGGCCGACGCCGCCGGCATCCAGTGGCGAAGGCTCAACTCGCGCAAGGGCGCGGCCGTTCGGGCCACGCGCTGCCAGGCAGACCGCACGCTCTACCGCAACGCGATCCGCAAGGCCGTCGAAGCGCAGGAAAATCTCACCCTGTTCCAGCAGCCGGTCGACGACCTGGTGGTCGAAGGCGAGCGCGTCACCGGCGTGCGCACGGCCATGGGCCTGGTCTTCAGCGCACCGACCGTGGTGCTGACCACCGGCACCTTCCTGGGCGGGCGAATTCACATCGGCGACACCAATCTGGCCGGTGGACGCGCCGGCGACGCACCGGCCAACGCCCTGGCCGAACGCCTGCGTGAGCTGCCCTTCACCGTCGGCCGGCTCAAGACCGGCACGCCGCCGCGCCTGGACGGGCGCAGCATCGATTTCAGCCAGCTCGAGGAACAACGGGGCGACGAGCACCGGCCGGTCTTTTCCTTCCTGGGCGACCGCAGCCAGCACCCGGAACAAGTCTCGTGCTTCATCACGCGGACCAACAAGGCCACGCACGAACTGATCCGCGCCAACCTCGACCGCTCACCCATGTACGCCGGCCACATCGAGGGCAACGGCCCGCGTTACTGCCCGTCGATCGAGGACAAGGTCGTGCGGTTCGCCGACAGGGACTCGCACCAGGTATTCCTCGAGCCCGAAGGGCTGGGGCTGAACGAGTGGTACCCCAACGGCATTTCCACCAGCCTGCCCTTCGACGTACAGGTCGAACTGGTCCGTTCCGTTCCCGGCCTGGAAAACGCGCATATCACGCGCCCGGGCTACGCCATCGAGTACGACTTCTTCGACCCGCGCGAACTCAAGGCCAGTCTGGAAACGCGGCACCTGGCCGGGCTTTTCTATGCCGGCCAGATCAACGGTACGACCGGCTACGAGGAAGCGGCCGCCCAGGGCCTGATCGCCGGGCTCAACGCCGCCCGCCAGGCACGCGGCCAGTCGCCCTGGACGCCGGGTCGCGACCAGGCCTATATCGGCGTGCTGGTCGACGACCTGATCACGCAAGGCGCACCCGAGCCCTATCGCATGTTCACCAGCCGGGCGGAATTCCGCTTGCACCTGCGCGAAGACAATGCCGACCTGCGGCTGACCGAAGCCGGCCGCGAACTCGGCCTGGTCGACGACGCACGCTGGGATCATCACTGCAGCCGCCGCGACGCCATCGAGGCCGAGCGCACGCGACTGGCCGAGCTGCGGATCCCGGCTCAGTCGACCCTGGCCAGGCAGGCAGCCGAAGCGCTTGACATCGATATCAAAAAGGACGTGACCGCCGAGGAATTGCTGCGGCGTCCGGAAGTCGAGTACCGACCGCTGATGCAGGTCGATGGCATCGGCCCCGGCGTTGAAGGTGAAGACGTGGCCGAACAGGTGGCCATCCAGATCCAGTATGCCGGCTACCTCGACCGCCAGCACGCCGAAATCAAGCGTCAGCGCCGTGCCGCACGGCAGACCATCCCGGAAGATTTCGACTTCGAGACGGTCAAGGGCCTGTCGTCCGAACTGCTCGAGAAACTCGAAAAGACCCGTCCGCACACCATCGACCAGGCCAGCCGCATTCCCGGCATGACGCCGGCGGCGATTTCACAGCTGCTGGTCTATCTCAAGCGCCACCGCTCGGCGGCCTGATCGGCCGCCGGGTCGGTAGCACGCACACTTCGATCAAATACCGTCGAGCTGCGACGTCCAGGTTCGCGGCCGATGATTGCCGTCAACGATACGGGAAGTACTGCCTGCCGGCAGCACCTGCAGCGTCTTGAGAAACTCGATGATCGAATCCCGACCGTAAGCGTCCAGATCCGACCAGGCCTCGTAGCTGGCCAGTGCCTCGCCCCGATGCGCCTCGATCGCCTCGCGCATGGTGGTGAACTTGCCGTGGTGGAAATACGGCGGCTCGTTGGCCACGCCCCACAGCCGCTTGGTCAGGAACCGGCAGTTACCGCTGTGGAAGGCGGCCGTGCCCGGTTGGGCATGCATGTTCAGCGATTCGCAATTGGGATCGTCCGGCCCGGTGGTGATGTCGTGGAGTTTCATGTCGGTGAAGGCCGGGACCGGGACGGTGCCCGTCGCGGGGTCGACCGACAGCCGGGGCGATTCCAGGCGTGAATCGTTGAGATTGACGGAAAAGTCGGGGGCGTCGCCGGGCTGCAGGTTGCCTTCCGGGTTGTAGGGGTTGGGTTCGGTGTACACCCAGCCTTCGTCGGACAAGGGCAGCGACGGCGTGTGACAGCTGCCGCAACCGACCTCCATGAACAGCTCCTCCCCGTGCGAGACGGCCTGTTCGATCCAGGGGTTGTTGGGAATGACGCGTCCAGGCACCCCGAGCTGGGCCTGATAGACCGTCAGTGCCGTGATGTCGGCGGTGCTGAGATTGCGGTCGTACCCGTCGCCGTCGACATCACCCTGTCCAAAACGCTCGACGGACTGGATACCGTGATGGTGATTGATGGCGTTGTTGGAGAACTGCCGCAGGGAGATCACGGCCGATGCCTGGTGGAAGGGGCGGATGATCAGGCTGGGCGGCTGATCGGCACCGGCGCTGGAGAGACTCGGTACCGTCAGGCCCTCGACGTCCGATGTATCCCAGCTGCCGTCACCGTTGCGGGCCAGGGTGCCGAAAAACACGCCCTTGGCCTCGAGCGTCACGGTTTCGCCGGGCGCCAGCGCGTCGCGCAGTGCCTGCAGCTCCGCGGTCATCTGGCGGGCCAGCATCTCGATATAGCCGGAACCGAACATGCCCAGCGTGGCGCGCGAGTTGGCAATCGTCTGGAGCGTCGCCGCCATCCCGGTCTCGTCGAAGGCACCACGGGTCGGGAATTCCTGATCGTACTCGTCTTGTGTGTCGAAGGTGGCGAAATCGAAACGCTGCCCCAGTACATGCACATTGGTCACGAAATCACCGCCACCGCCTGAACGCGGCATGTTGTGGCAACCGGCACAGGAATTGGCATCGGGTGCGGAAATCCTGTTGAAGTTGAACGGGAAATCCAGGGGCGAATCCGGATCGGACAGCGGCGCACCCGTTCCCTTGAGCGTGCGGCGGCCCGCGCCGTCCTGAACCGTCCAGTTGGCGCCGAACAACTGCTCGCCGTGGGCGACCAGCGCGTTGAGCGGCAGCTCGAACTCTTCGCCATCCGACAGGTAGCTTTCCACCGCGACTTCCCGGCCGATTTCCCGCATGCCGCAATCCACGTCGCCCCCCAGCGTGGCGCGAATGATGCACTTCGCAAAGGAGGGGGCGGCCTGCTGTGCCGTTGCGGGCTGAACCATCGTGGTGAGAATCATAAAAGCCAGCAGGGGCAAGGTATTGCGCAGGCAAACATGCATCACGCTTGCCTCCGGGCTGGTAAGGCAATTCTTCTTGTTCATTATTATTATCCCTCTGTGTTTTACCTCTGTCGCGAGGCCCATGCGGGCCGCAGACACCCATCATCCACGGCCCATGAATCTTGATTTCGTCAATACTGCGGAACCCTCTATCCAGCAGACCTGCAATCAACGATCAACAGCGTCTGCAGCATCCTTCCAGGCCTCACGATCGATATTCAGGTCCGGGAACTTGTCGGGATCGAATATCGGGATCTTGCCGGCCCGCCACTGTTCGTCGTAATCGTTCATCAGGCGGAAACCGACCTTCATCAGCAAGGCCAGCGCGATCAGGTTGAACACGGCCAGCAGGGCCATGGTCAGGTCGGCGAAACTGAATACCGTGGTCAGATCCTGCATCGACCCCCACAGGATCAGCACCAGCATCAGCAACCGGAAGACGATAAAGAAAATCGGATTGTCCGGCGTCATCCAGCTCGAGGAGTTCTCGCCCAGGTAGAAGTTGTAGAGAATCGAACTGAAGGCGAACAGCGTGAGGATCACGCTGACGAAGGTCTGACCCCAGGGACCGACGTGGTCCTGCAGGGCGAGCTGAGTCAGCACGACACCGTCGTCGACGGCGCTGGTCTCGTGAATGCCGGAAATCAGGATGATCAACGCCGTTGCGGTACAAATGATGGCCGTGTCGATGAACACGCTGAACGACTGCACGATGCCCTGGTTGACCGGGTGCGGCACGAAGGCCACCGCGGCGACGTTGGGCGCACTGCCCAGGCCGGCTTCATTGGAAAACAGGCCGCGGCGAACGCCCATCATGATGGCCGCGCCGATCCCGCCGCCAACCGCCTCTTCCAGGCCGAAGGCGCTCTTGACGATCAGCGCAAGCACACCGGGCACTTCGGCGTAATTGACGCCAACGACGCCAAGCGCCACGAGCACATAGGCGACGGCCATGACCGGCACGATGATCTCGGTCACCCGCGAAATGCGCTGCACGCCGCCGAAAATCGTCAGGCCGACGACGATGGTCATGACGATGCCGGTGATGTGCATCGGAATGTCGAACGCTTCTTCGAGCGACGAGGAGGCGGTGAAAGACTGCAATGCCACGAAGGCCAGGCCGAAGGTGAACAGCAGCAGCAGGGTGAAGATCATCCCAAGCTTGCGGCTGCCGAGACCCCGCTCCATGTAGTAGGCGGGGCCGCCGCGGTAGGTCGAGGTCTTGAACTCGGCGACCTTGAACGCCTGGGCGAGAGAACACTCGAAGAAGCTCGTGGCCATGCCGATCAGGCCGACAACCCACATCCAGAACACCGCACCGGGACCGCCGAGCGTAATCGCCACGGCCACGCCGGCGACGTTGCCGGCACCGACGCGGCCGGCAACGCTGAGCGTCAGCGCCTGGAATGAAGAGACGTGACCGGGGTGATGCTTGAATGCCTGGCCCAGCACCCGGAACATCTCGACGAAATAACGAATCTGGACGAAGCGGGAGGCGACAGTCAGGATCACCCCGATGGTGATCAGTACTGCAACCAGAACGTACGTCCACAGGAAATCGGTTACGGCTGCCAGCATGGCTTGGATTCATCCCCGTTTGTTGGAAGCGTCGTGCCGACCATCCGGACTCCCGGCCGGCACGACTGCGCCATCATACTCAAAGCGCCGAAGGATTGAAAACGCGCGGGAGCATCTGAACCGGTCTGCGCGAGGCGCGTTGGTCCTCTATCGCGGCGCCTCGCACAGGCAGTGCGCCATCACGCCGGGTCGACCCGCTTCGGCCTGCGTGAATACCAGCCTCAGATCGTCGAGCATGCGTCGGCCCAGGTCTCCCGGGAGCCAGGACCCGATACCGCGCGTGGCATCGACACCAGCCATGCGGATGGAGGCACCGGCCATGTCCACGAAAAACTGCTCGACGGGAGAGAGCTCGCGCTCGACGTATTCCAGCTCGTAGTCCTCGGCAATGCCCGCACTGCGCGCGGCCGACGCGATGGCCTCGTCGAGCGTGCCGAGCTGGTCGACCAGGCCGCGACGCTGGGCCTGGGTACCGGTCCAGACCCGGCCCTGCGCGACCTCTTCGACCTGATCGAGCGCCATGTGACGATGCTCGGCCACCAGTGAAATGAATTCGCGGTAGCCGTGCTCAATGAAGCTCTGCAGCAGGGTACGGGCGGATTCAGGCAGCGCGCGGTCGGAACGCAGGGCGCCGGACAGAGGCGTGGTGCCCACGCCGTCGGTGTGAACACCGATCTTGGCCAGGGTGTCCTGGAACGTTGGGAAAAAGCCGAAAATACCGATCGAGCCGGTCAGCGTGGTCGGATAGGCCCAGACCTCGTCGGCGCCCATCGCAATCCAGTAGCCGCCGGAAGCGGCGACATTGCTCATGCTCACGACCACCGGCTTGCCGGCTTCCTTGAGGGCCATCAGTTCGCTGCGAATGGCTTCCGAGGCAAATGCGCTGCCGCCGCCGGAGTCGACGCGCAAGACAACGGCCTTGATGCGATCTTCCTGGGCCGCCCGGCGAATCAGGCGCGAAGTCGACTCGGAACCGATCGAGCCCGGCGGCTGGTTGCCCTCGGTAATGGCGCCCTGGGCGACGATGACTGCGACGCGATCGGCACGGGGATGCCACTGGCGCGAGGCCCTGGCGTAGGTTCGGAAATCGATCTGCCGGAAGCCGCGTTCCGGATCGCTGGCGCCGCTATTGGCCAGTTCGCCGCGCAATTCCGGGCGGGTGACCAGGCGATCGACCAGGCCGCGCTCGAGCGCCATCTCGGCGAGATTGCCTTCAGCGGCCTCGACGGCATCGGCGTAATTCTCGGTCAGTTCGACCAGCACCTCGACCGGCAGGCCGCGATGAAGCGCGACCTGATCCAGCCAGCTCTGCCAGAGATCGCCGAGCCAGGCCTCGCTGGCGCGGCGATCCGCCTCGGACATGTCGTTGCGAATGAAAGGCTCCATCGCCGACTTGAACTCGCCGACGCGGAAGAGGTTCACGTCGACCTCGAGCTTGTCGAGCCCCTCGGCGTAGTACTGCCGGAAACGGCCATAGCCCTCGAGCAGAAGCAACCCATCGCGGTCGAGCCAGATTTCGTCGGCCATGGAGGCAAGCATGTACTGGCCCTGCAGCATCATCCCGCCGTAGGCGATCACCTTCTTGCCGGAATCACGAAAACGCGCGAAGGCGTCGGCCAGCTCGGTCTGCATGCCAGGCGGCAGCGCCCAGAGTTTGTCGGTGCGAACCAGGACCTGCACGATTCGATCATCGTCGGCCGCGTAGTCCAGCGCGGCCAGGATGTCGCGCAACCGGGTCTCGAGCCGCTCCTGTCCCAACGCCTCGTCGATCGCCCGCTCCATCGGGGTGCCCGTGTACTCTTCCACGACCGCGCCCTCGGGGGCGATGACCAGGGTGCTGTCCGAATCCACCATGATTTCGTCGGAGGAAAAGAACAACACGCGGATGATCAGGGCCAGCACGATCAGGAAGAGAATATTGAACACGGCCATGCGAAAAGCCGTCAGGCCGCGCCAGAAGCCCAGCCAGAGGCGGACGAGCACGTTGGGTCTCGAATTCGTAGTCATTGAAGATTTATTGCGCTGGAATGATGGGCTTGCATTCTACCCAGCCGGTGTGGATCCCCACAATGTGCCATTGGTCATTCGGAGCCCCTGAAAACTACTGCGCGCGCGCCTGACGGCGTCCGGCAGCGCAGGCAACGGAGCCTTGGCGGCTTTCCGAAGGAAAGAAGCCGGGGCGTAGTGCCGTTAAGCGCGTACTCGGAATCCTCATGTATTTCCGCACACATACACGCGCGACGGCTGCAATCCGGCGCTACTTGCACTATGCGCAAACCGCACCGGATATTCCGCCTGCGCTGCGGTTCCTGCGTTCCGGCGGCCACCGTCAGCCACGCGCTCGCTACGTTTTCAGCGGCTCCTCACTGTAGATATTTAGGGTGAGGAAAGCTCCTCGATTTCCTGCCATGAAGCGGTAATCCGCAGGAACCGTCCGCCCAGCAGGAAGGCGGCTACCGTCAGCCCGGCGATAATGCCGCACCACATGCCGGCCGGCCCCCAGTCCTGGCGGAACGTCAACCACCAGCCCACGCTCATGCCGATCAGCCAGTAGGCGAGAACGCTGTAGAGCATGGGCACGCGCGTGTCCTTGAGCCCGCGCAGGGCGCCGGCGGCCGACACCTGCAGGCAGTCGGCCAACTGGAACACCGCGGCGAAGAACAGCAGGCTCGCCGCCAGCGCCACGACCTCGGGATCGGGCGTGTAGAGGCGCGCGATCAGCTCGGGGAAAAGCACCATCGTGACCGAGGCCAGCGCGCCGAAAGACAGCGCGATACCGATACCGACCAGTCCGGCCCGGCGGGCCCCGGCCCGGTCGCGCCGCCCGACGGCATTACCCACACGCACCGTGATCGCGCCCGACAGGCCCAGCGGCACCATAAAGATCAGTCCGGAGAAATTGATCGCCACTTGGTGGGCTGCCACCGGCAGGGTGCCGAGCGTGCCGATGGCCAGGGCGCTGGCGATGAACAGGCTGGCCTCCAGGAAAACCATCAAGCCGATCGGCAGGCCGAGCACCAGCAAGCCGCGCAGCTCTCGCCAGTCCGGCCCGCTGAAGCGCTCGAATACGCCGAACGGCCGGTAGTAGGGACGCCACTGCACCCAACCGGCCATCATGAACAGCTGCAGCCACAGCACGACGGCCGTGGCCCAGCCACAACCCTCCGCACCCAGCGCGGGAAACCCCAGCTTGCCGAACATCAGCACGAAGTTCAGCGGCACGTTGAACAGGATGCCCATCACGCCGATGTACATCGTCGGGCGAGTGTGGCCGGTGCCTTCGGAAAAGAATCGCAGCACGAACATTCCGGCCAGCGCCGGCATGCCCCAACTGATCGCCAGCAGGTACCGGTGAGCCAGGTCGGCAACCCCCGGCTCCACGCCGATGATCGACATCACCCCGTCGCCGCGGCGCATCAGGAAAAACAGAACCGCCGATACCGCCAGGGCAAGCCACAAGGCCTGGCGCGTCAACTCACCGGCCTGCCGACGCCGGCCGGCCCCGTCGAGCTGCGACACGGCGGCGGAAACGGCCATCATCAGGCCGACGACAAACACCATGCCGGCCGCCCAGATGGAGGAACCGACGGCGACCGCACCGAGATCGAGCGCGCCGAGGCGACCCGCCATCACGGTGTCGACGAAAGTCATGGCGTAGCTGGTCACCTGGCCGACGATCAGCGGGCCGGCGAGCAGCAGCGTTCGCCGGATTTCGGCGGGCAGGTCGGGAGCGGGCGCGCTGGCGGGCATGCGGTCGTGGACGCGGAAACGGTGGAGAAACGGCATTGTCCGCGGCACGACAAGCAGGCGCAAGCCGGAGCTTTAACATCCGGCTGTTACGCTGTTCCCTTGGCTATGTGGCCGACGATTTCCGCAGGAGCGAACGCATGCCGATCACCGGACTCCGCCCGATCATTTTCTGCCTGGCCCTGCTCGCGCTGACGGCCTGCTCGACTCGCCAGGTTCAGGATTCACTGTCCGGCGCCACCGCCCAGCAACTGCTCACGCACAGCATCGACGACCTGGTCCGGGCCCTGCCGGCGGCCGACTTCACGCCCTACTCCGGCAAGCGCGCCTTCATCACAAGTCACTTTCCGCAATACGCGGCCGTAAAGCAGTATGCGGACGAGCGCCTGGGCGTCGAGCTGGCCAGGCGCTACGACATCGAGGTGGTCGACGCCGCCGAAGACGCGGATATCAAGCTCCAGGTCTTCTACACCGCGCTGGGCACCGATCAGGACCAGAAAGGGTTCTACATCCCCATCGGATTCATGCCGGGTGTCGACGAAAGCACACAGGTCAACCTGGTCACGCTACAGCAGTTTCACGGCGTGGCCGAGATGTATTACTTCATCGGACCGACCGGCACCGAACGACGCGGCGCCATACTGCAATCGCGCACCCGAACCGACGCGCTCGGCCTGCCGATCATCACCATACCGATCTCAAGCATCGATCGCGCGGGAGAAGGCGGGGACTGACCGCCAGTCAGGAGTCGAGCTGCTGCCGAATCTCCCCGGCCAGGCGCTTGCCTTCTTCCACGCCCCACTGGTCGAAGGGGTTGATGTGCCAGATGACCGACAGGGTGTAGACGACCTGTTCGAAGGCGGCGAGTAGCCAGCCCAGGGAGTGTGCATCGAGGCGGTCGACCAGCAGGGTGGCGACGGGTCGGTTGCCGGGCATGAGCTGGTAGGCTTCGCCGTCGCTGCGGCCGTTTTCGAAGGCCGATGCCTGCGCGAGCAGGTGCGCGAGCTGGCGACGATGCCAGTCGGGGTGGCCATGGTCGGCCTGGCGGGCACCGACCAGGATCAGGGGATGGGTGTCCGGCCCCTGGTGCAGGGCCTGGAAGATGGAATGCTGCAGGTCGGTACCCCGGCCGCCGAAAATCAGCGGCACGGCGGGCTGATCGAGCGGGCGGTCGTCGAGGTCGACGCCCTTGCCCAGACTCTCCATGAACAGTTGCTGCAGGAAGTCGGCGAGCAGGGCCAGGCGCGGTTCGTAGCTGACGACACCCAGGGTATTGCAGTCGAGTTCGCGCCGCAGGTAGTGGATCAGCAGGCCGAACAGGGGGATCAGTGACTCCGCGTCGGGTCGGCGATGGAATTCGGCATCCGCGGCTTCGGCGCCTTCCAGCAGGGCGCGGAATCGTTCGACGCCGATCGCGGCCGCGCAACTGACGCCCACCGACGACCACAGCGAGAAGCGCCCGCCGGTCCAGGACGGAAACGGGAGAACGTGCGCATCGGCCAGGCCGAATTCGCGGGCGCGATCGACGTTGGCCGTCGCCGCCCAGCTGCGCTCGGCCCAGTCGGCGCCCAGCCAGTCGCGCGCGGCTTCGGCCTGCTGCAGGGTTTCTTCGGTGGAAAAGGATTTCGAAGCGATCACCAGGCCGGTCGTGGCCGGATCGAGCTGACGGCAAAGTCGCTCGAAGCGCCGGCCGTCGAGCGTCGAAAGCCAGTGCACGCGCACGGCCGAATCGCCCTCGTCCAGCGCGTCGGTCACCAGCCTGGGCCCAAGGTCCGAGCCGCCGATGCCGATATGCAGCAGGTCGGTCAGGCCCGTATCACCGGAATGCAGCCGGTGTGCGACGTCCAGAAACCCCTCGCGGTCGGAGATGACCTGCCGAGCCGCATCCGTGCCCAGGCCCTCGAAGGGTTCGGCGGCACGCAACGCCATGTGCAGCGCCGGCTGGTTCTCGCTGGGATTGACGATGTCGCCGGAAAACAGGCGCTCGATGGCCGACCGGAGCCCACACTCGGCCGGCAGACGCTCAAGCCCGGCCAGCTTGTCGCGCGTTAAGGGAACGCCGGAGAAATCCAGCGTCCAGCCGCCGCCGCTGCGCGTGAAATCACGTCCGCGCTCGGGGTCGGTCTGGCGAAGTTCGGCCACGCTGGGAATGTTGTTTTTTTGCAACGCCAAACGCTCCGAAAAAGAACTCAGGCGGCCTGCGGGGGAATCCGACCGGCCGTGCGCGCGATCCGGTTGTCGGCGTCGGGATAGACCAGGCGCGGTTCGTGCTCGGCGGCCTCGGCCTCGCTCATGCGTGCGTAGGCGGCGATGATGACCAGATCGTTTTCAGCCGCCTTGTGCGCGGCGGCGCCGTTGACCGAGATCACGCCGCTGCCACGTTCGCCGCGAATGGCGTAAGTCACGAAGCGCTCGCCGCTGGTGATATTGTAGATATGTACTTGTTCGTGCTCGATAATTCCCGCCGCGTCCAACAGGCTCTCGTCAATCGCGCAGGAGCCCTCGTAGTCGCGTTCGACGCGAGTGACGGTCGCGCGGTGAATCTTGCCTTTCAGCATCGTCAGTTGCATGTCGATGACCTCCGATCCAGTCGGAATAACTACCTGTCACCCAAAAAAAACCCCTCCCCTGGTGGAGGGAGGGGCAACGGATGTCGGAGTGATGTACCTCGCTTCGCGCCCTGCGACCTTAGTTGAACCGTTGCGGTTTTACCAAGGTTGGTGGTAAGTCTACCACAGCTTATGCGGGAATGCCAGAAAAAGTGACACAAAGCACAGTCTGCAGAGCACAATTTCTTGGAGACACGACAGCCCGAAAAGTTCCACCGGCGTTGACACCTTTTCTTCCATAATGCCCGTTCAGCTTGTCGCAAAGAAGCCTGTCAATGAACCAATCCAGCCTCTCACCGGCCCCGGCGCTCGCCCTGGAGGGCGTCAGCCGACGCTTCAGCGATGGTGAGCGGGTTGTTACCGTGCTCGAAGGGCTCGATTTTCGGGTTGAGCGGGGTGAGCGCGTTGCCGTGATGGGCGCGTCCGGCTCCGGAAAGTCCACCCTGCTGAACCTGGCCGCCGGCATGGATCGGCCCGACGAGGGCCGCGTGCGCTTGCTGGATGAAGCGCTCGATGCCATTGACGAACCCGAGCTGACCCGCTTCCGGGCGCGCCACGTCGGCCTGGTGTTCCAGGACTTCAACCTGATCGATTCGCTGAGCGTTCGCGAGAACATCGCGCTACCGCTGTGGCTCAACGGTCTCGACGACATGCAAGCGGACGTCGATGGGCTTTCGGAAACACTGGGCATTGCCGAACTGATGGACCGCCTGCCCGACCAACTCTCGGGCGGGGAGAAGCAGCGCGTGGCCATCGCCCGCGCCCTGGTCCACCGGCCCGAAGTGCTGCTGGCCGACGAGCCCACCGGCAGCCTGGACGAGGCCAGCGCCGAGCGCGTACTGGCCCTGTTCGACCGGGTCACGGCCGAGAGCGGCTGCGCCCTGGTCCTGGTCACGCACAACCCGCAGGCCGCTGCGGTCTGCGACCGGCAACTGCAGCTGCGCGGCGGTCGCCTGAAACAATCCTGATGCGCCTGCTGTTTCAGTCTTCCCGACGTTTTTTCCGGCGCCACCCCGGCCAGTTCATGCTGGCACTGGCGGGGATGGCCGCCGGCGTGGCCGTGATGACCGGCGTTGCCCTGATGCGCGACGTGTTGATCGACTCGCTCGACGGTGCGGCCGAGGCCCTGGCGGGGCCGGACAGCGTTCGGGTGACCAACCCCGGTGGTCCGCTCGATGAAACCCGCTTCGCCGAACTGGCCCGAACACCCGGCGCACCGGCGCTCACACCCGTGCTTGTGGAGCGCGTCCGTTTCGATCAACAGCGCCTCGAATTGCTGGGCATCGATCCCTTTTCAGGCGGAACCCGCGGGCTGCTGCCGCCGGCGTTACTCGCGCAGTTGCTGGAATCGCCGGCCGCGGCGGCCGCCAATGCCTCCACCCTGGAGCGCCTCGATCGCTCACCGGGCGATCGCGTGTCCGTACGATTCGGGGAGCGCACCCTCCAACTCGACCTGGTCGGGCCGGTGCCGGCGGGGCACAACCTGGACGATCGTCTGCTCATGGACATCGCCGCCCTGCAGGATCTCGTGGGTCGCCAGGGTGAATTGAGTTGGATCGACGCACCTGCAGAGGCGCGCGGCTGGCTGCAGGAACGACTGCCCGACTCGCTGGAGCTCGGTAGCGCGGCCGAACGCCGCGATGCCGCGGCCCGGTTGACCGAGGGCATGCGCGCCAACCTCACGGCCATGGGACTGATCAGCCTGACCGTGGGCCTGTTCGTGATCTTCAGCGTCCTGTCCTTTCTGCTGGTCCAGCGCCGCCGCAGCCTGGCACTGCTGCGCGCCGTGGGCGTGACCGGCAACCGCATTACCGCCCTGCTCTTGGCCGAAACCGCAATCGTGGCCGGCCTGGGCGCGCTGATCGGTCTTGTCGGGGGCACGCTACTGGCCGACAGCCTGATCGGATTGGTGCGCACGCCGGTCGCCGAGCTCTACGGCCTTCTGGCACCGGCCGGCGTCCAGCCAACCGCCGGCCTGTATGCGACGCTCTGGCTGATCGCCGTGGGCGCGGCCCTGTTCGCCGTCACCGGCCTGCTGCGCGAAGCGCGCCGCATTCCCCCCGGCGCGATGCTGCGCCCACCCTCGACCGCAGGCACCCCCCGGCTCGTGGCCACCGCGGCCGCCTTCGCTTTGATGGCCCTGGCTTTGTGCATCGTGCTGGCCAGTTCCAGCCTGCCGCTGGCCTTCGTCGCCCTGTTCCTGGCCCTGGGCGGCTTCGCCCTGCTGGCACCGGCGCTCGGCATCCGGATCCTGTCCTTGCTTCGTTGCATTGCGCCGAACCGCCTGCCGGCCCGGGCGCTGGCGCTGCTGCTGGCCGGGCAAGCGCGCATACGACCTGCGCTGGCGGCCCTGAGCCTGGCCCTGGCGCTGGCGGTCGGCCTGGCGATGATGGTGCTCGGATTCCGCGCCGCGGTCGACGACTGGATCGACCGCCTGCTTCGCGCCGACAGCTACGTCACCACCAGCCAGGCCGGTCTTGACGCCGCCATGGTGGAGCGCATTGCCGCATTGCCGAATATCGAGACCACTTCCAGCGCCCGGCGCGTGACGATCGGCGACGGCCGCCAGCTCATCGCTTACGACCTGCCGCCGCGCGCCTGGGCGGGCTTCGAGTGGCTCGCCGGTGACCCGCAGGTCGCCTACGCATCTTTCCGTGCCGGTGAGGCGGTGGTCGTTTCCGAGCCGCTGGCCCGGCGAGACCGGCTGGAAATCGGCGATGAAGTACGCCTGGAAACACCCGAAGGCGTGCGGCATTTCCCGGTCGCCGCCGTCTACCGCGACTACGCCAGCGAGCGCGGCAGCATCGCCATGCATGCGCCGACCTACCGGAAACTCTATGGCGATTCCCTGCGCGAGAGCCTCGGCCTCTACTACGCAGACGCGGCTCTCGACGAACAAGCTCTGGCCGAGCGCCTGCGCTCGATCGACGCCGACCTGCAACTGACACGTCGCGAAACCGTCCGGGAGTCGACGCTGGCCGTTTTCGATCGCACCTTCCGCATTTCCTGGGCCCTGGCCGCGCTGGTGGCCATCATTGCCGTCATCGCCCTGGTCAGCGCCCTGCTCGCCCTGGGGCTGGAGCGCCGACGCGATTACGCCACGCTGCGGGCGCTGGGCCTGACCCGCGGCCGCCTGCATGCCCTGGTGGTCTGCCAGACCGCCGGCCTGGCCCTGGCCGCCGCCGTGGTGGCCGTGCCCCTGGCGGTCGCCATCCACCTGGGCCTGTCGCTGGTCATCCAGCCACGCGCCTTCGGCTGGAGCCTGCCCCTGAGCTGGCCGCTGACGCCGCTGGCGGTCATGCTACCCCTGGCCGTCATCAGCGGCCTGCTGGCCGGGCTGTATCCGGCCTGGCGCATCGGCCGGCGCGATCCTGGCCCCGAACTAGGGAACCTCTGATCAATGATGGCACGGAGCGCGTTTTGTCGGAGAAGCCGCATATCGTGTGGTGCGACCCGAGTGACAGTAGCCATAGCTACGGCCGAGGGGCGCAATGCGCGAGATGCGGCTTCTCCGGCAAAACCCTTCGGGACGGGCCTTTGCGGGGTCTCCGATCCGTTTCGGCTCGCTCATTTGGAGTCACCAAACCACGCTCGCCGAAGCCGCAACGGAGCCTCCCGCAAAGACCCGTCGCGCCCGTGCGATCATTGATCAGAGGTTCCTAGAGGCCGAGTAATGAAACGCGATCTCCTCATACTTGCCATGGTCGTCGTGAGCCTTGTCAGCTGGCTGGCCTGGCAGACGCGTCCCGATTCAGTACAAGACGGGCGACTGAACACCAGCACCCTGCTCAACGATGCGCCGGAGTCGTTCCGGCAGGTGACCGGGCCGAGACCGTTCGAGTTTCCCGCCGACCACGCCGCGCATCCAGGCTATCGCAACGAATGGTGGTATTTCACCGGCAATCTCGACAATGCCGACGGCGACGCCTGGGGATTTCAGTTCACGCTGTTCCGCTTCGAACTCGACGCCGGCCCGCGACCCGATTCGGCCTGGACCGCCGATGCGGTCTGGATGGCCCACCTGGCGCTCAGCGATGTCGAAGGCCGGGTGTTCCACCGCGAAGAGCGTTTCGCGCGCGGCGCGCTCGACCTGGCCGGCGCCACCGAAGATCGCTGGTGGCTGCGCGACTGGCAGGTCGAACGAAAAGGCGATCGATTCCAATTGACCGCCCAGGCCGATGGCTTCGGCCTGGATCTCGCGCTGGAACCGCAACGCCCGGTTGTTCCTCAGGGCGAGGATGGCTACAGCCGGAAAGGTCCGCAAGCGGGCAATGCCTCGCACTACTACTCGATCACCCGCCTGAAAACCAAGGGTTCCGTCCAGGTCGACGGCGAAACCATGCCGGTCGACGGCCTGGCCTGGCTCGATCGCGAGTGGGGATCGAGTCAACTGGCCGGTGATCTGTCCGGCTGGGACTGGTTTTCGCTGCAGCTCGACGACGGACGCGATCTGATGGTCTACCGCCTGCGCACCGAAGACGGCGAAGCCTCGCGCTTCTCCGCCGGCAAGGTCGTCTATCCCGACGGCGATTCGCGAACGCTCGGGCCCGAGGATTTCACGGCGACGCCCCAACGCGAATGGCGGGATTCCGAGGGCCGACAATGGCCGGTTGCCTGGACCGTTGAAGTGCCTTCCGAAGACCTGGAGCTGGAAGTCGAGGCGCGCTTCGATGAGCAGCGCTGGTCAGGCGCGGTCAGCTACTGGGAAGGTGCGGTCGGCGTGCGTGATGTGGAGACGGGCAAGTCGGTGGGGCGAGGCTACCTCGAACTCAGCGGCTACGGAGATTGACGGGGACAAAAAATCAAAACCTGATAAACGCAAAGACGCAAAGCAGCAAAGAACGCAAAGAAGAACAGAATCAAAAACCAATAACCACGGAAGACACGGAAAAAAAACCAGGAACATATCAAACAGATTTTCTTGTTGCAGTTTCCGTGTTTTCCGTGCCTTCCGTGGTTTTATATTTCCTTTTCTTTGCGCTCTTTGCTGCTTCGCGTCTTTGCGTTTTAAAGGTTTTGATTATCCCGGCCAACGCCCGTTAATCAACTGCTGATCTATCGACGAAGACTTCTCCGTCGCGCATGACGAAGCGGACGTCGTTGAGAACATCCACATCCTCGAGCGGGTTGCCGTCCACGGCGATCAGGTCGGCGGCGTAGCCGGACTGCAGCCGGCCGAGCTCGTCTTCGCGACCGAGCAGTTGGGCGGCATGGACGGTGGCGGTGCGCAGCGCGTCGGCCGGGCTCATGCCGGCTTCGACCATGTAGCCGAATTCGCGTGCGTTGGTGCCGTGAGGACAGACGCCGCAGTCGGTGCCGAAAGCGATGGGCACACCGGCGGCATGGGCGCGCGAGAAAGTTTCCTGGATGATGGGGCCGATGCGGCTCGCTTTCCTGGCCACCACCGGCGGAAAGTAGCCCTCTTCCTCGGCCTTCTCGGCCACGAACTTGCCGGCCGAAATGGTGGGCACATACCAGGTGCCCTTCTCGATCATCAGCTGCATGATCTCGTCGGTCATGTAGGTGCCGTGCTCGATGGAGTGTATGCCGGCCTTGACCGCGCGCTTCATGCCCTCGGCACCGTGGGTATGGGCGGCCACGTGCATGCCGTAGTCGGCCGCGGTCTCGATGACCGCCTCGAGTTCGTCCATCCGGAATTGCGCATTCTCGCCGCTGCTGGCCACGCTGAGCACCCCACCCGTGGCGGTGACCTTGATCAGGTCGGCGCCGTCCTTGTAGCGCTGTCGCACCGCGGCTCTCGCCTCGGCCACGCCGTTGAGCACGCCCTCGCGCGGGCCGGGGTCGCCGCCCAGGTCATGACGCCAGCCGTTGGTCGGATCGGCATGGCCGCCCGTGGTCGCCAGCGACTTCGCCGCCGTGAAGATACGCGGCCCCGGAATGCGCTCGGCGTTGACCGCCTCACGCAGGGCAATCGAGGCGTTGAAGGAATCACCCAGGTCGCGAACGGTGGTGAAACCGGCCTCGAGGGTCTTTCGCGCGTACTGCGCACTGCGCAGGGCCACGTCGGCCTCGTTGAGCGTGAACCGCTCGATGTACGAAGAGCGACTCGACTGCGAGGTCAGGTGCGTATGCATGTCCATCAGCCCGGGCAGGCAGGTGAGCGAGGAAAGGTCAACCTGCTCGACATCATCAGCCCACTCGGGATGCCCGGAGCGCAGCTCGGAAACCTTGCCGTCGGCCATCACCACGGTATGCGCGCCGAGCCGTTCACCCGCCTCGACATCCACCACACCACCACAACGCACCCAAGTCTCGCCAATCGCGAAACCTGAACAAGCAAACAACACCAAAGCAATCAGAAACCGATTCAATTCAACAACCTCCACATCCCAAAATCAATCACTTCACACTTCACACTGAACACTCACGTCAAACAATCCACCCTGCAATCAACATCAGGCTGAGCACGACCAGCCAGAGCACCAACATCCGCCAGGCCAGCTGGTGTCCGCGCTTGAGGCCCGCCTCGCGCGACTCGGCGTCGCTCAACACCTCGGCCATGACCTCATCGATCAGGCGCGGCGAGAAGATCCACCAGGCCCGATCGCGATGATAGTGTTTCCAGGCCTGCGCGACGCGGTCGAGATCGGTAACGAGCCCGAGCGCCAGCGTCATCAGAACCAGTACCGGCCACTCGAGTACCCAGCGCAGCCGGGCCAGCCAGTCCAGTTCGTCGGCCGATAGATCATCGATCTGCATGGCCTTCTGGCAAAGGCGATAGAGCAGCGCACCCGGAATGCCCAGCAGCGTGAACCAGAACAGGATGGCGAACCAGCGCGTGCGGGCGCCGTGCACCACTAACGCACCGGCGGTCGAAGGCGAGGCGTCGTCGCCCAGGCCCAGCGCTTGCGTCGCCTCCCGACCGTCGGCGTGATCCGCCTCTTCCAATATCAGATGAACGTCGCGATCGAGATCGCGCGGGCCCAGCGTATAGACAAAGGTCGCCAGGGCCAGCAAGGCCCATCCGAACCCGCCCAACAGCAGCATGGCAATGGCGGTAGCCAGCCAGGCGGCCAACAAGGCCGTGAGGAAGACGGCGGCCAGGGGCAGCCAGGCCTGTCCGGGAAAGCGCTGTCTGAGGTCCCCGGTCGGCCAGAGCAGCCAATCGAAACTACGCCAGCGGCCGACGGCCGTGAAGGTGTGGCTCAGCAGCAGGCCGATGAGAACGATCAGGATGGTCATGAGGCTGTGATAACACGAATGGCCCGGCCCGCGCCAGCCCGACGACGGTGATCGAGAGTCAGGCTACGCCGAATGACGACCCGCACCCGCATGTCGTGGCCGCGTTGGGGTTGCGGATGACGAACCGCGCCCCCTGCAGGCTCTCGCTGTAGTCCACCTCGGCGCCTTCGAGATACTGGAAACTCAGCGGGTCGACCACCAGCGTGACTTCGTCGCGCTCGACGGTGATATCGCCGTCTTCGACCTCTTCGTCGAAGGTGAAGCCATACTGGAAACCGGAACACCCACCCCCGGTGATGTAGACCCGCAGCTTGAGCTCGGGATTGCCTTCCTCCAGGATCAATTCGCGCACCTTGGAGGCGGCGGAAGTCGTGAAGATCATGGGTTGGATATCGCTCATCGTGTGGTGCTCCGGGGCATGCGACTACATTCGACAACAAGAACGTTGCGGCTGTTCGCTACGGCTTCAATGCTACCGCGAGAACCAGGGTCGTGTCAGTGCCCCGACAGGTCGGCTGTGCGCCTGGAATCGCAGGTTTCACAGGGTTGCGAGGGGAATGCAGGGCAGGGAAAAAAGAAAGCGGTCTGACGACCGCTTCAATATGGTATGCCCCAAACCGGATGGATCTGCACGTTGTTCTTGTTGCATTCATGAAGTTGAAAATTCATGAATTTTTTGTGATGTGCGCGTTGTTTATACATTGCCGCTCGGGTCGACGTCAAGTTGCCCACCCGCGCCGCTTGATCGAAAATACCCGCTTCGATCACTTTGCAGGAGCGCCGCATGCGCTGGCTCGAAGCCTTCCACGTCGTCTTCGTCGTCACCTGGTTCGCCGGTCTTTTCTATCTCCCCCGGTTGTTCGTCTATGCCACCGAGAACCCCGCCGGGCACACCTTCGAGCTGCTCAAGGTCATGCAACGGCGCCTGCTCGGCATTACCCATATCGGCGGCGCATTGGCAGTGGGATTCGGCCTGGCGACCCTGTTCGGCGAGCCCTGGCACCTGAGCACCGGCGGCTGGATGCACCTGAAGCTGGCCCTGGTGGCCGGCCTGATCGCTTACCACGTCTGGTGCTGGCACCTGGTGCGGACCTTCGCCCGCGGCGAAAACAGCCACAGTTCGAAGTGGTACCGGTTGTTCAACGAAGTGCCGGCGGTGTTTCTGATCGCCATCGTCGTGCTGGTGATCGTCAAACCCTTTTGAGTTGGCTGGTTCGCTCGTTCGCTGGTTGGCTGGTTAGCTGGTTCGGCAACTGCCTGGGCTTGCAGTGCGGCTGCGCCGCGTTGGCCGAGGCATCATCCGAGAGGTGATCAGGATGCCCATCATCGAACGCGCCAAAGCCGCCCCGCAAATTGACCGGCTGCCGAACCAGCAAACCAGCAAACCAGCAAACAAGCCAACCAGCCAACCAGCCAACTCGTCTCAAACGGCGACCAACTCCAACGAGCCGCATCCCTGTAGAGACCGGCAGCGCCGCCGTCACCCCCCCGCCAACATGTCCCGCGCCATGTAGAGCGCGGCGATGCTGCGGCCCTCGGTACAGTCTTCACGGCGGATGAGCGAGACCAGGTCGTTCATCGGCCACTCGACCACTTCGATGTCCTCGGGCTCGTCGCCGGGCAGGCGGGATTCGTAGAGATCGCGGGCGAGAATGACGTGGGTGCGGTGGGTCATGTAGCCGGGAGCAAGGGTCAGATGGCCCAGCTCGGTCAGCGAACGCGCCCCGAACCCGCACTCTTCCTGCAGCTCGCGATTGGCGCCCTCGGTATAGGACTCGCCGGCTTCGAGCCGCCCCTTGGGGAGCCCCAGTTCGTAACGGTGCACGCCGCAGGCATATTCCCGAATCAGCAGGACGTGATCGTCGTCGGGCATGGCCACGACGATCACGGCACCGACACCGCGGCTGATCAGTCGCTCGTAGGTACGGCGCTCGCCGTTTGAGAACTCGAGGTCGAGCTGCTCGACGCGGAACAGGTCGGCTGGACGACGTTCGCGCCGGTCGTGAATGACCGGCAGGGGGCGGGAAGATTCACGCTTGCTCATTGCGCGAGGATAGCAACTGGCGATGCAGTTCGGGGCAGGCGGCGAGCACCGATCGGGTCTCCAGGTCCGGCGCGCGGCCGTCCAGGTCGGTCAATACGCCGCCGGCCTCTTGCACGATCACCGCCACGGCGGCGATATCGAGGATATTGACGTCGCTTTCGACGACCACGTCCTGGCCGCCGTCAGCCAGGCGATGGTAGGAATAGAAATCGCCGTAGCCGCGCGATCGCGCCGCGCGCGAGACGAGTTCCCCGACCCAGGGCCAGCCGGCGCCCCGGGCCAGCGTCCGCAGGTTGCCGAAACACACGTCGGCGTCTTCGAGCCGGTCGAGCGGCCGCACCCGGACGCGCTGATCGTTGATGAAGGCGCCCCGCCCCTGAAGGGCGCGGGCCCGTTCACCGAAGGTAGGCGCCGAGGAAACACCCAGCACCAGTTCGCCGTCGACCATCAGGGCGATCTGCGTCGACCAGAACGGCAGCGAGCGGATGAAACTGCGCGTGCCGTCGATCGGATCGATCAGCCAGAGATACTCGCTGTCGCCTTCCCGGCCGTATTCCTCGCCGAACAGGGCATGATCGGGAAACTGCCCGCGGATCACTTCGCGGATAGCCTGCTCCGCTTGTCGGTCGGCGACCGTAACCGGGCTTTCGTCGGACTTGAGTTCGACTTCGAGCTCACGCCCGAAATGCCCCATTGCGACTTCATCGGCGGCATCGGCCGCGGCCAGCGCAGTCTGCATGACCTGGTCGAGATCGATCACGGACAAACCTCCTCGTTCGAATTCTCTGCCGGTTACCAGCCCAGCGCACCGCTAAGCCGAACCCGGACCTGGCCGTCGGGCTGGGGCTCCCCCAGCCAGGCGATCTGGCGCAACAGTTCCGGCCGGTCGGCGCTGGCGCGCAGCCACAGGTCCACCTCGTAGCGTTCCGCGCCCAGTTCGATGCCGCCGCGCACCTGGATGGCGCCCGGCTGGGTGGACTCGACCCGGGCTTGCTGCCCTTGTTGTCCGGAATCGAGGCGAACGGTGATCTCGCCCAGCGACTCCTGCACCGTACCCTCCAGGCGGGCATCGCGCCAGACCAGCTGGCCGTCGATTTCCGGCGTCTGGCCATCGGCAATCAAGGCGCGTTCCACCTCGAACTCGACATGCCCCCGCGGGCGGGCGTTGACCAGCCACATCCTGGCGTCGAGTCGGTGCATTTCAATCCTGCCGGTCACGTCAACCAGTTCGGTCGCGCCGGTATTCAGGCGCCAATGGCCGTCGAGCTCCACGCCCTCGCCACGGGCCTGCCAGGACCAGTCGCGACCCCCGTCCCATTGCCAGCCCACGTCAAGCGGGACGAAACCGGGCTGTTGCCAGACGGCCTCGCCGCGCCACAGCGTGCCCTGGACATCGCGTACTTCCTCGCCCACATCCAGCCTGGGCACAACGACCCGCGCCGGCAGCGTGGCTACGATAACCACAGGCACCGCCAAAAGAATCAACCAGAGGAGTTTACGCATTGCTCACGAGCGTCACACGGACGTTGACCTGCCCCTCATCGCCGCTGCCGTCGACCTGCAGCTGGTCGACCTGCACCGGGCGCGAGCGTGAGAACTCTTCCAGCCAGGTCATGACGCTGACGAAATCGGCCCCTTCGAGCCACACGCGCACCTCGTCGTCTCCGGTCGGCTCGATCCGTGCCACGGCGCCGGCCAGGCCGGCCGCGCGCGCGGTTTCGTCGGCCAGGCCGAGCAGGGAACGGCCGCCCAGATCGCGGCTGGACCGGCTGTTCTCGCGCAGACGCTCGGCCATCGGGGCGACCGCCCCAAGCCAGTTCAGCAGCGCCTGTTGCTGGGCAATGCGCTCGCGCTCGGCTTCCCGCGCCTCGGCCAGGGGCTCCCAGACCCAGACGTAGACCAGGGCGACGATCAGCACCAGGCCGGCCAGACCGATCAGGCGCCGCTGCCTGGTATCGAGCTGCTGCCAGGCATTCATGCACTACCTCCACGGCTGATGCGAATACGGCCGCTGGCCCCCTGATCGTCCAGGCTGGCAGTCTGCACTTCGGCGGACAGGTCGAGCGCGCGCAGGCGCTGCTCGATCTGCTCGAGCGCCGCCACGTCCGGCGCACGCAACCCCAGCTCCAGTACACCGTCGCGATAGTCCAGTCGATCGACCTGGATCTGCTCCTGGCCGTCGATGACCGGCGCGACGCGGTGCATCAGGTCGAGCAGGCCGGCCGCCTGTCCGAAGCGCAGCCGGGCAAGCTCGCGTTCCGCCTGGGTTTTCGGGCGAACGATCCGCCCGACTTCCGGAAAGGCCTGTCGAAACTGCTGCTCGATGGAAGCCTCCAGTTCGGCGGAACGCTGGGCGAGCTGGTAGCGTTCCAGCGCGGCGTAGCCCACTACCAGAAGCACCGCCAAGCCGGCCAGGATGGCCGTCCAGCGCCACTGCGACTGCGTCGCCGCCGCGGAACGCGGCGCCCAGGGCCCGTTGAGCAGATTCAGGTCGGTGGATTGGGCCTGTCTCGCCAGGATGGCGGACAGCGACTGGCCCTGGTCGCGATCGGTGGCGCCTCGCTCGTCGACCCAGTCGGGACGCTGCCCCCCGTACCAATCCCATTCGGCTTCCACGGGCGCTACCGAATCGATCATGTCGCCGGCCAGCTCGGCGTCGAAGCTGGTAAACGACCAATCGCCCCAGCGCGCCAGGATGCGGCCGTCGTGTTCGGCCAGGCTGACCCGACCCGGCTGCCAGGGCAGGCAAAGCGCATCGGGGAGCATGCGCTCGGCTTCGACCTGTTCAAGCCGGTCGACCAGCTCGGTCATGACGGCATTAGCAATACTGACGCAGCACAGCTGGCCGGCATCGTCTCGCGGCCCCGCCACCACGTGTTCGTCCTCGGCGCTACCGGCCAGGTGCTCCTCGGCCGACCAGCGCATGGCCTGCTGCAGCTTGTGACCACGCAGCGGCGGCAAGTCCAGCTTCAGGCCCAGGCAGCGCGAGGCATCGAGTAATACGGTCGCCGGCTTTTCGAGCGGCCAGTCGGGTGATGCGGGATCGCAACGGCCCGATTCCGTCACGCTGCCGCCACGCTCGAGTAGCGCCCAGGACCATCGCGATCCGGCGGCGTGAATGACCAGGTTTTCCGAGCGCGGTCGCGCCATGTTCAGGGCACCCCCTGGCTGAATCGACGGAAGCCATCATAACCCGCCGCCGCGCCGTTGATCAGGCGGAAATAGTCGCGCTCGACACCGTCGATGACCACCCGCGCCTGGGCCAGAAACCAACGGCTGCGGATGGCCAGGAGAATGCGCTCATCGGGACGAATGACCGGCGCGATCAGCGGGTGCTCGACAAAGCGCACCGGGTCGGAATACGGCCCGTCGGCCACCACCCGCCGGGCCTGTTCGGGATCGAGCCCGGCGATCACGGCGGCAAGCACTTCGGGCCGCGCGGAATTGACGTTGACCCGCAACTCCGGCTCGGGCAGTGCAGCGACCAGCGGGGAAAGTTTCTGCCAGGCGGCCTCGTCGACGCTGCGCAACCAGCGCAGTTCACTCGCGTTGGCCATCAGCACGCCGGCTGTACGGTAGGGCGGATCCTGGCGGGCATACCAGTCGTTGGCCGCGCTGCCCGGGCGGGGCATCACCGCCCCGTCGAGCCAGTCGGCGAGCTCGTCGGCGATGATCGGGTTGAGGTCGAGCTGCTCGAGCAGACGGCGGAATGCCTCACGTGCGCCGTTAGCGGCTGCCTCATCCGGATGCGCCAGGGCATTGAGATTGAACCGTGCGCCCAGATCACTCAGGCGGCCCTGCACCATGCCCCCCGGCACATTGAAGGGCGCCGTCCAGCTGCCGTCGAGCACTGACGAGTTCGCGCCTTCATCCATGGCCTGCTCGAGCATGCGCTCGGCCAGCACCGACATGCCCCGGGCGTACTGCCAGGAACGCTCGCTCGCCAGCAGCGCTTCGCTGCGGGCCATCGAACGCTGGCCGCGTTCGAGCATGACCGTGGCGATCACCGCGGCGAGTGCGGCGGTGATCAGCGCAATCAGCAGCGCGCTGCCGCGCTGTCGTTCCCTCGGATCAGCCATCGATTTCATTGCAACACCAGCACGCGGCGCACCCGGCCGAAACGACGGGTGTCGATCACCACCTCGATGGCCGAGGGCAGTTTTGCCAGTGCTTCGTCAGGCGGCCAGCGCTCCTGCCAGCTCCCCGCGTTGTCGCGGTAGGAAAAGGCCAGCGACTCGACGCCCGGAAGCACGGTCTCGGTCAGCGCCTGGCCATCTGCAGCGCGGTCGGTCACCGGCCATCGGATACGCTGCAGTTCAGTGCCGGCCAGTTGCCAGCCGAAACGCTGCAGGGTGGAGCGTTTGGTGTCGGCCGGATTGGCCCAGCCGGATCGGGTTCCCGACAGGCTTCTCGGCTCTCCGGCCAGGGCGGGCTCGGTCCGGCCCGCGGCTGCGGCCACCGGCCTTGCCGCCAGCTGGCGCAGGTCTGCGTCCATCCGGGCGACCGCGACCTGCAGGGCACCGAATTCCTCGCTGCGGTCGCGATGACCGCTGGCAGCACGGCTGAGGGCGTCAAGCGCGACATAGGCGCTGGCCGAAAGGATGCCGAAGACCACCACGGCGACCAGCACCTCGACCAGGGTGTAGCCGCTCGCTTGCCGTCGCGCCCGCACCGGGTTGTTCAGAGGCTGCCGGGAATTCATTGCGCCAGGAAACCGGTATGCATGACCACCGGCGAGTCGCGCTGCGGCGCTTCGAAGACCGCGACATCGACACGCAGCAGTTCACCACCGGGTGCGGGCTCGATCAGCATTTCCCAGTACCAGGTGCGCTCGCCCATGTCCGTGCTGCCCTGCCGCTGTCCGGTCGAGACACCGGTCTCCAGTTGCACTTCGGCCAGGGCATTGTCGGCCACCCAGAGTGCCCAGGTTCGTCGCTCCAGCTCGCCCTGGCTGTCGAGCACCAGGCTGCCGGCCCGGCCCAGCGCGGCCACGGCCACCGCGACCACGACCAGCGCGACCAGCACCTCCAGCAGGGTAAAACCGACCGATCGCTTCATGGAGATTCCTCGATCGCCAGGCCGCCGCCGGGTTCCCCCGTCAGGGCCGCAGCCCGACGGTCCAGGCGGAGCTCAAGCGTGAAGTCGGTCATGTCGCCCAGGGGCTGGCAAACCAGTTGCGGGGCGGCCGGCTCAGCTTCCAGGGCCACGGCGCGATCCTCGACGACCAGGTCGAGATCGACAACGCCCTGCCAGGCGCGCGGCCGTGCGACCTCGTCGTCCGGCAAGGGCGCCCATCCGGAGCCGGTGGACTGCCAGAAATCATAGCCTTCGGAAGTCAGGCGAATGCCGCGCGGCTTGGACTGGAACAGGGCCTGTTCGCACTGGTAGTCGATGAGTGCGGCCAGGCGCTCGATTTGCTCGGCCGGCTCGGTGCCCGAACGCCAGGTTCCAAGCCGCAGGATCACGAGCGACGCCACCACGGCGGCGATGGTCACCACCACCAGCACCTCGATCAGGGTGAACCCGTCGGCGCGAGGCGGCGGGCTAATCTTGCCAGTTGCCGATCTCTCCATTGATACCCTCGCCGCCGGACGTGCCGTTGGCCCCGAACGACCACACGTCGATCTCACCGTGTACGCCCGGATTGAGGTACTGGTACTCGTTGCCCCAGGGATCGGTCGGCAGGTTGTCGATGTAACCGCCCTCCTTGTAGTTGGGCGCCGGGGGCTGGCCCGAAGGCGGTCGCACCAGGGCCTCGAGACCCTGCTCGGTCGACGGATAATTGAAGTTGTCGAGCTTGTACATATTGAGCGCCGTGACCAGGGCCTGAACGTCCTGCCGGGCCTTGGTCACCCGGGCCCGGTCGGGCTCGTCCATGACACGCGGCACCACGACCGCCGCCAGAATGCCGATAATGACGACCACGACGAGAATTTCGATCAGGGAAAAACCGTGAGCGCGTTTGCTGATGCTGTTCATGGTGGTTTCGGGGCTGTTGCTGCCAGTTGGGCCCCATCATACGCGCAAACGATTTGCCGGCAAGAACTCATGAATAAGAAGGACTAATGCGTACGATCCGGATCTATACCGAGCAGAATATCGAGACCGGCCGCGACGTCGATCTCGAGGCGGGACCGTCCCGCCATCTCGTACGCGTACTCCGTCAGAAGAAAGGCCATCGACTGGTCGTATTCAACGGCGACGGCTACGAGTACCTCGGCACGATCACGGCCACCGGGCCGGGCGATCGCTGCAGCGTGGCGGTCGAACGCCGCATCGAAGTGGACGTCGAATCGCCCTTGGCGATCAACCTGGTACAGGCCATAGCGCGCGGTGACCGTATGGACTGGTGCATCCAGAAAGCCTGCGAACTGGGCGTGACGGGAATCCGGCCGGTGTATACCGAACGCACGGAGGTGCGGCTGGAAGGCAAGCGTGCCGACAAGCGACAGCGTCACTGGCAACAGGTGGCCGTTGCAGCCTGCGAACAGAGCGGACGAGTCCGCGTGCCCCTGATCGAAGCGCCCGCCGCGCTTACCGCCATGAACTGGCCGATCGGCCGGCGGCTGCATCTCGATCCGCTGGCCGAAACCGCCCTGAGCCGAATCGAGCCGCCCGATGAAAACGGCTTCGTGCTGGTCATCGGGCCGGAGGGCGGCCTGACCGAACAGGAAATGAGCTGGCTCGAACGACAGGGCAGCACCGGCACGCGCCTGGGCCAGCGGGTGCTGCGAACCGAAACCGCGGGGCCGGCGGCAATCGCCGCCCTGCAGACCGTCTTTGGAGACTGGCAATGAACGAGCCGACCGACTCCGTGCGCTGGCTGCAGGTACGTGTAACCGTCGATGAGCCGAGCGTCGACGAGGCCGAGGCCGCGCTGTCGGAGGCCGGGGCCCACGCGGTGACCCTGCTCGACGCCGCCGACGTGCCGGTGCACGAACCCGACCCCGGCAGCATGCCGATGTGGCCGCAGACCATCGTCGAGGGCCTGTTCGACGCCGATGTGGACCGCGCGCTCATCGGCGACGCCCTGGCCGACGCCGGGCTTGCCGAGGCGACGGGCAGCCTGCGCTTCAGCGAACTCGTCGAACAGGACTGGGAGCGGGCCTGGATGGACCGCTACGAGCCGATGCGCTTCGGGCGTGATCTGTGGATTTGCCCATCCCACCTCGAACCCGACCCCGACTGGCCGCTGGTGATCAGGCTCGATCCCGGCCTGGCCTTCGGTTCCGGCACCCACCCGACCACGGCCCTGTGCCTGGAGTGGATCGACGGCATGGATCTGGACGGAAGGGAAGTGCTCGATTTCGGCTGCGGCTCGGGCGTGCTCGCCATCGCCGCGGGCCTCAAAGGGGCCGGCCGGCTGGTCGCGGTTGACCACGACGCCCAGGCCTTGCTGGCCACGGAGGAGAATGCGCGCCGGAACGGGCTCGACGGCGAGATCGAATGCCTGCTGCCGGAGGCCTTCGAGCGCCAACCGGACGACCGAAGACTCTTCGACCTGGTGCTGGCCAATATCCTCGCCGCGCCCCTGGTCGAACTGGCGCCGAAGCTGGCCGCCTGCCTGCGCCCCGGCGCCACGCTGGTGCTTTCCGGCATCCTGCCCGAACAGGCCGAATCGGTCATCGAAGCCTATGCCGATCTCGGCCTGCCGCTCGACCACAGCGAGCAGGACGAATGGGTCCGACTGGTCTTTTCACGCCGCGCGAGCGAGGAACGATAGCGTGCGGTTATTCACCTGGCTGCATCACCAGCTCGCAGACCTGCTGAGCGATTTCGTTCTGCCCGGGCTGGCAGCACTCCTGCCGCGTCGATGGATGAACCGCTTGCTCTGGCGAGCAGCCGGCCTGGCCTGGCTGTTTCCCGCCAGCGCCCGGGCGATCGAGCCGAGCGAAAGCGCCTGCTTCGGGGCGGTTTCCGACCTGCGCCGACGCTGGGCCTGGACCACCCTCGTGGAAGCGGCGCAAACCTGGCGGCTCATCTTCGGATTGCGCCCCCGCCTCACAGTCGATGGACACTGGCCGGAAGCGCCCGGTTTCATTGCAGCGGGGATGCATTACGGCACCGGGATTATTGCGCTCTGGCATCTGCGCCATTGCGGATTGCGGCCACGATTCGTCTTCCGGCCGGTGGCGCGGGACGATCTGCCCGGCCGCCCGGTGAAGCTGGCCTGGTATCGATTGCGCACCCGCCTGATCAAACGGCTGTGTCCCGATGGACCGATCACCACCGGCGGCGCCAGCCAGCGAATCGATCAGGCGCTCCACGAGTGCCGCTCGACACCGGTACTGCTGTTCGACACGCCCACGCAGGAACCGGGCGACTGGTGCATGCGCGTCGGTCAGGCTGAAATACCGCTGCGGTCAGGCGGGGCCAGGCGCTTCGGCCGGGCCGGGATCACAGTGGCCTTTTTCGTCGTCACCATCGATCCGGACACGGGCGAGAGCGAACTGACCGTCACCCGACTGGAGCCCGATCGCCCCGTTCAGGAACAGGTCATGGAGCATATGGAACAGGCCATGAAGAACGACGCTGGTCAATGGCTTCTATGGCGCGGGGTCGAAGGGCTCTTTCAGCCCGCGCCGGAAGACCCGGCGGCATCCGAACAAACTTGGTAGCATTCCGCGTCAGTCCGACGCGCCGCAGGCACCCCACCGGCCATGTCCAATACGCTTTCGCCCGAACTGATCGAGGCCGCCCGCCGGGCCCAGCGCGACGAGCGCCTGGCCGGGACCCTGGCCGCGCAGTGTCCGGAGCTACAGGCAGGCGGGCTCGATACGCTCGTTCATCCCGAATGCCAGATGCTGGCCCATTCCCTGCGGACGCACGCTGACGCCAACCTGGCTGTCAGCCAGTACTTCGCCGTGGCCCTGCAGCAGTACCGGGTCGTACGTCAACTGATCGAACGGCTTTTCGCCCGACCGGATCACATCGAGTTCCTGGACTTCGCCTGTGGTTACGGCCGGCTGCTGCGCTTTTTGGTGCATCGCCTGCCCCACGACAACATCCATGCCGCGGAAATCCAGGCAGATGCCGTCGAATGGGTGCACCAGCGTTACGGCATCCACGCACTGGCCTCGAGTGCCGTCCCGGAAGATTTCGATCCCGGCCGGCACTTCGACATGGTCTGGGCCGCCTCGCTTTTTTCGCACTTGCCCGACGAGCTGTTCGGTGGCTGGCTCGATCGGCTGGCGAGCCTGCTCGATGCCAACGGGGTGCTGTGCTTCAGCGTGCACGACGAGGCGACGCTGCCAGCCGACATGTCGGTATCCGACGATGGCTTGCTCTACATTGCCGGCAGCGAGAACGCCGACCTCGATCCGGCCATTTACGGCACGACCTTCGTCAGCCAGGCTTACGTCGAGCGCAGGATCCGCGAGAGGCTTGGCGCCGATACCGCCATAAAGCGCCTGCCGCGTCTGCTCGCCCACGAGCAGGATGTTTACGTCGTCGCGAAGAACCAACGCGATCTCTCCGTACTGGACGGCTTTCGCTACGGCACCCGCGGCTGGCTGGATGAGCTGCACATCGACAACGAGGCCGGCACGCTGTGGCTGGCCGGCTGGGCCGGCTCGCTGGACGCCGTCCCCTTCGACTGCGTCGAGATCCATCTCGACGAGCAGGTGCATCGCCAGTCCGTCGGTGAGCCGCAGCCAAAGGTGGCCGAAGTCCTCGGCCGGCCCGGCCTTGCCCATAGCGGCTTTTCCTGCACGCTCGAGCTGCCCGACTCACCCTCGCCCTGGCTGTCGCTCAGTGCCGTGGCACAAGATGGTGAACGTGCCCTGGTCTACGCTGGTCGACTCATTCGTCAATGACCTTCGATTCGCTGACCTTTGCGCTGTTCATCGTCGCGCTGTGGGGCCTGCTCGGGCTCTCGCGCGGCTGGCGGGTCCGCAAGTTGGAACTGCTCGCGGCCAGCTACCTCTTCTATGCCGCCTGGAACCCGGTGTTCATCTGGCTGCTGGTGGTCTCGACCGTGGTCGACTGGACGGCAGCCAGGCGACTGCACGCCAGTGAAGACCCGCGCCGACGCAAGGCCTGGCTGCTGCTGTCGGTAATCGTCAATCTCGGCCTGCTGAGCTGGTTCAAGTACGCCGACTTCTTCATCGCCAATTACAACCAGTTTGCAACCTGGCTCGGTCTCGGCGCGTTCCAGGCGCCGCTGCTCGACGTCGTGCTGCCCATCGGCATCTCCTTCTACACCTTCCAGACCCTGTCCTACACCTTCGACGTTTACCGTCGACGCATCACGCCCGGCAAGGACTTTGCCGACTACGCGCTGTACGTGAGTTTCTTTCCACAACTGGTGGCCGGACCGATCGTGCGCTACGAACAGTTCGCCGGCCAGCTCGAGCAACCGCGCGTGATGAACGCCGCCAACGTCGAAACCGGCACGGCGCTGATGGTCGCCGGGCTGTTTCTCAAGACCGTACTGGCCGACAGCCTGTTCGCGCCGGTGGTCGACTCGGGCTTTGCCGCGGCCGACAGCATCGGCACATTGGCCGCCTGGTCGAGCATCACCGCATTCAGCGGCCAGATCTACTGCGACTTCGCCGGTTATTCGCTCTGCGCCATCGGCGCGGCGCGCGTCTTCGGTTTCGTGCTGCCCAAGAACTTTCATGCGCCCTACGCCGCGGTCGGGTTCTCGGACTTCTGGCGGCGCTGGCATATCTCGCTATCGACCTGGATTCGCGACTATCTCTACATCACCCTCGGCGGCAGCCGCCACGGGCACGCCCGCACGCTCGGCAACCTGGTCGTGGCCATGGGCCTGGGCGGCCTGTGGCACGGCGCGGCCTGGACCTTCGTGCTCTGGGGCCTGGCCCACGGCCTGTGGCTGGTCGTCGAGCACGTTCTGCGGCCCCTGGCCGACCGCACGGCCTGGCTGGGCAGCCGGCTGATGAAACCGGTGTGGATGGCCGTCACCTTTATCGTTGTCACGCTGACCTGGGTGCTGTTCCGCGCCCAGGACCTGGGTCAGGCCGGGGATTTCTACCTCGCCCTGCTCACTGCCTCCGAATCCGTGATGGACGCCGCGGGCTGTCTGGCCCTGTCCGCCATGGCCGGACTGCTGGCCTGGCAAGTCGCCATGCGCCGAATCGAGATCGAAGACGTTTATGCACGAATGGCATGGCCGGCACGCGGGGCGATGATCGGTCTGCTGCTGGCCGCTGTACTGCTCAGCCCCGGTGAGAACCGGGCCTTCATTTATTTCCAGTTTTGAGACTCCTTGACCCAATGACCCGGAAAGCACAAGCCATCGCTGTCTTCGTTATCGCCGGGGTGGTTGCCACCGCCACGGTGGGCGGCTGGGAATGGCTCTGGCGCGAGCGCGGCTTTACGCCGGCGCTCTACGACGACCGCGACTTGTGGGCAGCCCACCGTCAACGGGCAGTGACGGTGGCTCAGGAAAACAATTTTACGGTCCTCGGCGCCTCGCGCATCCAGCTGGCCTTCTCGACCCGGGCCTTCGAGAACACCCTGCCGGATTGGGAAGCCACTTCGCTGGCGATCAATGGCCATTACCCGGTGGCGGTGCTTGAGGATCTGGCGGCGGACGAGGATTTCGCCGGTGTACTCATGGTTGCCGTCGACGCGCGCGGCCTTGCCCACTGGTACCACGACATGAGCGCCCCCTGGGTGCGCCACTACCACCGCGACTTCGGCCCGCAGCGGCGGATCGAGCGCCACCTGCTGACCTTTCTGCAGGAAAATCTGGTCGTCGTCGGTGCCCCTTTCAACCTGGTTCGCCGACTGGAAGGCTGGATCGAAAATCAGCCGCCACCGCAGAATTACACGACGATGGAGTCCGACCGGACCATCGCCGCTGACTACGAACAGGCCGATGTGCCGGGGCTGCGAAAGCATTTCACAGAGGCGCTGGCTGCCGACTACCGGGAACATCCCGCACCCTCTCCGCGGCGCTGGTTGAGCGACCTGAAGCGCATCGAGCAAGCCGTTGCGAGGATTCAGGAGCGCGGCGGCCGGGTGGTCTTCCTGCGCATGCCCACGGCCGACGAGCACTGGCAACTCGACCGCAAAAATTATCCGCGCGAACTGTACTGGGATCAGCTGGCCGAGGCCACCAGCGCGACCACCATTCATTTTTCGGACTACCCGACACTGGCCGAGCTTGAACTGCCGGACACCTCCCACATCGACCAGAGTGACCGTGCTCGCTTCACCCGGGCTCTAGCCGGAATTCTTCGAGAGCAGGGTACGCTTCCCTGACAACACGCACGTGGCTGTCCGGGATCTCCCGGCCTGCCTATGCATTCAGCCAGGCCGTGCCACAACGATGCGTGCGAGGTCCCGGCTCATTGGCCGGGACGACAGAACGCGGGGTGACGTCGTCGCCGAAGCTCAGCCAGGCTTCCCGAACGCTTCGATTGCCTTGACGATCTCCGCACGCGCCTCATCCGGCCCATGCCAGCCCAGCACCTCGACCCACTTGCCGACTTCCAGGTCCTTGTAGTGACTGAAGAAGTGGCGGATATTGCGCCGGCTGAACTTGGCCAGGTCCTCGATCGACTGGATGTCCTCGTGCAGGGGCGAGACTTCCTGGATGGGCAATGCCGCGATCTTGACGTCGCGACCGGCCTCGTCGGACATCTCCAGATAGCCGATCGGCCGGCAACGGATGATCGAGCCGGGCTGCAGCGGCACGCGAATGAGCACCATCACGTCGAGGGGATCACCGTCCTCGGCCAGCGTGTTGGGCACGAAACCGTAGTTGCACGGATAGCGCATGGCCGTGGCCAGCAGCCGATTGACGTGGATGCTGCCGGTGGCCTTGTCGACCTCGTATTTGACCGGCGGGCCATCGAGCGGAATCTCGATGATGGTATTGAAGTCGTCGGGCGGATTGACGCCCGGCGGAATGTCGTTGACGTTCATGGCTAGCGCCTGCTCGCGGAAACTGCGTGCGCAATTATACCGGCGTTGGCGAGGACTCCGGCCTCAGCGCCGACGACGACGGCGACGGACCATCGACGGCCGCATCTCGCCGCTGGTGTTCGGCTCGGATTCCGGTTCCTGTTGCTGCTCTCGCACGCTTTTCGGTTCAGGTTCAGGTTCAGGTTCAGGTTCCGGTTCCGGTTCCGGTTCCGGTTCCGGCTCGGGTTCCGGCTCGGGTTCCGGTTCCGGTTCCGGTTCCGGTTCGGGCTCGGGTTCGGGGTTGAGCAGCGAGTGGCCATCGACCTCCACGTCGCTCACCGAGCGAACGCCGCGAATAGCCGAAAGTTCGTCGATCAAATCCCTCGGATCGCCGAATTCTTCTTCGCTCTGGGCTCTCAACTGGATTGCATGCCCCGATTCGTCCTCGACGAAACGGTGCGTCTCGAACTGCAGCCCGGCGCGGTTGATGGCCGAAATGGCGGCAGCGAGAATGCCCGACTTGCGGGCGAGCGACAGTGTGATGACAACATCAGCCATGTCGGGTCGATCCCTCTGTTTCTAATCTGGATTTTGTCGTTTTAGTCCCGGGCCGCGAGCGCCGATGGAGCTGGTAGGAACGCGGCGGAGCGGCAGAGTATAGCAAGGATAGCGGTTTTTCCTTACAATTACCCGGTTTTGCGGGTCCGGGCATTCTCGCCGGGACTGCATGCTCGCGCTTTTTCCGCACAAAAACGCCTGTATTTTCGGGAGAAAACATGAACCAGTTGATGATCCCCCCGGTTCTCGGGGTCGTGGGCCTGATCGTGGCCTTCATTCTCTATCGCGTGGTGATGCGCTATCCAGCCATGGAGGGCAAGCCCAGCGAGATCGCCGTGATGATCCAGCAGGGCGCCTCGGCCTTCATGCGCCGCGAACTGATGCTGATCGGCCTGTCGGTCGCCGTCATCTTCGTCGCGCTGTCGGTATCCGGCCTCGGCATCCAGACCGCCGTATCCTTCCTCGTCGGCGCCATCTGTTCGGCCGCGGCCGGCTTTTTCGGCATGATCGCCGCCACCCGCGCCAACGTACGCACCACGACCGCAGCCCACGAATTCGGCGCCGCCAAGGCACTGAGCGTGGCCTTCTACGGCGGCTCGGTCATGGGCATGCTGGTCGCGTCGCTCGGCCTGGTCGGCCTGGGCACGCTTTACCTCGTGTTCGGTGCAGACCCTGAAACCGCTCATCGCATCCATGGCTTCGGCATGGGCGCGGGCGTCGTGGCGCTGTTCTATCGCGTCGGCGGTGGCATCTTCACCAAATCCGCGGACGTCGGTGCCGACCTGGTGGGGAAAGTCGAGGCCGGCATTCCGGAAGACGACCCCCGCAACCCCGGCGTGATCGCCGACAACGTCGGTGACAACGTCGGCGACGTGGCCGGCATGGGCTCGGACATCTTCGAATCCTATTGCGGTGCGATGATCGCCACCGTGGCACTGGCCACCGTCATGGTGCAGCAAGCCGGCGGCGGTTACGTCGAAGGTCTTGGTGAAGGCTCGGCCATCATGAGCCTGCCGCTGCTGTTGTCTTCCCTGGGCCTGGTCTGCTCGATCGGCGCGATCCTGCTGGTCCGCGCCAGTTCGGGCAGAAGCCCCGAAACCGCGCTGCGAATCGGCACCATGTCTGCAGCGGTGGGCTTCATCGTGCTGGCCTTCTTCCTGATTCGCTATCTCGGTGTCGAAACGAGCGTATGGTTCGCCGCGCTGGTCGGTGCCCTCGGCGGCATCGTGATCGGCCTTTCCACCGAGTATTTCACCGCAGGCAAGCCCGTACGCGACATCGCCCGGGCTGGCGAAACCGGCTCGGCCACGGTGATCATCGCGGGCCTTTCGACCGGCATGCGCTCGGTCGTCATTCCGATCCTGTCGATCTGCGTGATGATCTATGTCGCCAACGCCTCAGCCGAGCTCTACGGCGTGGGTATTGCCGCGGTCGCCATGCTGGCCACCGTCGGCATGACCATGGCCATCGACGCCTACGGCCCCGTCGCCGACAACGCCGGCGGCATCGCCGAGATGGCGGGCCTCGGTGAGGAAACGCGCAAGATCACCGACTCGCTCGACGAGTTGGGCAACACCACCGCCGCCATCGGCAAGGGCTTCGCGATCGGCGCCGCGGCACTGGCCGCGTTGACCATCATCAGCGCGTATATCGCCGAGGTCACCCATCGCTTGCCCGGCTTCTCGCTGGAGATTTCCGACCCTAACGTGCTCATCGGCATGTTCATCGGCGGCATCTTCCCGTTCCTGGTCGCGGCCATCACCATGACCGCCGTCGGCGACGCCGCCTTCGAGATGATCACCGAGATCCGCCGCCAGTTCCGCGAGATTCCGGGCCTGCTCGAAGGCAAGGCCGAGCCGGATGCGCCGCGCTGCGTCGACATCGCTACCACCTCGGCGATCAAGCGCATGCTTCTTCCGGCCGCCCTGGCCGTTCTGGGCCCGGTCGTGATCGGCTTCGGCCTGGGCGCCGAGGCACTCGGCGGCATGCTCGGCGGCGCCTTGCTGGGCTGTGTTCTGCTGGCGCTGACCATGGCCAACGCCGGCGGCGCCTGGGACAACGCCAAGAAGTACGTCGAGAAAGGCAACTTCGGCGGCAAGGGCTCCGAAACCCACAAGGCCAATGTCGTCGGCGACACCGTGGGCGATCCGCTCAAGGACACCTCGGGCCCGTCGATGAACATCCTGATCAACGTTATGGCCATCGTCAGCCTGGTGATTGCACCGCTGTTGTCGCACTGATCGGCGCGTTTAATTCAGTGCTTGAGAAACGCGGCCGCTGGCCGCGTTTCCGCTTTCTGGCTTACGGTTTCCGGTTTCCGGTTTCCGGTTTCCGGATAGCATTGCCCAAATCCTTCAAGCGTTCCAAACCGTGGGGCCCGCCCGACCAGAACCAACGGCATTCGCCCGGGCGCGGGCTTCGACGGCTTCTTCAGGTGGCCGTGACCCAGTCGGGAAGACGATGCCACACGGTCTTTAGTTCCCGCATGTGCTGGCGATAGTCGGGACAGATCTCGGCGACACGATTCCAGAACCTGGGGGAATGATTGGGGTGCTCGAGGTGCACCAGTTCGTGGATGAGGACGTAGCGGCAGGCTTCGGGGGAGCAGAAGAGCAGCCGGGCGTTGAGCGAGAGGTTGCCATTGGACGAGCAGCTGCCCCAACGTGATTTCTGGTTGCGGAAGCTCAGCCGGCTAAAGCTCATACCGTGCGCCTGTGCCAGCTCTTCGACCCATGGCGCCAGCTTCTGTCGGGCCCGCCGCTTGAGCCAATCCTGAAGCCGGCTGACGATCGCTTCCGCCGGTGCATCTTCCGGCAGGCGCAGCAGCGCCTCGGAGCCGACACGCGCTTCTTTCCGCCGCTTTTCCTCCGGACGACCATAAACCACATCCCACAACTCCCCGACAGCCGGCAGTTCGATACGCCGGGGGCGTAGTCCACACACGTCCGGGTCGCGGGCACTGCGCTGGCGCGCCAGGCGGTGTCGAACCTGTGTGATCCAGGCATCCTGTCCCCGAACGAAACGATCGACTTCACTGCGCCGCACGCCCTTCGGCGCCGTGACCACCAGAGCGCCGTCGCGCTCCACACGCAGCTTCAGACGGCGGGCGCGGGGATGGTGGCGGAGAAGGTAAGACACTGTTGGCTTGTTGGCTTGTTGGCTTGTTGGCTTGTTGGCTTGTTGGCTTGTTGGCTTGTTGGCTTGTTGGCTTGTTGGCTTGTTGGCTTGTTGGCTTGTTGGCTTGT
>NZ_JBHJMQ010000012.1:0-123107 GCF_042310375.1 Wenzhouxiangella psychrophila | reverse complement strand
ACTCAAAAGGACAGGATGAATGCCCAATTTACCAGCCACAGCCTGCACAGTCTCGGGCGTCTCGAACGACTGATCGACCGCTTTACGCTTGAAATCCTCGGAAAATGAACGCCTTAAATGCTTGGTCATAAACACCTCTCCATCTGTCAAAATTGAGGTGTCTACTTTTTCGGGGGCGGTCCACTTCGATTAGGCGAGAGCGGCTAAGGCGCTCTCACCTGCCGAAATACGAAAACACCAAACAACCAAACCACCAATTAGCCGTTGAGGAGTTGCTCCACGCGGCGCCAATGTACCCGCCGTAGTTCACGCCACTCCATCCGAAACCACGGCGCCACATCGGCTGCCTCATCGGCTACCAGGCTGTCCACATCTTCGGGCGTCAGGAACCGCCAGCCGTCGATCTCGGTGGGATTGGGTCGCACTTCGTTTTCGTGCGTGCGGCCGATATAGACCCAACACAATTCATGCTCGGCTCCCATGTCCCGGTAACGGGCCTGGTACTGAAACTTGTAGACGAACTCGAGCTCGGCCGCCACGCCCAATTCTTCACGCGTGCGTCTTACGGTCGCCTCGTCCATGTCTTCCCCGGCGCGCGGGTGCGAGCAGCAACTGTTGGCCCAGGAGCCCGGCCAAAGGCGCTTTTCACTGGCACGCTGCTGCACGAGCAGCCGCCCCTGCGCATCGAACAGGAAAACCGAGAACGCGCGGTGCAGAATGCCCTCCCCGTCGTGACACTCGCCTTTCGAGAGCGTCCCGATTTCCCGGTCAGCCTCGTCGACCAGGATCAGCTCCTCGCTGTCGGACGACACGACACGTTCCGGCCCGGCCTGCTCAAGCGCCACCGATCGGCACCTCCAGCGCGTTGTAGCCGGCCTCACGAATGGCCCGGGCTACGCGCGCGCTCTCCCCGGGGCAGAGCGCGATGATGGAACCGCCGCCACCGCCACCCGTGAGCTTGGCACCAACAGCGCCGTTGTTGCGCGCGACCTGCAGCAGTTCCTCGAGCTCCCAGCTGGAAACCTGCATGGCGTTGAGCAGGCCCTGGCAGACATTCATCAGCTCGCCGAGCGTGTCGTAATCGCCGGTCTTGAGCGCATCCAGGCCGTTGCCGGCCAGGGTGTCGATTTCATCGAAGATGCGCTCGTAGAGATTGGGGTTCTTTCTCCAGGCTTCGCGCACCCGTGCCACGGTGCGCGCCGTCAGGCTCTCGACGCCGCTCATGCCGATCACGATCGGCAGCGGTTCGGCCACCTGGATGACCTCGCGCTGCGGCTGCTCGCCGTTGCGGAACAGCATGAACTCGCCCCAGGTGGCCAGGGTGTTGTCGATACCCGAAGGCGTGCCGTGGGCCACCTTCTCGCACTCGAAGGCCAGCTCATTGATGCGGTCGTCGTTCAAACCGAGCGAGAAATGCGCGTCCATGGCCCGAATCACGGCGACGGCCAGCGCTGCCGACCCCCCAAGGCCCATCGCCCGCGGCACATTGGGGAAGACCTCGATACGCATACCGCGCCCGCTCAGCCCCAGCGCCTCGAGCACCCGCCCCATCGAACGGGCGAATGACTGCGGATGCTTGGCGGTAAAGTCCAGGCGCTGCTCCACGCCCCAGCGCGGAATGATCAGCTCCACGCCCTCGCGTGCGTCCTCGACCCGAGCCTGGATGGCCAGCGGAATCGGCGCGGCGATGGCGCGTCGCCCATAGACAACCGCGTGCTCGCCGAGCAGGATGATCTTGCCGTGACCGGCGCCGAGCTTTTCACCCTCGAGCGTTTCCTGTTCATCCCGGCGTTCTTCTTCACCCGACGCCAACCTCGGGGGCTCGGCCTGCGAACGCACCTCGGCGATCAGTTCCTCGGCCTTCCATATCTTGATCTCGCCGGAGGCGATCAGGCGCTCGACCACCGTATCGAACAATTCCGGCGGCGTGCCCGCGGCGGTCGCCACCGAACGCGCATGCAGGGTCATGTGACCCTGCTGGATGCCCTCGGTCACCAGGGCCCGGATTGCGGAAAAATTCTGGGCCAGTCCGACCGCGCCCATCACCTCGGCCAGCTCCCGCGCCGATTCGACGCCGAGCAGGCGCATGTTCAGCGCGACGGTCGGGTTGGTCTGCAGCGGGCCGCCGACCGTGCCCACCTTGATCGGAATCTCGAGCTCGCCGACCAGGTCGCCGTTATCGTCCTTGAACCACTGGGTCAGCGAGGCATAGCGACCGCCGCGGGCGGCGAAGGCGTGTGCACCGGACTCGATCGCCCGCCAGTCATTGCCGGTCGCCAGGGCCACGGCGTCGATGCCGTTCATGATGCCCTTGTTGTGGGTGGCGGCCCGATAGGGATCAATGCGCGCAAAATCATTGGCCACAATGATCCCGTCGCGCACCTGCTCGCCGTCGAAACCCTTGCCGGTCAGCTGCTCGACCGGAATGCGCACTCGCGCCTTGACCAGGGCGCGGTCGGTCAGGTTCGAGAGAATGCGCAAAAAGACCCGCCCGTCGGCAATGGTCTCGACCAGGGAGGCGACGCCCTCGCACATCGTATTGACCAGGTTGGCACCCATGGCGTCGCGCGTGTCGACCAGCAGGTGAACCACCACCATGTCGCCGCCCGGTCCCTGCGAGGGGTGGACGAAAACCTCCAGATCACGGGCACCACCACCGCGGGCGATCATCTTCGGGTGCAGGCTATTGGCGAGGTTCAGAATCTCCGACTTGCGCTGCAGCAGGGTCGCCTTGGCGCGTGCCGGGTTGGCCACGTCGACAAGCTGGATCTGGCCGATCAGCTGCGGCTCCATGCTCTCGACCATGAATCCGCCGGACTCGCGCGCCAGCTTGGCGGCCGAAGACAGGGCGGCGACGATCGAGGGCTCCTCGACCACCAGGGGCACCACGTATTCCTTCTCGTTGATCAGGAAGTTCAGACCCAACCCCACCGGAAGGCCCATGACGCCGATGACGTTCTCGATCATCTTGTCGGCCAGCTGCACCGACAATGTGTGGCTACCGGACTGCAGGTCCTTGTAGTCGTCCGGACCGAGGAGGCCGCGGTCGCGCACGGTCCGCACCCGCTCGGGTACGGACATCTTGTAGAAGCGAGGTATCCGGGATCGTTCCATCAAGTCTTCACTCTGTTGTTACCCGAACGCCCTGCTCGGACGGTCGGAGGGGCAGCGTCTTCAAGCCGGCCTGTCGGCACAGATGCCGCATGCGTGAGCGGAACCGGCTGTCAAGCGAAGCGGCCATCCCCAGGTCACCGCCACCGGCGCCGCAGGGTTTGTAGACGCCGTTGAGCAATTCGGCCAGGCCGCCCGCGATCCGATGCTCGGCAGTCACGATCTCGCAGCCGACCAAATCGTTCATTTTACCCATTATTTCGCCGTAATCCGACCAGCAAGCGAGGATTTCTTGCACATCGCCACGTTCGACAGCCTCAAGCCCGGCACTCGCCACGGTCTGCATCTCGCCCAGCAGACGCCCGTGCTCGCGCGGGTGCTGCTCGCGCGATCGGCGCCAGGCGGTCAGCAGCTCAGCGGTCGAGGCCGGCTCCCCGGCCCACACGAAACATGTCTTGATTTCTCCCGGAAGCGACAGCGGTCGAATCTCGATTCGCTCATCACGAATTCGGTACCCGAGCAGACCGCCGCACAGACTGGCAGCCAGGTCAATGCCGCTACCGGCGTTGCCCTGCGCTTTACGCCCGGGTTGCAGCAATCTCGAAACGATTTCGAAATCGGTCTCCTTCCGCCCCCCTTCGAGAAAGGCGGCGCGAAGGACAGCATCGATCGCCACGGCCGTTGCCGCGCTCGATCCCAGGCCGAGTTTGACCGCATCTTGGCCGCTCCCGTCGAACAGCTCGGCCGTGTCCACACGCATCCTGAACGGTCCTGGCCGGCCGCCGCATTCGGCAATGTATCCGAGCACGGATTCGATCAGGGCCGCCGTTCTTGCAAAGGGCGCCGGCACCGCTTCCTGCCAATTCAGCCGGGCCCGATCGTCGACCCTGAATCGAACCGGCGGGATTCCGAGCTGCGGCGCCTCAATCCGGCAGTCTGCATCCTGGCAATGCACCAGCTCCACGCGACAACGGCGATCGACCGCCTGAACCAGGGCCGGCGCGCCCTCGAGCACCGCATACTCACCCAGCAGGACGATCTTGCCCGGCGCCGTCGCGACCCAACGCGGCACCGCTACGCCACCGGGCTCGCGCCGGCGCCCAGCCCCGTGACCATGACGTCCTGTACACCGGGCTGCCCGCCAAGGACTTCGATCACGCGCTCGCTTTCACCCGGCAAGCAGACAGCCTTGACCTGCGGGCCGGCATCGACGGTGAAGAATACGCCGGTGCCGCCCGAGCGCAACACGCGCACGGCGTGCAGGCAGGCCAATGTGGCCGGGTTCCAGTAGATCAGGCCGGGCCGGGCGGCCAGCATCGATGCATGCATTTTCAGCGCACTATGCTCACTCACATCGGCCAGCGCCTCGAAGTCTCGCGCTGCGATCGCGGCCCTGGCCGCTTCGAGATCGGCGGCCACGGTATCCACCCAGGCCGGATAGTAAGGGGAGGTTCGCATGGTGTGATTCATGCCGTCGCGCGAACCCACCGCCTTGCTGCCCGAGTCGGTGACGGCCACCACCACTTCCAGGGGCCACTCGCCGGCGGCCAGCAGGGGACGCGCAACCGCATCCGAGCCGTCTTTGCACAGGCCTGCATCCATCTCCACGAAACCGCCGAAAATCGAGCGGGCGGCCGACCCCGACCCCAGACGGGCCAGCCTGGAACGCTCCCGATCCGGGACTTCCAGGCCGAATGCACTTGCGGCAGCCGTCACCAGGGCCGCGAAGCCGGACGCCGAGGAAGCCAGGCCGGAACCGGTGGGGAAATTGTTGCTGCTGTCGACCCTGCACGGCGTCGTCTCACCGGCCATCTCTCGCAACTGGTCGAGCATCGCGCCGACACGACCGGGCGACTGCTCGACACCGTCGAGAAAGAAACGATCGACCTCGAGCGAGGGATCGAGCGTCACGGTGGTGCGCGTCTCCAGCCCGGCCAGGGTGATGGAGATCGACCCGGCCGCCGGCAGATTCAACCGCTGGTCGCGCTTGCCCCAGTATTTGACGAGCGCGATATTGGCCCCGGCCCGCGCAGTGGCTTGATTCATCTGGCTTTGGTGTGTGCGTAGCGCCAGGGGGCATGATAAGCGCTTGCGCCACACTATGGCAGTGGAGTGAAGGTTTCAGGGTTCAGGGTTCAGGGTTCGGGGTTCGGGGTGGCTTCGAGTAGGTTTTCCTGAAACCTGAAACCTAGTTCCCACTGAAAGGCTTGAATGTCGCCTGGGGAAATTCGACGCGGATCTCGGTGCCCGCGCCCAACTCGCTGTCGGCATGCAGGTGCCAGCCGAAGCGATCGCACAGGCGGCGCACGATGGACAGGCCCAGGCCATAACCCTCGTTGGAGCGGTCGTGGCCGCGATAGAAGGGTTCGAACATGCGCTCGAGGTCGGCCTCGCTCATGCCGCAGCCGGAATCCTGCACGGTCACGCCATTGCGATCAATCAGCACGTGGACGTGCCCCCTCTCGGTATAACTGAGCGCGTTGCGCAGCAGATTGGTGAAGACGATCGCCAGCACCCGCTCCGGTGCACTGACCTCGAGCAGGCCGTTGGCGCGCACGCCCGTCGTCATTTCCGGGCGATCGAATGTCGCGCCGATCTGCTCGAGCAGGTCGGTAAGCAGATCGTTGAGTACCACCGAGGACCAATTCAGCCGCGACCCGCTCTCGCGCGCGAGAATCAGCAGCGTCTCGACCAGCGCCTCCATATCGCGCACCGTGCGGTTCATTCGCTCGACCGTCTTGGCACGAGCCTCGTCATCGGACTGCTTTGCCAGCAACCCGAGATTTGAACGCAATACGGCCAGTGGCGTGCGCAGTTCATGACTGGCGTTGCGGGTAAAGTTGCGCTCGCGCTGGATGAAGGATTCCAGGCGGTGAATGAACTGATTGAAGGCGTTGATCAGAGCCAGCGTTTCCGTATCGGTGGTCTCGCCGAAATCCGTTTCGCTGAGTTCTTCGAGTTTTCCCGAGCGGAAATCGTAATTGCGTACTGCATCGGCCAGCTGTACGACCGTGGATACGGCCCGCCGCGACATGACGTAGCCAATCCACGTCAACATGTAGATCAGCAACAGCACACCGGTCAACGGTGCAATGCCGAAATACCAGGCCAGAGATGAGACCTGCATCTCGTCGAATACGAGGTAAAGGCGATCGTCACCCAGTTCGGAGACGTGGACGACGGGCATGGACCTGTCGCTGCGATGCCCCCGCCCGAAGCCGGGCTCCTCGTCGCGCAGCCATTCCGGCACGGTGGACATGTCACCGTCTTCGGCCAGATAGGCAGTCAGGTTGTTGGTATCAGGCAGGGGGAAATCCGAATTCGCTTCGTACTGGTCCCAGAAATACTCCGCCTCGCCGTTGAGTGCTTCCTGCACCAGCACCCGTTCAACGACCCAGGCGGCAGCGTAGACGCCAAGAACCGTGGCGATGCTGATCGCCAGCACTTGCAGCAGGAAAACACGCACCAGGCGGGTGCGCAGACCGCCACTGAGCAACCGATTAAACGGTTTCATCGCGCCTTGCGGAAGCGATAATGCCCCACCAGCCACTGCCTGCCGCGATCGAAGCCGAACAGCTCCTCGCAGGCCATGAAGAAGATACGCCAGCGCTGCTGCCAAAGCGCGGCGTCATCTCCGTAGGCGTCCTGCATGACCGCACGAACGCCGCTACTTTGCCCATCGAGATTGTCGAGCCAGGCCCGCGCGGTTCTCGCGTAATGCTCACCCGAGTAAAGCCAGCGGCGTTCGATGACCACATCATCGGCAAAGTGTAACAGCGTGTCGCTTGCCGGCATCAACCCACCGGTGAAGAAATAGCGCCCCATCCAGTTGCCATCACCCTCTGTTTCGAAGGGATAGGCCAGAAAGCGATGGCAGAAGATATGCACGAACAGCCTCGCGTCCGCCTTCATCCAGCCGGCAACGCGCTCGAGCAGCTGCCGGTAGTTGCGCACGTGCTCGAACATTTCGACCGACACGACGCGATCGAACTGTCTGTCCATTTTCAGTTCATTGACATCGCAGGTGATCACTTCGAGATTTCCCAGGGCGAGGTCGCGGGCTCTCGACTCGATGTGTTTGCGCTGCGATGCCGAGTTGGACACGGCTGTGATCCGGCTGGCGGGATAGCGTGAAGCCATCCACAGGGTCAGCGAACCCCAGCCACAACCGAGCTCGAGGACGTCCTGCCCATCGACCAGCCCGGCGTTGCGACAGGTCTGGTCGAGCATGATCGCCTCGGCATCATCCAGATTGTCCACGCCCGGCGGCCACAACGCGCTCGAGTATTTCAGCCGTTGCCCGAGCACCTGCTGGTAGAAGGCTGCGGGAACCTCGTAATGCTGCTCGTTGGCTGCGTCAGTCTCTATGGCGATTGCCGACTCGGCCAACTCGTCCATCAGCCCTTGGTAACGTTCGGACTGTGCTTCCGGATCATCGACGCGCTCATCCCGCAATCGCCGCGTCAACAACGCTCGAATACCGCGCCGGATCAGCCAGTCGGGGACGAATCCTTTCTCCGCCAGTTCAATGGGTCTCATGACGTTGCGTTCCTCGAAAGCGTGTCGGTTGTCGCCTGCCGATCGACTCGACCGTGCGGGTAGTGAGCCAGCCAGAACAGAGCGGGAAGCAGCAGGGCCCAGCTCAATCCGGTGGCGAGCACCACCTGCCAGGCCGGTGCGAGCCACTCGACCGCGCCGAAACGCGAGCCGGCATAGTAGGACATGGGCGAACCAATGCCGCCCAGGATGCCAATGAGCAGTAGTCGCTGCTTGAAAATACTCATCGAGTGATTGAGTACCAAAGCCAGGGCCAGCCACAAGAGAAGAATCCAGAACGGCGCGAGCCCGCTCGACGGCCAGGGCATGGCAAAGGCCATAAGGCCGAATTGCACCCAGAGGGTATCCAGCACAAACCCGATTGCCAGGCAAAGGGCGATCATGCGCCAGTCATTGCGATGACGCCGTCGAGGATGCAACTGCCATAGAGCCATGGCGGCGACGACAAGCGTGCCGCTCCAGCCGGCAATGCCCCAGGAAGCTCCGACTACGCAGGCCGGCCAGCTCAGCTGGAAAAGCCCCTGGTTGATCCAGAAGTCTCGTCTCATGCCGTCAGCTCGCCTCCGCCGCTGAGTCCGGATTCGGAACCCGGTCGCCATTGCGGACCGGCCAGCAGCAGGTGAACGTCGCTAATGGCACGTTCGCGGAAGCCGCCCTCGCAGTAAGCCAGGTACCACAGCCATCGGCGCCGGAAGGTTTCGTCGAAGCCCATCTCGCGGATATTGTCCCAACGGGCCTCGAAGCGCTCGCGCCACGCTGCGAGGGTGCGCGCATAGCTGGCGCCGAAGTCGGTCATCTCGACCAGGCCCAGGCGGCTCGCGCGCGCCATGGATCGGGCAACCGCACTGACCGAAGGGATGAAGGCGCCGGGAAAGACGTAGCGCTTGATGAAGTCGACGTTCTTCAAAGCGCTGCCATAACGATAATCCTCGATGGTGATGGCCTGGAGCAGGGCCAGGCCGTCGGGCTTGAGCAACTCGTCGATTTTCGCCAGGTAGGTATCAAGATACTGGTGACCGACCGCTTCGATCATCTCGACCGAAACGATCTTGTCGAACTGCCCCTCCAGAACACGATAGTCACGAGTCAGAAGTGTGACGCGATCCTCGAGGCCGGCTTCCCTGACCTTGCTCAAGGCGAACTCGTATTGTTCACGTGAGATCGTGGTGGTCGTGACGCGGCACCCGTATTGCCGTGCCGCATGGATCGCCAATCCGCCCCATCCAGTGCCGATTTCCAGCAGGTGATCATTCGGACCCAGATCGAGCTTGCGACAAATCCGCTCGAGCTTGTTGATCTGCGCCTGCTCGAGAGTTTCGTTGTCGCCAAGGTACAGCGCACTCGAATACATCATGCGCTCATCCAGCCAGGCGGCAAAGAAATCGTTACCCAGATCGTAATGGGCGGCGATATTACGCCGGCTTCCCTTGAGGCTGTTACGGTTGAATGCGTGCCAGAGCGCCAGGGCGATATTGGTCAGTCGTGCAACCGCTGTTTCCATTTCGTCAAGCACGTTGCGGTTACGGGTAAGCACCTGTACCACAGCTACCGGATCCGGGCTGTCCCAGAGCTGTGCCATCCAGGCCTCGGCCGCACCGACGCTGCCACCGCTGGCCATCAGTCGCCAGAAGCGTAGGTCGCGGATTACCACCGTCGCCTGCAGCGAATCGCCGGGATTACCCAGCGTGTACTCGCCGTCGGCGTCCTCGATAACGAGTCGCCCTTGCTCGATGGCCCCAAGCCGGGACAGCACTCGAGCCCGCAGCCATCGATCGATGCTGCTGCCTGATCCGACGCCGAGTTCGTCAATGGTCCTTTCCGTATCCATCATTGCGTCACTTTGTCCGGGTGTGAGTGAAAAGGCGTCTTCTTCAGCCACAGGCGCAAGGCCTGCCAATAGATTCCGGCGACAACCTTTAGCGTCATCAGCGGAAACCTCAGCGGCATCCGCCGCATTGACGACTCAGTCATCGGTTCGAGGGTCAGGCGCATTCCCGCCTGGAAACATTCTTGATCCGAATGCCGCAGTTGCATGTGAACGCTCAGGTGATCTTCCTCGATGTGGAATCGCCAGTCGTAGCGGATGTCCATCGGCATGAAGGGGGAGACGTGAAATGCCTTGTCGAACTCGAAGCGGTACGCCGGCCCGTCCTGGCCGCGGCAGTCGAGCACGTAGGCATGGCGCTCGTTCCAGGGCGTGTTGTGCACGTCCGCGACAATGGCATCCATGCGGCCGGCCCTGTCGAGGCAGAAATAAATACTGACCGGGTTGAAGCACAGCCCCCATTGGCGCAGGTGCGCCAGCACAAAAATACGGCCACTCGGCCGGCGGCCGGTGTCCTCGGCGACACGCTCGACCACGGCCTGCCGCAGCGGCCGATCGAGCGGGCGCAGGAAATCGCCGCGCCGAAAGCTCACAAGGTTGAAACGCCCCAGAGACCAAAGGCGACTGCGGGCGAACAGTTCCTCCACGCGATCGATATCAAACAACGTGTAGCTGGTGCGGTAGACAAAGCGATGCGGCTTGGGCGTAAGACGACGGTGCCAGATCTTTCCGGTGGCAATGGCGCTATCCATTTCGAGCCTCGATATCGTCGATCACACGCCTTGCGCTGCGCGCGCCGTCCTCGTGGAAGCCCCAGCCCCACCAGGCGCCGCAGAACCAGGTTCGCCGCAAGCCGTTGATGTCGTTCCAGCGCGACTGGGCCGCCACTGCCTCGGTCGTAAAAACGGGGTGCGCATAATTTCGGCGCACGAGAATTCGCTCCGGATCGATCATCTCCGTCTGGTTGAGCGAGACGATGAAATGCTGCCGGCTGTCGATGTTCTGCAGCTTGTTCATGTAGTAGGAAACCCGGCATTGGCTTGGCTCCCGGCCATCCATGCGAACGTTCCAGGCTGCACGCGCAGCGGGCTTGTCGGGCAGAACCCCGACATCGGTGTGCAGTATCGCTTCGTTCGGCTGGTAGTCCACGGCGGATAGGACACAACGCTCGACCGGGCTGGCATCGGCCAGCAGCCGCAGCGCCTGGTCGGAATGGCAGGCAAGAATCGTCGCGTCAAAGTGAATGTCGTCATGAGGCGTTCGGATCACCACCCCGTTTTCGGTTCGCTCGATCGAGCGCACCGGCGTACTGGTCACGAATCGCGCCGCACAATTGCTAGCAGCCTCGACGTAGGATCGGCTGCCGCCTCGAACCGTCTCCCACACCGGGCGCCTGCCCAGAGTCAGCATGGAATGATTGTCCATGAAGGCAAGCAGGTGCTTCATCGGGAAGTCGGTAACGTCGCCCATCGGCGCCGACCACAGGGCCGAGGCCATCGGCAGCATGTGCCGGCTGGCAAACATTTCACCCAGGCCGCTTTGTTCAAGCCATTCGCCGAGCGTCACACGATCGTCGATTTCCTCGAGCAACTGTGGCGCACCCCGGTAGAAGCGGGCGATATCAAGCACCATGCCGTGGAAGCGGGGACTGAGCAGGTTGCGGCGCTGACAGTAAAGCCGCCCCAGGGTGCTGGCGTTGTACGCCAGGCCGGTGACGGCATCGCTCACACCGAAACTCATGTCGGACGATTCCGACTCGACCCCGAGCTCTCCGAACCACGCGGTCAACAACGGGTAGTGCGCCCGGTTGAAGACAATGAAGCCGGTATCGATGGATCGGGGCACACCTTCATCGTCCACGACCTGCGTATCGGCATGGCCACCCAAGCGGTCCTCGGCCTCGAACACCGTCACCTCGTGACGCTGCGACAGATGCCAGGCCGCGTAGAGCCCCGAAACCCCAGCACCCACGATAGCGATTCTCATGACGACACCCGACGTGCCTCACGGATTCGCTCGGGCACGGGCTTGAGCGCGCTGACGAGGCCAACCCAGCTCATTATCTTCAGCAGGTAGAAGCTGAAATCGACTTCCCACCAGTAGAAGCCCTGGCGCGCCGAACCCGGGAAGTGGTGGTGGTTGTTGTGCCAGCCCTCACCGAGCGTGAGTAGAGAGAGGAAGAAATTGTTGCGGCTGTCGTCGCGCGTGGCGTAGCGGCGGCTGCCCCAGACGTGGGCCAGGGAATTGATGGTCAATGTCACGTGGATCAAGACCACGGTCGAAACGAAATAACCCCAGACCAAAAGCTGCCAGCCGCTGGTTTCGAGACCCGGCGCCCAGTGGCTGAGGCCTGTTCCGAGCAGGAACATGAACAGGGCATAGCCAACAGGCACAAGCAGGTCGTAGCGATCCAGCCAGCGCAACTCTGGATAGACGACCAGGTCCGGAATCTGCTCGGCGCGCGTCTCGAAGTTCTCGCGGCACAAGAACCAGCCCATGTGGCTCCACCAGAATCCGTGGCGAGGTGCGTGCACGTCTTCATCGGTATCGGCATACTTGTGGTGGTGACGATGGTGGGCCGCCCACCACAGCGGCCCACGCTGGGTGGCCGAAGCGCCGATGAGCGCAAACAGGAACTGGACCGGCCGGCTGGTACGAAACGTCCGGTGCGAGAAATAGCGGTGGTAGAACGCGGTGATGGCGAACATGCGCAACAAATAGCTGAGCGCGAAGACCACCACGGCCGTCACGGAAACGCCGACGAATACGACCCCCAGGCACGCCAGGTGAAGGCCGATAAAGGGAATGATTCGAAGCCAGTCAACGCGATGCGGGTCCTGCACGTCATTCCGCAGGCGCTGTCGCGAGTCGAACCAGGCGAAGAGTTGCTTCATCACGTAACGAGTATCCAGTCCACTTGCGCCGAGATTAGACGCCCGAACTCATCAACCTGGCGTGAAAACGCCCTTCACTCCCGGTGGACATGACCCGGCGCATCATCGCGTCCATGAATAATCACGCAATCATTCAACGCTGCGCGGTAGTCGCGCTGCTTCTGGCAGCCACCGCCGCTTGTGCAGGGAGCGGGTCGATGACGGACAAGGATACGGTCGAGGGCTACCACCAGGCGCTGGAGCAGAACCCCGGGGACACCTCGGCAATCGATCAGGGGGTAGCAACCTTCCAGCAGACCTTCGCGGACCTGACCCGCGAGGACCTGGCCCGGCGCATCGGTGAACTCTACGCCGATGAGTTCTACTTCAACGACACCGTACACATTGCCCGGGAGCGTTCAGAGCTGGTGGATTACATGGCCCGTACCGGCCAGACACTCGAACAGAACCGGGTCGAGGTGCACAAGGTCATCCGCGACGGCTCCGACGTTTACGTCCGCTGGGAGATGACCTTCGTCACTCGGGCCATGGGTAAGCGCGTCGAGTCGCACTCGATCGGCATGACCCACTTGCGGTTCGACAAGAACGGACAGATCGTGCTTCACCAGGACTTCTGGGACAGCGGCAGCGCGCTCTATGCGCACCTGCCGGTGGTCGGATTCTTCGTGAGACGTGCCCAGGGGGCGATGCAATGACGCGCAGCATATGGCTCATACTCCTGCTGGCCGCCGCTTCCACCCCAGCGCCTGCGGCGACTGCGGAGCTGGAGCGCTGCTCCGAAGTCGAACTGAAGGTCATCGGCCTGTTCAGCGTCGGCACCGCCAGCCTGCACCTGGCTGACTGCGGCGACGCCGGGCGCGTACTCGAACCCGTTGCCAAGCAGTTTTCCCTGAAGCTCGACCGGGACATGGCCGGCAAGGATCTGATCGAAAGCGCCAACGAACTGCTGGTCGAAAACCTCGATGACGTCGACAACCCCGACCAACTGCCCGAGGAACTGGCCTGCCTTGCCAATGCCTACGTCGATGCCTCCGACGGCGAACGATTCGACGTCGTCTACGAACCCGAGGAACGCCTGGCGCTCTACCGCGATGACGAGCTGCTGACAGAATGTCCCGACCAAGGGCGCGGCCACGAGTACTTCAAGATCTGGTTCGGCGAAGAACCCTTCAATGACCGCATGAAGAAACGCCTGCTCGAGCGGGCTAGTGGAAATTAAAAAGAAATTTAAAGCCTTCCACAGATAAACACAGATCTGGTGTGCCGATAAGAAGTGGGTTTGACCCTGTTCTCGCGCGGCGATCAATTCGGCGCTGAAAATCCCAAATTACAAGCACCAAATATCAAACAAATTCGAATGACCGAAATTCGAATGACCTAAACGGCCAAACTGGTACCGGCTTCTCCACTGGGGTGCATTCCCGCTAGCGACTCCAGGCTCGGGAAGCATGACAGTGGGTTGGTGTTCGATCGCCCAATTAACAGTGCTTTTTATCTGTGTTCATCTGTGTTTATCTGTGGACAAATTTTCTTTTATCAGCCCCTCGAGGGCCCCACCCAAACCTGTTGCGCATTGACGAATTCGTGGATGCCTTGCGGGCCGAGTTCGCGGCCGATGCCGGAGCGTTTGATACCGCCCGAGGGCAGCCTCGGATCGGTCTTGACGATGCCGTTGACCGCCACCTGGCCGGTTTCGAGCCGGCTGGCCATGGCCACACCGCGCTTGGTGTCCGTCCACACCGCCGCGGCCAGGCCGTAGTCGGTGTCGTTGGCCAGTTCGATGGCCTCGTCCTCACTGTCGACTTTCATCACGACGGCCACGGGACCGAAGGTTTCCTCGCAGGAAGCGGTCATTTCGGGGCCGACGCCGGTCAGCAACGTCACCGGGTAGAAGAAGCCGTCGCCTTCGGTCAGTTCACCGCCGAGGGGGCAGTCTGCACCGGCCTCGACCGTCTTGCGCACCTGGCGGTGCAGGTTGTCGCGGAGATCCTCGCGCGCGATCGGGCCGATATCGGTCGACTCCTCGGAGGGATCCCCCAGTTTCAGGCCCGCCAGACGCTCGTGCAGCAGTTCGACGAAGTGGTCATGGACCGGTGACTCGACGATGATGCGCTTGGCCGCGATGCAGCTTTGACCGGCATTGATGATGCGCGAAAGGCAGATGGTGTCGGCCGCCTTCTCCAGCTCGGCGTCGGCCAGCACAATGGCCGGGTCGGAACCACCCAGTTCCAGCACCGAGTGCTTGATCTCCGCCGCCGCGGTCGAGGCGACGATTCCGCCGGCGCGCTCCGAACCCGTGAACGATACCGCCTGCACACGCTTGTCCCGGATCACCCGCTCGACCCGCTCGGTCTCCAGCGGCAGGTTGGCGAACAAGCCCGCCGGAGCACCGGCGCGCTCGAACAGCTTGCCGATCGCCTCGGCGCAGGCCGGCACGTTGGGGTCGTGCTTCATCAAGCAGGCATTGCCGGCCATCAGGGTCGGCGCGGCAAAGCGAAAGGCCAGCCAGAACGGCGCGTTCCAGGGCAGGATGCCCAGGATCACCCCCAGCGGCAGGTACTGCACGTAGCTTTCGCTGGCATCCGAGGCGATCTGCTCGGTCGCCAGGTACGCCTCGGCGTGTCCGGCGTAATGCTCGGCGCACCAGGCTGCCTTCTCGACCTCGCCGCGGGCCTCGCGAATGGGCTTGCCCATCTCGTCGGTCATCAGGCGAGCGAGGTCCTCGACATCCTCGCGCATCAGCGCGGCCACATCGTTCAATACCTTCGCCCGGTCGGAGAAGCCGGCCAGCTTCCACCCGGCAAACGCGGACTCAGCCCCGGCCAGACGCTGTTCCAGCGCGTCGTTCGACAACGCTTCAACTTCGTACTGGGTCTTGCCGGTCGTCGGGTTGATCGAGCGCAGCGTCGTCATTGTCGGCGAGCCTCCTTGATGTTCTTGATCGATTCACCACGTGAGCCGCCTTGGGCGGCCTTTTCTGGCCGCGGCAATTCGCATGCGGCCTGTTCGGGTTTCACCATGAAGTTCTCGTCGAGATCGAAGAAGGACTCGCAACCGTCGGCGGTGATATGGATGGTGTCGGAGATGCCGACCGTCTTGTCGCCATCGACCCCCCACATCCAGGGAATGATGTGGAACGTCATGCCTTCCCTGATCACCCGTGAGTCGCCCTGTTTGAGGCTCATGATGTAGCCCTCGTCCCAGCTCGGCGGAAACGCGATGCCGATGGAGTAGCCCGAGCGCGTGATCAGGCGTGCGCCCACTTCGTTGGCAGTGATAATGTTGCGCACCAGATTGTCGGCATCCGACACCGTCATACCCGGGCGGATCACGTTCTTGATCTCATGCAGGGCCTGCTTCATGCGGTTCTGGGCATGCTCCATCGAGGGCGAGAGCTCGCCCAGCACGACGGTTCGCATCATGGCCGTGTGATAGCGCCGGTAGCAACCGCCGACTTCCAGGAACACGTGCTCACCCGGCTGGACCGTTCGTCCCTCCCAGGTGGCATGACCGATCATGCTGCGCGGTCCTGAGGTGACATAGGGCATTACCGCCGGCGGCTCGCCGCCGGCGCGGAACATGGCGGAAGAAATGGCGGCGCCGATATCGTTCTCGGTCACGCCAGCTTCGGTGGCCTCGAAGCCGGCTTTCATGCCGGCCTCGGTTGCCGCGGCAGCCCGGCGCATGATCTCAATCTCGTGCTTGGACTTGCACACACGGCCTTCCTCGACGATGCCGAAGCAGTCAAGCAGCTTACCGTCCAGGAACGTCGTAAAAATGCTGTCCTGGTGATAAGCGGGGAGAAAATAGCTGTTGCGTTCATAGCCGATGGACTTGCCGGTCAGGCCGAACTCTCGCAGCGACTCGACCAGCATCTGGATGGCGTCGCCCGTGTCCGGATACGGACGCGTTTTCTCGACCCAGGTGCGCGCATGGACATTCGATTCCTCCAGCATGCGGGTGATCATGAAAGGCTCGTCCTCCAGTGGCACCACAAGGGCCTGGAAGAAGCTGTAACCCGTGGTCTGATAATCGGTGAGATACATCAGGTTTTCCGGGTCGGTGATCACTACAGCGTCGAGCAGGCGCTCGGCCATGCGGTCTCGTAGTTCCTTGAGCCGACGTTCGTACTCCTCGAAGGGAAACGTCATGTCGTCGCGCTGTCTCATGCCGCCGCCCTCCGGGCCGACGCCACCGACTGCTCCAGGATGTCCAGCCCTTCGACCAGGTCGGCCTCGGGAATGGTCAGCGGCGGGATCAGCTTGAGCACCCGTCCGCCGGTGCCGCAGGCGCCGATCAGCAGGCCGCTTTCGAAGGCGGTCGAGGCAATCTGCTTGGCCAGCTCGCCGTCGCCGACGTCGAGCGCCTGCATCATGCCGCGGCCGCGCACGGAGAAGCCGCCGCCGTGCTTGCCGGCGATTACTTCGATCCGTTGGCGCATGGTCTCGCCGTTGGCCTTGACGGCATTCATCAATTCATCGTCATCGAAGTATTTCAGTGCCTCGACGCCGGCAACGAAGCTCAGTCCCTGCCCGCGGAAGGTGCCGGTATGCTCGCCCGGCGACCAGTGCTTGTCGTATTCCGGTTTGACCAGGTTCATCGCCAGCGGCGTGCCGAAGCCGCCGATCCCCTTGGCCAGGGTGACGATGTCCGGATCCAGGCCCATGTCATCGAAGCTGAAATAGCTGCCGGTGCGGCCGCAGCCGGCCTGGATGTCGTCGTAGATCACCAGCGCACCCAGGTCGCGGGCCAGGTCCTGCACGGCCTTCAGCCATTCGGGCCGGGCCACGTGAACGCCGCCTTCGGCCTGGATGGGCTCGATCACGAAAGCCGCCGGGGGTTCCAGACCGCTGGAGGAGTCCTCGTACATGGCGCGCAATTGGTCGACCCAGGCCAGGCATTGATCCAGCTCGACTTCGTCACTGCCGAAGGGCTGTCGAACGACATGATCCAACGGCACACCGGCGGCGTTGCGGAAATAGGCGTTGGCGGTGCAAGCCAGCGAGCCGAGGGTCATACCGTGGAAGCCGTGCTCGTAGGCGACCACGCTGCGCCGGCCGGTGACCTTGCGCGCCAGCTTGAGGGCGGTTTCGACCGCGTTGGTGCCGGTCGGCCCCATGAACTGCAGCTTGTGGTTCCAGCCCCTGGGCTTGACGATGGTGTCGACGAATTTCGCGATGAAGTCGCGCTTGACGTCGGTGTACATGTCCAGGCTGTGGGCCACACCATCGCGCTCGAGAAACTCGATCAGGGCGCGTTTCATCCTCTCGTTGTTGTGACCGAAGTTGAGCACCCCGGCACCGGCGAAGAAGTCGATATAGCTCTTGCCGTTCTCGTCTGTCTGGCGCGCATTGGACGCCGACTTGAACACGGTCGGGTACAGGCGGCAGTAGCCGCGAATGTCCGATTCCCACTGTTCGAATACCTGCATGTTGTACCTCCTTCGGCTCGGTCCCGGCACTGATCCGCCGGGCACGGGGGTTGTTACTCCTTCACTGGATAACCAGCGATCCGGGAATAAATGCGGCCGACCGTGTCGATCAGCCGGTCGTTGAAGTCGTATTTCGGGCTGTGGCAGGGATGGTCGTGGCCCTGGCCGTCGTCGGCGCCGATCAGGGCGAAGGCGCCTGGAATGGCCTTGAGGTAATAGCTGAAATCCTCCGAGGCCATGATCGGCGTCTTCAAGGCCGTCTCGAGCGCATCGTCGCCAAGCTCGCCGCAGATCGCCCGGCGATATTGCCCGGCCTCGGCCGGATGATTGACGGTCGCGTCATAACGCGGATGAATGCGCACATCGACCTCGACACCGTAAGCGGCACCGGTGTTCCGGGCGATGGTCTCGATCAGCTCCCCCATCAGGGCACGTGTGTCGGGATCGCCAAGCCGGAAACTGCCGCCGAGCGTGGCGGTTTCCGGAATCACGGTGGGCGCACCGTCGGCGCGGATATTCGTCACGCTGAGCACGGTCGGCGCCTGCGGCGAAATCCGCCGGCTGACCACCTGCTGCAGCGCGGTGACGATGGCAGAAGCCGCCAGCAGGGGATCGCGGCACAACTCGGGCTGGCTGGCATGTCCGCCCCGTCCGTGCACGCTGATCTCGAAAGTGCCGTTACCGGCCATCACCGCCCCGTCCGGGCACACGGCCTGGCCGAATGGAATCGCCGGCCAGTTGTGCCAGCCGAAAATGGCGTCCACGCCCTCGAGTGCGCCGTCGTCGATCATGGCTTTGGCGCCATGACCACCCTCCTCGGCCGGCTGGAACAGCAGCGAGACCGGGCCTGGGAGCCCGGATTCATGCGCCTTGAGCCACTGCGCGGCCGCATAGAGTGTGGCCGCGTGGCCGTCATGACCGCAGGCATGCATGCAGCCTTCATGCCGGGAACACCACTCGACGCCCGACTCTTCGACGATGGGCAGGGCATCGATATCGGCGCGCAGGGCGACATGCCGCCCGCCGGCCTTGGGCGCCAGCGTCGCCACCGTGCCGGTCCCGGCACAAGCCCGCCACTCAACGCCCAGATCGTCGAGACGGCCGCGAATGGATGCAGCGGTCTCGTGCTCGGCCCAGGTCAGCTCGGGCGAACCATGCAGCGCCCGCCGAAAGGACACCGCCTCGTCGACCATCGCCTGCCAGTTGTGCGTCGCGCTCGTCGCCAAGGCCGAATCTCCTGAAAAAATCAACCCGGCGGGCACCGGGTTGATGGCAGAACCTGACGTCATCCAGGCGTTCTTTTCGCCCGACGACCGGTCTAGGCTAGACCCGTGATCGACCCACTTGCAAGCACTTTCGTTTAGGCCCAAAACAGTTGCGCGGCAAGCGTTTACCCAATCTATCCACAGTCATTCGGAAGGCCACGGGGAGACAAGCGGCAGACCGCGCTCGGTCCTGCTATTCTTCCGCTCAGTTCTGGCGATCAACCAGGAATCGAGTGAAGGCCTCCACCCTGCGACTGCTGTTCAACCTTTACCCGCCCTACTGGGGCACGGGTATCCGGGTACGCGAGATCGCCGAGGACTACCGGCGCGTCGTGGTGGAAATGCCGCTGCGCTTCTACAACCGCAACTACGTCGGTACGCATTTCGGAGGCAGCCTGTCGGCGATGACCGATCCCTTCTACATGCTGATGGTGACGAACATCCTGGGGGCCGACTATATCGTCTGGGACAAGGCCGGCACCATCGAGTACCGCAAGCCGGGAATGGGACGGGTCCGCGCCGAGTTTCGCATCGACCAGGCGCTGATCGACGAGATTCGGGGCATCACGCGGGAGAACCGTAAGTTTGAACCGAGACTGGCGGTGGATGTCGTCGACCAATCAGGCGAAGTCGTCGCCCACGTGACCCGCACGCTTTATATCCGCCGAAAGCGAAAGTCCGGGACAGACCAGGGCCAAACCAGCTGACGGGGGTCAGTGAACGAAAAAAGAAATGCCGGCACTCGTGAGAGATACCGGCATTTCGCCCCCAGGTCCCTTCCCGTGCGTCCCCATCTGCCTGTGCAGCGGTTGTGCTGAAAAGGTGCCGTTGCCGCCAGCGGGCAGGCGAGGAGCACCCAGCGCTGGCGACAGATTCATGCTAACCCCATGGTCCTTTGGGAACTTGCACGCACCCGACGCAGATTTGTACAAATCCGGCAATCGACGCCAATCACTGCTGTTTTCGCCAGGCCGAGGGCGACATGCCGAAATGCTGGCTGAATACACGGGTGAAATACTGGGGGCTGGAAAAGCCGCAACCCAGAGCAACCTCCTGAATCGGACGGTCGCTTTCAATCAGCATCTTCCGGGCACACTCGAGGCGGAAGCTCTGGAGCTGGGCCCCCGGCGTAAGCCCGGTCAGAGCCCTGAGCTTGCGCTGCAGGGTTCGCGTATCCATTGACAGAAATGCCGCCATTTCGGGCACGCTGGCATCCGGATGTTCATGGTTCCGCTCGAGCCAATCCCGTACCTTTTCGAGAAATCTCGCATCCCGTTCGGACAGGTCGGGCAGCGGGCTATCGGACGGAGGCGCTTGTTGGGCATCGGCAGCCTTCACCCCGGTCGCCACAAGCTCGCGCCACAGGCGCTGCTGAATGCGCGCCCGCATATCGACCATTCGCTGCAGTCTCAGCCGAAGTTCAGCGGGATTGAAAGGCTTGGCGAGGAAGTCGTCGGCACTCAGCGAGTAGCCGCGGAGGCGCGTGGCCTCGTCCTGCCGGGCGGTCAGCAGAAGAATCGGCAGATGGCTGGTACGCACATCTTCTCGTAGCCGCCGTAGCAGCTCTAGGCCGTCCATCCGCGGCATCATGATGTCACTGACGACAACGTCGGGCATGCGCTCGCGCGCCAGCGTAAGGGCCCTTCGGCCGTCATCAGCCTCGACGATGTGCCAGTCGCCGGCCAGCACATTCGCCAAATGACCGCGAAGATCGTCATTGTCTTCGACCACCAGCACGGTTCCGAGCCGCTCGGGGCAACCGATCGGCGGCGGTGCGGCCTCCGGGGCCGATGTGCCGGACTCGGGGGCCAGGCTTTCGAGTTCGAGCTGCAGACGCCGCTCGGTCAGTTGGTCGACCGGCGCACTCTCCATATGGCCGCGCCAGGCGGGCAGCCAGACCCGAAAGCTGGCGCCGTGACCCGGCTCACTGACGAGGTCGACATTCCCGCCGTTGGCGCGTGCAGCCTCACGCACCAGCGTCAAGCCGATGCCGGCACCCTCGATACGACCATTTTCATGCGCCGGCATCCTATTGAAACGTTCGAAGATAAGCGCCTGCTGCTGCCTGTCAATGCCGGGCCCATCATCGCTGACCGACAGCAAGACGCCGTCGCTTTCGCCTTCGACGACAACCCGCACCCGCGACCCGGCCGGACAATACTTGAGCGCATTACCGACCAGATTGAGAAGGATACGCTCGACATCCGCCTGGTGGCACTGCGTCAGCCATCTTCCGTCCACCTCATGGCTGAGTTCGATACCGTTCGTCTCAGCCATTGCCTGGAAGGCTTCGACTGTCATCGTCACCACCCGGTCGATCGGCCACGGCTCTGGAACCCGCAAGTCGCGCTTGGACTGCAGCCGCGACAGACTGAGAAGCTGGTCGACCAGTCGCAGCAGTCGACGCAAGTAGCGCCGGGCCGTCTTTGCGGCACCGGAGTCATTCCCATTACGTTCCAGCCGGTCCAGGCTGGCTTCGATCAGCGTCAGCGGCGTACGAAATTCATGCGAGATGTTGGCAAACAGGGTTGTACGCGCCTGCAACAGTTCGGCCAAGTCGCTCGCCTGCTGATCAACCAAGCTCTTTTGCTCGCGCAGCTCCCGCGTCCGTGCCGCCACGGTGTCCTCCAGCGTGCGTCGGCGCCGCCGCTCAACCATGATGAAAGTCGAGATCAGCGCCGCGGTGACAATGACATAGAGTGTCCAGGCCCGCGGCGTCAGCCACGGGGGCGACGCGACGGTGAGCGTCAAAAGTTGGCGATCGTGCGACCAGACACCATCGCTGTTGGCTGCCCGCACTGAGAAGCGGTAGTTACCGGGCGCAAGATCCGGATAGCGAACCACCCGGGTGCCGTTGGTCTCGACCCAGCCCCTGTCGGCACCCTCGAGACGGTAGGCGTAGCGGTTTTGTCCCGGCTCGGTAAAGTGCAGGCCGACAAACTCCAGCACCAGGGAATTACGATCATGCTCGGTGTAGAACGATGCCGGAGTCCCCCCAGGCAACTGCAGGGCTTCTCCGCCCAATATCGCGCGCTCGAGGTGGATTCGTGGCGGTTCCGGATGCAGCTCGATGTCGTCGGGGCGAAAGACATTCACGCCGTTGATACCGCCAAAATACAAGCGGCCGCTTTCGCCCTGGGTGACAACGGTATTGTTGAACTCCAGGCCCTGCAAACCGTCCCCCAAGGTGAACTGCCGAACCTGACCGCTTTCGGGGTTGAGCCGGGCCAGGCCACGATTGCTGCTGAACCACAGGTAACCGGCACTACCGGAGACCAGCGCGTAAACGGTTCGGTCAGGTAGGCCATCGGACTCGCCCAGCCACGTCCAATCCGAAATATCCCCGTTCTGCAGCCGGGCACGGCCCAGGCCAACCTGCTCCGTGCCCACCCAAAGCACGCCCTCGGGGAATTCGGTCAGGTGAAAAATCTGGTTGCGTGGATGCCAGCCGGGAACCCCTGCCGGATCGTGCCAGACCAGTTTTCCGTTCTCCGGGTTCCAGACAACGATCCCGCGCTTGGTCGCCACTAACACGGTGCCGTCAGACGTCTCAAGGAATGACTGGACCTTAATTTTCCCGCGTTCCTGCCCCGCTCGGGTGGCGGAAAGATCGGTCCACTGAAGGGGCTGAATACCGATGCGATCGGAATTCAGGCGGAAGCTGCGTAACTGGCTCCCCGCGCCAACCCAAAGCTGTTCACCATCGGCGGAAAACTGAAGCGACTTGATCTTGATGTCACGACCGGCTTCCTGCACTGGATGGACGGCCAGTACTTTTCGCGACCGGCCCGAGATCACAGCAATGCCACTGTCGGTCCCGGCCCAGATATGACCGGAAACCGGATCCTCGGCCAACGACCAGACAGCATTGCCAGGCAGACGCTTGTCCGGCCCGGCGAGCGTATGCAGGCGGTCGGCAACGACTGAAAACTTGTCATCCCGTTGCTGCCAGACCCGAATCCCGCCATAGGTCAGCCCCGTCCAGAGAAACTCCCGACCGCCGGTTCGTTGCTCGAGCACCGAGCGCACGACGTTGTCGCTGCCGAAGAAGTCATCCCTCGTTCGATCCCGCACCAGCTCAAAGCGCGTGGACTGCGGCGTGAAGCGAGACAAGCCACCCAGCCCTCCTCCGACCCAGACCACGCCGAAATCATGCTGATAGACCCTGTTCATGTCGCTGGCGGGCGACGGCGTCAGGGAGTGCGGATCAGCCGGGTCATGACGGAGCACTCGGAACCGTTTACCGTCGGGCGTCGATAGCCCGACCGCCTCGGGAAAACCAACCCAGACATAACCCCGGTCGTCCTGCATCACGTCGAGGCCATAGGCCAATTGCTCGACCGCGCCTTCAGGCCGCCAGCGCACGAAACGCACATCCCAGCGCGACTTCTCCGGATCGAACTGCACCAGTGACTCGCGCGTCAACACCCACAACATGCCGCGCGGGTCAGCCGCGACTGCGCCCACCCAATCGTCATCATGACCATGATCGCTCGGCCGGATCCGCCCGGCCACAGCTTCGCGCTCAGGATCGAACAGTGTGATGCCGGACCGGCCAGCGAGCGCCAGCCAGCCATTGGGGAGCACCGAAATCGCAGAACGGCGCACGGTTCGGCGATCGATGTCGATTTCGGCCACCCGACGAAAGCCGGACCGGTCGGACCGCAATCGCCACAGCCCATCGGTATTGTAGAACCAGGGCTGGCCGGAATGATCCACTGCAAGGCCGCCAGCCTCGAACGGTTGCCCGCTCCCGTCCAACCCCACGGGCACGAGGCGGTCGGCGCCCGACGGAAGCATCAGCAGACCTTCCGTAGACTGGACGACCAGGTTGCCGTCGCCGTCCTCGACCAGGTCCCTGACGTTGTGCTCGAGCCCACCCGCGCCGCCATTGGCGAATTCGCCAACGGGGATTCTCTCGATGCGCAGGGATGTGGGATCGATTCGATCAAGCCCGCTCCGCGTTCCGACCCAGAGCTGCCCGTCATGTCCCCTGAGCAGGACCTGAATGCGGCTGTCACTCAAGGAGGCAGGATCATCAGGGCGGTGGCGTAAGTTGTGAAAGCCGTATCCGTCGTAACGGCTCAGCCCGTACTGGGTGGCAACCCACAAATAACCCAGGTCGTCTCCGACCATATCCTGCACCGCCGACTGCGCCAGACCATGTTCGGGCGAGAGATGATCGAATTTAACGGTCGGATAGGCCTCGGCCGAGCCGGCATACAGAGATGCGGCCAGCAACAGCACACATCCCAGTCCCGCATTGGCGACGCGTACCGAATCCCCCCGATGCTGCGTAAGCAAAATAAAACTCGCCTCCCATAAGCCGGTAAACAGTTTACAAGACTGAACCCCGGGGGCGGTAAACCCACCCACGAGCCCCGCCCGCTGATTCGCAGCTTGGCCCCCACCGCTCCCGGGGCTAGAATGACCCGTTTTGCGGTCTCACAGCCACCCACGAGTCCTTCAAATATGCGCATCGGCACGACCCTGACCCACTACATCATCCGCAACCAGCGAGAAATCGCTGGCGCCAGCGGCACCTTCACCGGCCTGCTCAACGATGTTTGCGTGGCCTGCAAGAAGATCGCGGCACTGGTCGACAAGGGTGCGCTGATCAACGTCCTCGGCAGCGCCGAGAGCGAAAATATCCAGGGCGAGGAGCAGAAGAAACTCGACGTGATTTCCAACGAGATCATGATCGAGGCCCTCGAGCACAACGGGCATATCGCCGCGCTGGCTTCGGAGGAAATGGAGGGCATCCACCCCATGACCGCCGAGCGTCGCGGCCGCTATCTGCTGCTGTGCGACCCACTCGACGGCTCGTCCAACATCGACGTCAACGTCTCGGTCGGCACGATTTTCTCGATCCTGCGCGCACCCGACGACACACACGAGCCGACCGAGGCCGATTTCCTGCGACCGGGCGTCGAACAGGTCGCCGCCGGCTACTGCCTGTACGGTCCCTCGACCATGATGGTGCTGACCACCGGCGACGGGGTGAGCATGTTCACCCTCGACCGCGAATTCGGCGAATTCCTCCTCACCCGCGAGAACGTCACCATTCCGGAAGATACGAAGGAGTTCGCCATCAACGCTTCCAACCAGCGATTCTGGGACGAACCGATCCGGCGCTATATCGACGAGTGCCTGGCCGGCGAGGACGGCCCGAGGGGCAAGAATTTCAACATGCGCTGGGTCGCCTCGATGGTCGCCGAGGTCCACCGCATCCTCACCCGCGGCGGCATCTTCATGTACCCCTGTGACAAGCGCATTCGCGCCCAGGGCAAGGCCGGCAAGCTCAGGCTGATGTACGAGGCCAACCCCATGGCCATGATCGTCGAACAGGCCGGCGGCGCGGCCTCCACCGGCGAGCAGCGCATTCTGGACGTCGCTCCGGAAGAACTGCACCAGCGCGTACCGGTGGTCCTGGGCTCACGCAACGAGGTCGAGCGCGTGAGCGCTTACCATCGCTGAACCCCCACGCTTCGCCTTCAACGAAAAAGGCCGCTCCAAAGCGGCCTTTTCCCGATCTCTTGATTCATTCCGGCAATCAGTCGAGTGACCACAGCGCGGTGAACTCGGGCACGGGCATGGCTTTGAGGGCGTCGAAGCGTTCGGTTGCCGTCATGATGGCGCCGGCCTGGCGGGCCGAGAGCTGGCCGGAAACGGCGCGCTCGAACTTGTCCTCGAGCAGCGGAATGCCCTCCTCGCGGCGGCGACGGTGGCCAACCGGGTAGTCAATGGAGACCTCGTCGGTGCTCGAGCCATCCTTGAAGAATACCTGAACCGAGTTGCCGATAGCGCGCTTGTCCGGGTCAAAGTATTCCTCGGTGAAACGCGGATTCTCCTTGACCGTCATCTTCTCGCGCAGTTCGTCGATGCGCGGATCGGCGGCCACCTCGTCGCGGTAGGAGTCGGCCGTCAACTCGCCGAAGATCAGCGGTGCGGCAACCATGTACTGCAGGCAGTGGTCGCGGTCGGCGTAGTTGTTGAGCGGGCCGGTCTTATCGATGATGCGGCAGCCGGCTTCCTGGGTTTCGAGCTCGATGCGTTCGATCTCGTCAAGACGATCCTTGACCTCGTCGTGCAACTTATAGGCGCACTCCACCGCGGTTTGGGCATGGAACTCGGCGGGGAAGGAAATCTTGAACAGTACCTGCTCCATCACGTAGCTACCCAGCTCGCGCTCGAGCACCAGGTCGTTGCCCTTGAACAGTACGTCCTGGAAGCCCCAGCCCTTGGCGGTCAGCGCCGAGGGGTAGCCGATTTCGCCCTTGAGCGTAATCAGCGCCAGCTGCACGGCGCGGCGGCAGGCGTCACCCGCGGCCCAGCTCTTGCGCGGGCCGGTATTGGGGGCGTGGCGGTAGGTGCGCAGCGCGCCGCCGTCGATCCAGGCCTGGCTGACGGCGTTGACCACGTCGTCGCGGTCGCCGCCGAGCATCTTCGTGACCACCGCGGTAGACGCGACGCGCACCAGCAGCACGTGGTCGAGCCCGACGCGGTTGAAGCTGTTCTTGAGCGCCAGGATGCCCTGAACTTCGTGGGCCTTGATCATGGCCTCCAGCACCGCTTCGATCTTGAGTGGCTCACCGCCTTCGGACACGTTGCGGCGCGAGACGTAGTCGGCCACGGCCAGGATCGCGCCCAGGTTGTCCGAGGGGTGACCCCACTCGGCGGCCAGCCAGGTGTCGTTGAAGTCGAGATAGCGCACCAGCACGCCGATGTTGAAGGCCGCCTGGACGGGATCGAGCTTGTAGGGCGTGCCGGGAACGCTAGACCCATTTTCCAGCTCCATGCCCGGCACGACGGGACCGAGCAACTTGACGCACTCGGGGAACTTCAGCGCCAGCATCGAGCAGGCCAGGGAATCCTTGAGGCAGTAGTGCGCCGTCTCCCAGGCTTCGCTGGAGGTGATGTCATAGTCGACGACGTAGTCGGCGATGTCCTGAATCAGCTGGTCCGGGTCCGGGCGCGTCGCCGAACGAATATCGATCTCACCACTCATGGTGCGGGCTCCTGATGGTTGTGCGGAAAGCCGGCCATTTTAGCGCATTGCGGCCTGGGTGCCGAAGGGTCTCGCGCAGAGCCGCCGAGCGGCAGAGACGCAAAGAACGCGAAGAAAAACCATGGAACCAGGGAAAACACGGAAGAGCACGGAAAAAGCTCTTTTGATCGAACTTGCTCTTTCCGTGAGCTTCCGTGTCTTCCGTGGTTAAAGGTTCAATCTTTTGAAGTTTTTTCTACGGTCCTTCGCGCTCCTAGCGTCTTCGCGGTTAATGCTTCTATTGTTTCCTCTGCGTACTCTGCGGCTCTGCGTGAGACAGAACGACACGCGATCACACGGATGCAGCCCAGGCAGCGAGGTCCTGGCGGCGGATCTTGGCGTTGTGGCGGATATCGACGGGGAAGGACTTGTGGAACAGCACGCGCCGAATTTCTCGGGTGAGCCAGTCGCGGGAGAGCACTTCGCGCACGGCCCGCTCGACCGCGGCCTGGTCAGCACCCGATTCAGGCTCGATGACAATCACCGGCTCCTGCCGACCCTTTTCACCGACGCCGACCAGCGCCGAGCGGAACACCCCCTCGATGGCGTTGACCGGGCCCTCGACGCACTCGGTGAACAACGTACCCTCGGGGGCGACCACGCGCTCGGACTTGCGGCCGCAGAACCACAGACGGCCCTCGTCATCCTGCCAGCCCAGGTCGCCCATGCGGTGCCAGGTTCGGCCCCGGCTGTCGGTCATTTTCGCTTCCCGGGTCTGCTGCTCTCGCTTCCAGTAGGTATCGGTGACCGTGGGCCCGACCACGCAGATCTCGCCGATTTCGCCATCGGGAACCTCACCGGCGTACTCGGTCAGGTCGATGGAATCGTCGGAAATCGGGATGATGCGCACTTCGTTGGCCGCCAGCGGCCGGCCGATGCAGATGCCCTTGCCCGAGCGATTGCCGTCGGACAGTTCGCCGACGAGTTCGCGGCCGGCCACGGTGGCCACCGGCAGGGCCTCGGTCGCCCCGTAGGGCGTATGGATATCCGACCAGGGATCGAGCGCACCGTGCATGCGCTCGATGACGCTCGGCGGTACCGGCGCGCCGGCCGACAGGGCACGGCGCACGCCCGGAATCCGGATGTTGTGCTTCTCCAGGTGACGGCTGAGCGTGTCCATCAGCGCCGGCGAGCCGAACAGGTGGGTCACGCCGTAGGTCTCGATCAGGCTGACCAGCATGTCCGGGTCGGCCTGGGCCGGACGGGTGAAGTCCATGATCGGGATGACCGAGGTCATGCCCAGTGCCGGGTCGAACAGCGCGAACGGCGGAAAGGTCGGCAGGTCGACTTCCCCCGGGCTGATGCCGAAGGTCTCGCGCAGCAGCTCGACCTGGGCGGCAAACATGCGGTGGCGATAGACCACGCCCTTGGGAATGCCGGTCGAGCCGGAGGTGAACAGGATGGCGGCATCGTCGTCGGCATCGACCTCCGGGGGCTCGAAATCCTCCACTCCGGCCGACAGCAAGTCAGAATACTTCAGCCCCACCCAGAACGGTCGCGGGCCCACGGTGACGGTCCGCCGAATGCTGCCGCGCGCCCAGCCCAGCACCATGCGCGCGATCTGCGCGCGGGTCACGCCGATAAACACTTCCGGCTCGGCTTCGGCCAGGCAGGTCTTGAGCGGCTTCAGGCCGATGCCGGGGTCGACCAGGATCGGCACGGCCCCGGCCTTGAACAGCGCGAAGAACAAAGCGAAGAATTCCAGCGAGGGGGGCACCATGAAGGCCACGCGCGTGCCCTTGCCGATGCCCTTGGCCTGCAGCCCGGCGGCCAGTCGATCGGTCAACTCGTCGAGTTCGCGATACGTCCAGCGGCGGTCGACCCAGCCGTCGGCCGAGCGCTTGATGGGCATGATCAACGCAATGGCCTCGGGCTGCGCCTCGGCTTGTCGCGTCAGGGCGTGGGCGATGTTGATGGGCTGTTCAGAGGCCATGAGTCAGCAAGAAATCAAAATCTATTTGTCCACAGATAAACACAGATGAAAAACTGTGTTACTCGAGTGTTTGACTGTTGCCTTAGTGCCAGGCTTCCCACGTTGGGAGTTGCTAGCACCAATGAGCATCCAGCCAAGCATTTCGTAGCAGGTTGGCCGTTTCTGTCATTCGTATTTCGGTAATTGGAATTTGTTTGATATTTGGTGCTTGGAATTTGAGATTTTCGGCGCCGGATGAATGGTTGAGCGGACGAGTTGCCCAATCCCTGGTTATCGGCACACCAAATCTGTGTTTATCTGTGTTCATCTGTGGACACAATTCTTTTCTTTCACTGGCCGAGAAACTGCCGAATACCCGCTACGACCCGCTCGGGAGCATCTTCGAGGACGTAGTGGCCGGCATCCTCGAGGTACTCGATCTCGGCCTGCGGCCAGATCTTGCGCCATAGGTCGAGCACGCGGTCGTCGAAGACGAAATCCTTCGCGCCCCAGATGAAGCGGATGGGCTTGTCGGCCAGGCGGTCGAGATGTTTCTCGGTGTCGGCCAGTACCGGCCAGGCCCGGTCTGATTCCTTCAGTGGAATATCCTGCACGAAACGCAGCGTGGCGAGTCGGCGACTCGGGCTACCGCGATACGGGGCGGTCAGCCCGCGCGCCACTTCACGATCGAGCCTCGTGGCTGTAGCCAGTCGCGTCGCCATTCCGGAGAAAGCGTTGAACCGGTTGATCAGGAAACCGCCCGGTCCGGTGCGCGCGAACTTCAGCGCGAAAGGCAGCGGTTCATCTTCCGGAATGGTGAAGGCCCAGGTGTTGAGCAGCACGATGCGCCGCACACGCTCGGGGTTCTCCACGGCCCAGGCCATGGCGATCGCCCCGCCCCAGTCGTGCACAACCAGGTCGATCTCGCGCTCCGGCTCGACCTCGTCGAGCCAGTGCCCGAAGTCCGCGACCCGGCTGGCCATGGTGTAATCGTAGCCGGACTCTTCCGGACGATCCGACAGGCCCATGCCGACATGATCCGGCGCCAGGCAACGAAACTCGCCCTTCAATGCGTTGATGACATTGCGGTAATAGAACGACCAGGTCGGATTGCCGTGCACCATCACCACCGGCTGCCCCTCCAGCGGCCCCTCGTCCACGTAGTGCATGCGGTGGCCGGCCGACTGGAAATGGTAGTGGCTTTCGAAGGGAAAGAGTTTTTCGGATACCACGGGCATTCGCTTGCCTTTGTTGGCTAGTTTGCTGGTTGGCTAGTTGGCTGGTTCCGGCAATAACAAGCTAACCAGCCAACCAGATAACAAGCCAACGCGTTTACCAAACGACCTCGGCCATGCAGCAATTCAGGCCCGAGCCGATCCCCATCAGGGCGACCTTGTCGCCGCGCTGGACGCGGTTTTCGTCGACGATCTTGCTCAACACCGTCGGAATGGAGGCCGGACCGATATTTCCGAATTTCGGGAAGATGCGATAGACGCGTTCGGGTTCGACGCCGAAGGCGCGGATAAAGGCTTCGGTGTGCACACGCGAGACCTGGTGGATGACGACATGGTCGAGTTCGTTGGCTACCCAGCCAAGCACCTGGCGGGCGGTGGAATAGGTAGCACCGGCCAGCTTCATGCCCTCGCGCAGAAGGCTCCTGGTGTCGGTCCACATCTGGTGATTGTAGCCGCGGCAAAGGTTGTTGAACTCGGTCGCCGCACGCGAGACCCCGCCCTTGTACTGGTGTCCCTCGGGTTCGAGATCGCCGCGGGACATGATCATGGCTGCCGCGCCGGAGCCCAGGGTCAGGCTGGCGAACTCGCTCTTGAACTGCTTGCGCGTTACCTTGGGCTGGAGCAGGCGCTCGATCGTGGTGTCGTTGATTTCGCGACTGTTCTCGGCATTGACGATCAACGCGTAGTCGATCTCACCGCGGTCGAGCATGTGCGCCGCAATGTTCATGCCATTGATGAAGGCCAGGCAGGCATTGCCGACATCGAAGCTTTCGCAGGTATTGGCCAGCTTGAGGTTGCCGTGCACCATGCAGGCCGTCGACGGCTCGAGAAAGTCGCGCGAAACCGAAGTGTTGATCAGGATGCCGACGCGGTCGGGATCAATGTCAGCCCGTGCCAGTGCCTTCTCGGCCGCCATGGTCGCCGCCTCGGAAGGCAGTACACCCTCGTCCCAGAAACGGCGCTCTTCAATGCCGGCCAGGTCGATCAAGGGGTTACCCCTTACGTGCAGTTTCTTGAGCGTACGTGCAGTTTCTTGAGCGTGGGCGCGAGCCGATCGCGAATCTCGGCACTGGTTACCGTGTGCGGGGCATCCACCGAGGCCACCGACTTGATGACGACATTGTCAAACAGCATTAATCTCTTTCCTGGCCGCGAATTCGAGGCAGTTTCGTTGGGTTAACAAGTTATTATACCGTGAAATGATGAGTGGGACCTTCATTTGAGCACCCGGGCCGAAGCAGCGCTGGCAACACGCATCACCCGCGCCGCGACCGCGCTGCGCGAGGCCGAACAACCCCTGCGCATTCTGGGACTTCTGGCCTGGCCGCTGTCGGTACGCGATCGCTTCCTCGATGCCGGCGCACGGGAACTGCCCCGGGTCGAATACCCGCCCGTCGATACTGGCAGTGTCCGACAAGCCCTGGACACGGCCCGCCCCCTGATTGCCGAAAGCGGCCCGGCCCGCGAGTGGCTGGAGCGCATTGCCGGACGTCTCGACCTCGCCAATCGCATGGTCGACAGCCTCGGCAAGCCGGAATTCTTCGCCGTATCGCGCGAGCTCTACGGTGCCCCTGACGAAGCCCTGCCCGACTCTACCGACAGCCCGCTGCAGCTCGCTCGCCGCCTGCGGGGTATCATCGACCAGCTCGACCACATCGACCTCGGTACGCCGGCCGACGCCAGCGCCACGGATCAGGAAGTGGCCCGGCGCATGAGTGCAGCCGTGCTGCGCTTCTTTGGCGACCAGGCGCCAGACGTCGAGATCGTCGATTCGCTTTCGGCCAACGCCACCGCCGGTGCCGACCGCATCAGAATCCGGGCCGGCGCACGCTTCACCGATCGCGACGTGGACCAGCTCATCCACCATGAGGCCGGAATTCACGTCTCCACTGCCCTTAACGGCCGCGCCCAGACCGAACTGCCCATTCTTGCCGCCAGTCACCCCGGAACAACTCGAACCCAGGAAGGCCTGGCCGTATTTGCCGAGTTCATCACCGGCGGCATGGACATCGACCGACTCGGCCGCCTGACCGACCGCGTGCTGGCCATCCAGATGGCCGTCGAGGGCGCCGATTTCATCGAAGTCTACAGCCACTTCCTGGAGCAGGGGGAAGCCGCGGCAGAGAGACAGAGCAATCGGCCGAGCCTGCGGGCGCTTCAATGCACCGCTTTTGAACAGGCCCGGCGCGTTTTTCGTGGCGGGGTACTCACGGGCGGCGCACCGTTCACCAAGGACGTCGTCTACCTCGACGGCCTGTTGCGGGTGCACGATTTCCTGCGTTCGCTGGTGGCCGCCGGCCGCGTCGACATCCTGCAGTTGCTGTTCTGCGGCAAGCTCTCGCTGGCCGATATCCCGGTGCTGTGCGAGCTGGCCGAAATGGGGCTGCTCAAGGCACCGAAGTTCCTTCCCCCTTGGGCCACCGACCGGCGTTTCCTGGTCAGTTACCTGGCGTATTCAGGCTTTCTGGGGCGGGTGCGAATCGGGCGCGTGCACGAACGCTACGCCGAGGTACTGGCCACCGCTCCGGTGGCGAAATTTTCCTGAGCTCAGCCTCGGCGTCGGCGCGGCATCATGCGCGTAATCAGGGAACGCAGGGCGAGCGGCCGAATCGGCTTGTGCAAAAATTCGCAACCAGCGCGTCGGGCGGCCTGCCGCACCTCGGCGGCGTGATCGGCGCTGATGAGGATGGCCGGGCTGCCGCAACCGGCCTCGCGCAGCGAATCGAGCAGCTCGAGACCGGTGCGCCCTTCGTCGAGATGGTAATCGACGATCAGCAGCTCAGGCTCGAACTGCCCGGCGGCCGCCTGGGCCTGCTCGGCATTGCTCGCCACCCGCACCTCGAACCCCCAGCCCGAAACCAGGGTATCGAGCGACCCCAGCATGGCCGCCTCGTTGTCGACGATCAACACGCGACCGGTACCCGGCTCGCTGCGGGCGGCGGTCCGCGAAGGCGCGCTTTGTACTGGCTCGGCACGGGGGACCCGCACGCCGAAGACCGTACCTCGACCCGGTTCACTCGTCAGCTCGATATCGTGGCCGAGCAATCGGGCCATGCGCTCGGCGATCGCCAGGCCCAGGCCCAGACCCGGGGCGTGCTGGCGATCACCCAGGCGGCGGAATTCCTCGAAGATCACCGCCTGGTCATCGGCCGTAATGCCCGGCCCGGTATCCCAGATGCCGATCAGGATCTGGTCGCCACGCCGACGGCAGCCGATCAAGACCCGCCCGTGGCGCGTATACCGCACGGCGTTGGACAGAAAGTTCTGCAGAATGCGCCGTAGCAACTGCGGGTCGGTTTCCACCCAGACCCGGGTGTCGACGCATTCGAGCCCCAGGCCGCGCTCGCGCGCCAGCACCGTGAATTCACCCTGCAGCTGGGAAAACAGTTCGCCCAGTGGGAAGCGGCTACGCCGGGGCTCCATCCCGCCGGCATCCAGCCGCGAGATGTCGAGCAGGCCCTCGATGAGATCCTCCGTGGCGCCCAGAGCGCCGGAAATCTGGTCCAGCGACTTGCGCGATCGCTCGTCGTTGACTCGTCCGGACAGGGCATGAGTCAGCAGTTGCGCGGCATTGAGCGGCTGCACCAGGTCGTGGCTGACCGCGGCCAGGAAGCGCGTCTTGGCCTCGCTGGCGCGCTCGGCGTCGACTTTGGCCTGCTCGAGTTCATGCGTCCGGTCGGCCACGCGCTGTTCGAGCGTTTCATTGATGCGCCTGAGTTCCTCCTCGGCGTTTCGGAAGGCAGTGACGTCGGTGAAGGTGGCCACGAACCCCCCACCGGGCATGGGGTTGCCGCGGATCTCGATGATGCGTCCATCCGGCCAGGGCCGCTCGATTCGATGCCGCGTACCGGCACGCTTGTGCGCGATCCGCCGCTGGATCTTGCGCTCGATGTCCCCGCCCCCCATCAAACCGGATTCGGCATTGTGACGCAGGAGGTCGGCCACCGGCCGGCCGAGGCGGATCAATTCCTCGGGATAGTCGAACAGGGCCAGGTAGGCGCTGTTCCAGGCCACCAGGCGCATGTCCTGGTCGACGACACACACGCCCTGGCTCATATTCTCCAGCGCGCCCGAAAGGACTTCGCGGCTGAATCGCGCCTGTTCGGCCGCCTGGCCGACCAGGTCGGCAACCGTATCCAGCGGCGCGGGTGTGCGGCGACGCGCGGCATCGAGCAGCAACCTCGCAGAAGCTGAACCCACCACGGCGGCAAGCTCGTGCTCCAGGCGAGCGGCGAGGCTGCGGGCATCGCTGCTTCCGGCAAACAAGGTTGCCAATTGCTCTTCCGGTAGAAAACGCTCGGCGAGGCGATACAGAATGTCCGGGCGCATCGGATCGTCCTCGGCGATATCACGCCCGGGCGCGGCGTCAAGCCGCACGCCGATCAGGGTCACCGTCAGGTTGACCGCCAGGCTGGCGACCACGGCACGCGTCAGGGGCGAAAATCCGGCCATGCCGAACAGGTTTTCGGGCGCCAGCCAGGTCAGCCCCAGCGGGCCGGTACTCATCCAGTCGCCCTGGACGCCGAAACCGGTCAGCAGCAGCGGCAGGAACAGGACATAGGCCCAGGCCGCCACGCCGAAGACGATGCCGGCCAGTATGGCCCTCGCGGACAGGCCGGGCCGGTAGACGGCCAAAACCACGGCCGGCCCGAGCTGGGCCAGGCCGGAAAAGGACAGCGCCCCGATGTCGGCCAGGGCATCGGCAACACCGATCGAGCGACTGTAGACGTAGGCCAGCAAAAGCACCACCACGATACCCAGCCGGCGCTGCTGGCGAACCGGAATCCCCAGTTCGCTCACCCGGCCCCAGTGGCGATTGAGCAGGGCCGGTGTCAGCCAGTGGTTGCCGATCATGATCGACAGGGTCAGGCTGGCCAGGATGACCATCGAGGTCGCCGCGCTCAATCCACCCAGGAACGCCAACAGCGCCAGGCCGTTCTGGCCCTCGCCCAGCGGCAGCATCAGCACGTAAAGATCGGGCGTGACCACGCCCTCGAGCAGGGCGTTGCCCGCTCGCGCGAGCGGAAGAATGGGGAGGCTGATCAGCACCAGAAACAGCGGAAACAGCCAGCGCGCGACGCGCAAGTGACGCTCCTGACGGCACTCGACCACACCGATGTGGAACTGATGCGGCAGCGTGAACATGGCGAGCGCACCAAGCAGGGTCAGGGTCAGAAAGGAATCCAGGTTCGAGAATTCCGGCGACGGCGCCTGCCGGGCGAATTCCCCCGGGCCGGAGAACAGGCCGAAGATCACGAACCCCCCCAGGGCCAGCATGGCAGCGAGCTTGAGCAGTGACTCGAAGCCCATGGCCAGTACCAGCCCCCGGTTGTGCTCCGTGGCTGCCGCGCGTCGCGTACCGAAGAGCATGGCGAACACCGCCATGATGAGTGCCGCGTAGAACGCCAGGTCCTGCCAGGCGGCTGAATCTGCCGCCACGCGACCGTGAATGGCCTCGAAGCTCATCGCCACCGCCTGAAGCTGCAGCGAAATGTAGGGCACGAGGCCGATGACGGCCACCCCGGTTACCGCCGCCGCCAGCATCGACGACTTGCCGAAGCGCGTGGCGATGAAGTCGGCGATGCTGGTGGCATTGGTTGCCTTGCTCAGCGCCACCAGGCGCCGCAGGAAGGGAAAGAAAACGACGAACAGCACGATGGTGCCGACGAAGGTCGGCGGAATGGGCCAGCCCGAACGAGCCGCCTGGGTGGTGGTGCCGTAGAAGGTCCAGGCCGTGCAGTAGACCGCAAGGGACAGGGAGTAGACCACCGGCCACAATTTCTGCCAGCGCGCCTGGGAACGCTCACCGAACAGGGCGACGGCAAACAGCAGGCCCAGCCAGGCCAGCCCGGCGGCAACAAGCGTCAGCGTCGACACGGCTCTTTCCGCAAAGAAAGGGAGAAGTTCATGTGAAACAGTTTAAGGGCTCAGTCACAACGGATTTGCAGCACCTAACCCGTTTCGGTCATTCGAATTTCGATCATTAGAATTTGTTTGAGATTTGGTGCTTGGTGCTTCGAATTTGTGATGCTCGATTCAACTCCCAAAAATAAAACCTTCGGGTACGTAGGATTGCCCCCCGAAAAAGAAGGGCCGGCAACCGCAGAACGGTTCCGGCCCAAAGAGGAGAGTCAAGCGAACGTCAGAAGTTGATGGTGCCGGTCAGCGTTACGGTGCGCGGCGGTCCGTAGAAGGCGTTCATCACACCCTCGAGTCCTAGCGTCGAAGCACTGCCGTCCGGCGTGGCGAACACGTAACCGGAGGTCTTGTACTGCTCGTCGCCGAGGTTGCGCCCGTGCAGGCCGATTTCGTAGCGACCGTCGTTGCGCTTCCACACCAGGTGCAGGTCGTAGAGCGAATAGGCTTCCTGGTCCAGGAATTCGGAGGGGACCTCGAACTGGTTGGTCTTGCCGCGATAGGACCAGGCGCCGATGACCGAGAACAGGCCTTCGCTGCCGAACAACGCCATGGGCGTGTCGTAGCGCATGTTCAAGTGACCGGTCCAGTCCGGCGTGTTCTGGAAGACGCGCTGGTCGGAGACATCCTCGAGCGCGGTCTCGCCGGTAGCGGGGTTCGTGACCGAGGTAATAAACTCGTCGTACTCGGCGTCGATGTACCCCAGGGTCAGCATGCTCGTCAGGGCATCGCCCTGGGTGGCCAGGTTGCGGCCCAGCAGGGCGTTCATTTCCAGCTCCACGCCCTGGACGGTGGCTTCACCGGCATTGGTCGTGACACCGGCAAAGGTGTCGGAAACACCGTCACCGTCGGTGTCCACCCCGATCGAGCCCGGTACCTGGATATCGGTGTAGTCGCTGTAGAAAAACGCCAGGCTCGTGTTGACGCGGCCGTCGGCGAACGAAGACTTGGCGCCGATCTCGTAGGTGTCGACCGTTTCGGGCTCGAAGCGCATGAACTCGAAGACCTCGTCTTCACTGACGGTGCCGTCACCGTTGAAGTCCGGTGCTGCGCTCGTCAACCCGCGCGGGTCGAAGCTGCCGCCCTTGAAGCCCTGACTCCAGGAAACATAGAGATTGTGCTGGTCAGTCGGCTGCCAGGCCAGGCTTGCGCGGGGCGTGAACTCCGAAAACGTGTCCGAGCCCTGGAAATCGGAATCGGTCGAGAGAATGGTCGGATCACCGCCGAAGTACGAGGACCGGCCGAGCATCGTCTGGCGCAGGACGCGCGAAGAGCGCTCGTCTTCCGTATAGCGACCGCCCACCGACAGCTCGAGCCCGGTATTCAGGTCGAGCATGCTGGCCAGATCGAAGCTCGCGTCGGCAAAGACCGACCAGGTTTCGGTATCGACATCACCCAGGGTGAAGGCATTGAGCCCGGGCAAATCGAGCACCTCGCCGGTCTGGAAGAGGCGCACGTCGAACGGCCCGAAGGCGTTGGCATCGAGATAGTACAAGCCGGCTACCCCGGTGACGTTTTCGCCGGTGAAGTTGAGCTGGAACTCCTGGCTGAACTGCTCGTTGTCATAGATCGTGGCCACATCCAGGTCCACCGGGGGCAACGCCTCGAAGTCGATCTGGTTGATGGTCTCGTCGGCGCGCCAGGCGGTGATGCTCTTGAACAGCCAGCTGGGATTGATGTCGTATTCGACCAGCAGGCTCAGCCCTTCCTGTTCGGTCTCGTTCTCGCCCTGCATGCCGCCGCGGGAATCGTAGACGTCGTCAAGCACGGGGGCGCCCGAGAACAGGCCCGGGATCAGGCGGTGGCCGCCCACCGGGTTGGAATCGTCCTTGTAGTAATCGCCCGACAGGCGAACGAACAGGTTGTAGCTCGGCGTCCACTCCATGCTGGCGCGCGCCGCCATGACTTCCTTGTTGTAGTTCTCGAGGCCCGTGGTCAGGTTCTTGCCGAAACCGTCGCGATTGAACGTGGCCACGGCGCCACCGATGGCCAGCGTATCGCCGACCGGTGTCTCGCCCTTGACCACCAGGTCGGCCTGGGAGTAGCTGCCCACGCTGGCGCGAACGCTGGCCGAGGGCTCGCGGCCCAGGCGCTTGGTGACGTACTTGACCGCACCGCCGATGGTGTTGCGACCGTAGAGGGTGCCCTGCGGTCCGCGCAGCACCTCGATGCGCTGCACGTCGTAAACATCGAGCACGGCCCCCTGCGGGCGATTTAGGTAGACGTCGTCAACGTAGATACCCACACCGGCCTCGAAACCGGCGACCGGATCCTGCTGCCCGATACCGCGAATGAAAGCGGTCAGCGTGTTGCTGGTACCCCTGGAGACTTCCAGGGTGGTGTTGGGCACGACCTGGTTCAGGTAGGTAATGTCCTGCGCACCCGAGTCCTCAAGACCTTCCCCGGTGATCGCAGTCATCGAGATCGGCACATCACGCAGGTTTTCCTCGCGACGCCGGGCCGTGACCTCCAGGTTGCCCAGTTCGGCGGACTCCTCGGCAGCCTCGTTTTCGTTGTCATCGGATTCGGACTCATCGTCCTGGGCCAACGCTCCGGTGGTCATGGCCAGACCCAGCACGATCGCCAGGCTGAGCCTGGACAGCTTCAGCGATTTGTTGGACAGCTTCAGCGATTTCATTTGAACTCCCTTGGATAGACGAAAGCTTGCTCGCAGTCTTGGGTCGCCTGCAAATATCAGAGCGACCGACACGGCTTGCAGACTAGACAAGCTGCCCGGCCGTGTAACTTGTACCTTGGTACAGTTACGCACGGCAGCCGGCCTTGCCAACATGGCCGCGAATTCATGCGGATGCATCTACCATGCTCAGCCTGATCGGCCTGCTGGGCGGTCTCGCCCTGTTGATCGTACTCGTCATGCGCGGCATGAGCCTGTTCGTGGCAACTCCCCTGTGCGCCCTGCTGGTCGCATTGACCAGCAATATCGCCCTGCTGCCGCCACTGGCCGCCGAAGGCCAGGCCGATCTGGTCACCCAGTACATGGACGGATTTACCGGCTTTATCGCCTCCTGGTTCTTCGTGTTTCTGCTGGGGTCGCTGTTCGGCAAGCTGATGGAATCTTCCGGCGGCGCCGAGTCGGTCGCCCACTGGATCGTGCGCCGCCTGGGCACGAAGCAGGCCGCGCTCGCGGTGGTGCTGGCCTGCGCGGTTCTGACCTACGGCGGCGTAAGCCTGTTTGTCGTGGCATTCTCGGTATACCCCATGGCCCTGGCCCTGTTCCGCGACGCCGACCTGCCGCGGCGCTTCATTCCCGCCACTCTGGCCTTCGGCTCGGTGACCTTCACCATGACCTCGGCCGGATCACCCGAGATCCAGAACTGGATTCCCATCGAGCACCTCGGCACCGGTCCGCTGGCGGCCTGGCAGGCCAGCCTGGTGGTCGCCATCTTCATGGCCTCTACCGGCTACGTCTGGCTGCAGTGGATGCTCAAGCGCGCCGTCGAGCGCGGCGAAGTCTTCGAAGAGCGCGACGCCGACCCCGAGAGCGGCCGAGAGGATCTCCCCAACCCGATACTCGCCCTGGTCCCCCTGATGCTCGTGCTGGGTTTTTCCTTCACCCTGCACGACCACCTGGGTATTTCCGCGCTGATCGTGGCGCTACTGGCGGGCTGCATCGGCGCGGCGGCCATCAACCTGCGTCACCTGCACGAGCCCGGCCAGGCGCTGACAGAGGGCGGCGTGGGCGCACTGGTCGCCATCGGCAACACGGCCGCCGTGGTCGGCTTCGGCACGGTCGCCAAGGTATCGCCGGCCTTCGACGCCGCGGTGGTGTGGGTCACCGGCTTGCCGGGCAACGGCCTGGTCAGTGCCGCCATCGCCGTTTCGGCGATCGCCGCCATGACCGGCTCGGCCTCCGGCGGCCAGGCCATCGCCCTGCCCATCCTCGGACCGCACTACGTCGATGCCGGCGTCGATCCCGATCAGCTGCATCGCGTCGTCTCGATCTCCTCGGGCGCGCTCGATTCGCTGCCGCACAACGGCTACGTGGTCACCACCATCCGCGCTATCTGCAACGAGACCCACTCGGCCGCCTACCCGGCCATGGGGGCACTGACCGTGCTGATTCCGGTCGCCGGCCTGGTTCTCTGCCTGGGGCTGTTCGCGATGGGTCTGTGACCTTGCTTACGGGCATGCGGCTGGGACGGGCCGAGTACAGCGGGATGATCCGCTGAGGGCCTCGCCACGCATCGAACTGAGGCGGATTCACCCCGGCCCGGCCGGACCCCCGAGTACCCCGAACGCCGCCTGGCCGGCAGACAGCCGCAGCGACCTTGCGCTATCATGCCGGGTCGCTGCCGCGGCGGCATTCCGAATCAAAAGCAGGGACTGACATCGTGAGCAATTACGACAACTCGGCGGCGACGACCGCCCAGCGCAACTGGTTTACCCGCTTCCTGGACGTCGTCGAGTGGCTCGGCAACCTCCTGCCCCACCCGGTCACGCTTTTCGCCATCCTGGCCACCGCCATGGTGTTCCTTTCGGGTTTGTTCGGGTGGCTCGGCGTGAGCGTGGAAGACCCGCGGCCGAGTGCCGGCGTCGGGGCCACCATCGAGGCGGTCAGCCTGCTCAACGCCGAGGGACTGCGCCGGATTCTCGGCGGCCTGGTCGACAACTTCGTCAACTTCGCGCCCCTTGGCGTGGTGCTGGTGGCCATGCTCGGCGTGGGCGTAGCCGAGAAGTCCGGCCTCCTGTCAGCCCTGGTGCGCGGCATCGTGCTCTCGGCGCCGAAGCACGTGGTCACCGTCGCCGTCGTCTTCGCCGGCGTGCTGTCCAATACGGCGTCCGAAATGGGCTACGTGGTGCTGGTACCGCTAGGCGGCGCTATCTTCCTGGCACTTGGCCGACATCCCCTGGCCGGCATGGCCGCCGCCTTCGCCGGCGTCTCGGGCGGCTACAGCGCCAACCTGCTACTGGGCACCATCGATCCGCTGCTGGCCGGCATCACCGAGGAAGCCGCACAACTGATCGATCCCGGCTACACCGTCTACGCCACGGCAAGCTGGTATTTCATGATCGTGTCGACTTTCATGATCACGATCATCGGCTCGCTGGTAACGATCTTCATCGTCGAGCCCAAGCTCGGCGAATACGACGACTCCAACGCCGATCCTTCGGTGCTCGACAACAGTCAGATGCAGCCGCTGACCGGATCGGAAAAAAAGGGCCTGGGGACTGCCCTGTTTGCCACCGTCGCCGTGCTGGGGCTGATGGCCCTGCTGGTCGTTCCGGAAAACGGCGTACTACGAGATCCCGACGCCGGCGCGGACTTCCTGGAGTCCTCCGGTCCGTTCTTCGACTCGATCGTGGCCTGGATCTTCATCATCTTCCTGGTCGTTGGCTTCGCCTATGGCAAGGTCGTGGGCACGATGAAGAACGACCGCGACGTGATCGACGGCATGGCCTCGGCCATATCGACGCTCGGCCTGTATGTCGTGCTGGTGTTCTTTGCCGCGCAGTTCGTGGCCTTTTTCGGCTGGTCCAACCTCGGCCTGATCACGGCCGTGACCGGGGCCGACTTCCTGCAGAGCATCGGCCTGACCGGGCCATTCGTATTCGTGCTGTTCATCATCATGTGCGGCATCGTCAACCTGTCGCTGGGCTCGGCTTCGGCACAGTGGGCGGTCACCGCGCCGATCTTCGTGCCCATGCTGATGTTCATCGGCTATTCCCCCGAGGTCATCCAGACGGCCTACCGGATCGGTGATTCGACCACCAACATCATCACCCCGATGATGAGCTACTTCGGGCTGATCCTGGCCTGGGCGACGCGCTACGACAAGAAGTTCGGCATCGGCACCCTGATCGCCACCATGCTGCCCTATTCGATCTTCTACTTCATCGGCTGGAGCCTGCTGTTCCTGCTGTGGGTGTTCGGACTCGACCTGCCGGTCGGCCCGGGCTCGCCCACCTACTACGAAGCGCCGTGACCGACCGCCAGGCGGTCGAGCTGCGCTACGAGCGCTCCAGGCGCATGCTGGTGGTGAACTTCGACGACGGCGAGCAGTTCGAATTGCCGGCCGAGTACCTGCGCACCCACTCGCCCTCGGCCGAGGTCCGCGGCCACGGCTATTCGGAGCCGAAGCTCATGACCGGCAAGGAAGATGTCGATATCTCCGCGATCGAGCCGGTCGGCGGCTACGCCGTGCAGATCACCTTCGACGACGGCCACGATTCCGGCATCTATTCATGGTCTTTCCTTTATGATCTAGGAGAGAACATGGATTCAAATCTCGACCGCTACAGGCAACGGCTGAGCGAAGCGGGCCTCGAATAGATTCAATGGGTTCGGGCTCCCGAACCCGGAACCCCGAACACCTTTTTGAATTTGAGAAAACGATGACCGATTTCGGCTACCGCGACGTATCACCCGAGGAGAAGACGCAACTGGTCGGTCGAGTCTTTTCGTCGGTGGCCAGGCGCTACGACCTGATGAACGACCTGATGAGCCTCGGGATTCATCGGTTCTGGAAGCGGCACTTCGTGGCCACCTGCGGCATTCGCCCGGGCCACAAGTTGCTCGACCTGGCCGGCGGTACCGGCGATATTGCCCGGCTGGCGCGCGAGCGTGGCGCCGACGTGATCGTCGCCGACATCAACCGAGAAATGCTGGCCACCGGCCGCTCGCGCATGGACGCACTCGGGATCGTCAAGGGCCTGGAATGGATGCAGGTCAACGCCGAGGCCCTGCCGTTTTCCTCCAATCATTTCGATCATCTCACCATCGCCTTCGGCCTGCGCAACGTCACCTGGCGCGAGAAGGCCCTGGCCGAGATGCACCGGGTGCTCAAGCCCGGCGGCCGCGTTCACATACTGGAATTCTCGAAGGTCGGCCTGCCGGCGCTGGCAAAGGTCTACGACACCTGGTCCTTCCAGGTTCTTCCTCGTCTGGGGGCACAGATCGCCGGCGATGCCGAAAGCTACCAGTACCTGGCCGAATCGATCCGCCGCTTCCCCGACCAGCCTACGCTGGCCGAGCAGATGCGCGAGGCCGGCTTCGAGCGGGTGAACTGGTCGAACCTGTCCGGCGGCATCTGCGCGATCCACCGGGGTGCGAAGGTTTAGGACGTGAGCCGATACCTGACACCACTGCCGGGAATGCTGGCCACCGGCGTCGAACAGGCCGTCGCTCGCGCGGTGGCACTCGACGACAAAGCGCCTCAGCGACTCGCCCCGCTGAAGGACAAGCTCGTTCGGCTCGAGCTCAAGGGCCTGGGCATCGACCTGTATTTCCGCGGCCGCGAAGACACCCTGGGCGTCAGTGCCGAGGACGAGTCGACCCCGGACACCACCATCAGCGGCACGCCCGTGGCCCTGCTGGCCATGGCCGTGCCGGACTGGCGCGCACCCGGCAGCGGCGTGCGCATCGAAGGTGACGCCGGCACCGGCCAGGCCTTCGAAAAACTGCTCAAGCAACTCGACCCCGACTGGGAATCCATGTTCGTCGAACACTTCGGCCCGGTGGTCGGCCATCAGCTCTGGCGCATGCTCACCGAGGCCCGCGTCGGCGCCCGGCACGTGTCGACCACCGCGGCCGAGCAGGCCGCCCGCTTCCTGCGCGAGGAATCCGGTCTGCTCGTCACACGCGAGGAGGTCGACGCGTTCGTCCACGAGGTCGATGAGTTACGGGAAGCCGTCGATCGGCTCGAAGCACGTCTGCGCCGAAGGAACGAAGCGTGATCTCGCGCGCGCTTCGACTGACCAGCATTGCGCTGACGCTGGCGCGCTATCGCCTCGACGAGCTCCTGGTCGCCCTGCCGCCGTTGAGATTTGCCCGCGCGGTGCGCCTGCTGCCGTGGGGGCGCCGGCACGTGCGCGAACTCTCGCGCGGCGCGCGGCTGCGTCTGGCCCTGCAGGAACTGGGACCGATCTACGTCAAGTTCGGGCAGATTCTCTCCACCCGCCGCGACCTGCTCCCCGAGGACATCGCCGAAGACCTGGCTGGGCTGCAGGACGACGTCCCGCCGTTTCCGAGCGAGCAGGCGCGCGCCATCATCGAGCGCCAGCTCGGCGCACCCATCGCCGAATTGTTCGCTCAGTTCGACGACTCGCCCCTGGCTTCGGCATCCATCGCGCAAGTCCACGGTGCCCGCCTGAAGACCGGCGAGGCGGTTGTAGTCAAGGTCGTGCGACCGGGCATAGAGCTACAGATCCGACGCGACCTCGAACTGCTGCGTGCACTGGCGCGACTGGTTCGCCGCTACCATCCCGAGGGCGATCGCATCCGGCCCGACGATATCGTCTCCGAATTTCAGCGAGTTATCTATCGCGAACTGGACATGAAGGCGGAGGCGGCCAGCGCTTCGCTGCTCAAGCGGAATTTCGAGGGCTCCCGCGACCTCTACATCCCGGCTATTCACTGGCAAATGACCGCGCCGCGAGTGCTGGTGATGGAACGCGTCGAGGGCGTTCCGGTCAAGGACATTGCCGAACTCAAGCGCCGCGGCGTCAACCTCGAGCGCCTGGCCCGGCGCGGCATCCGCGTGTTCTACAGCCAGGTCTTCCGTGACAACCTGTTCCATGCCGACATGCATCCCGGCAACCTTCTGGTCGACACGACAAACCCACAGGACCCGACCTGGATCGCGCTGGATTTCGGCATCGTCGAAAGCCTGACGCCCGAAGACCTCTACTACATCGGTGAAAATTTCCTGGCCATCTTCAACCGCGACTACCGGCGCGTGGCGGAACTGCACGTTGAGGCCGGCTGGGTTCCGGCCGACACGCGCCTGGACGAACTGACGGCAGCTGTGCGGACGGTGGGCGAGCCCAACTTCACCCGCCCGCTGGAGGAAGTCTCGTTTGCCGAAATGGTGATCGAGCTGTTCTCGGTTGCTCGCCAGTTCAAGCTCACCCTGCAGCCACAGCTGATCATGCTGCAGAAAACACTTCTCAATATCGAGGGCATGGGCCGCGAACTGTATCCGCGGCTGAACATCTGGGACGTGGCCAAGCCGGAACTGGAAGCGATTTTCGCCGAACGCTACGGACTGCCGCGCACGGCCCGCCGCATGCTGAAAGAGATGCCGTCGTGGCTCGCCCGCGCGCCGGAACTACCCGGCCTGTTCCACGGCTTCCTCAAGACCACCGGCGAAGGTCGACTGCGCACGCGCATCGATTCGGAAGATCTCGAAAAGCTCGCCGACGAACTCGGACGCCACAACCGCCGCCTGCCGGGCGCCGTCTTCGCTGCCGGCCTCGTCGTCTCCGGCGCCGTGCTGGCCGGCTACCAGGTCGCCCCGCTGTGGGAAGGTCATTCGCTGCCAGGTGCCGTAGCGGTAACCGCCGGCTTCATACTGGGATGGTTGTGCTGGCGCGCCCGCTGAATCAACTTCGGCGAACGGCGCCGGAAGCTTCGCGGAACACCTCTGGTTCTATCTGGCTCTCATACCTGAACGCCGCGCTGGTGAGCTTACCGCCTTTCTCGAAGTCAAGTTCGATGGCCTTGGCCTTCTGAACGCGCTGGAGCATTTCCGCATCGAGCTGGAACTTCTCCTGGATCATCTCGTTGGTCACCGGAGGCATATGGTGCCTCCGATCCGGGCCACTGAACCGCACCTGGTTGTAGCGCGACCAGCCGATGATGACCAGCGCCGTGACGGCCACGACGATGGCATAGGCGGTCAGGGTCAATAGATAACCACTGCGCTCGGGGTCGAGCATGTAGTGTCGAAACGACTCCACGCCGAACCACCAGGCGCCGAGACTCAACAACGGCATGAACAGGTAGAACCAAAGGATCCAGGCCACCAGTGTGATCGCCGAGAAGAGGGCCCTGCGCCCGGACGGCTGAAGGTCCGGTCGATAGATGATTTCCGGATGCTCGGGCGAATAGCGCGTCATGGCCGCACCCCCCTGTCGGGACTGGTCCAGACAGCGCGCTCACCATGGCCTTTGACCAGAGCCTTGGGCAGGGCAACCACCGTGGTCAACATACTGATGACCCAGAACGCGAGCGGATACCAGATTACCCAGAAATAAACTCGCCAGAGGCCTCGTTCGTAACGGCTGTCGATGATCAGACTGACGGCGAACTGGAGCAGACAGGTCACACCGAGCACGATGCCGTTCCACTGCGGCAGGATCGACTCGACCCGCAATGTTTCGGGTATCGGCACGACAAAACCCAGGAAGTAGACCAGGAAGATAGTGGCCATCACATAGGCCCAGAGCACGCTGAGCGTGTATTCGGCCACCACCCCCCACATGCGGCGTTGGCGCCAGCGCAGGGCTTTCAGCCCATAGCGCAGAAGCACCTCCACACCACCCTGGGCCCAGCGGAGGCGCTGTTTCCACAGTCCCTTGAGGGTTTCGGGCATCAAGATCCAGCACAACGCGTTCGGCTCGTAGCGCACATCCCAGTGGTCAGCCTGCAACAGCCAGGTCACGTCGATGTCCTCGGTAACCATGTCGGTGTTCCAGTAGCGATTGCGGTGCAGGGCAGCCTTGCGATAACCGGAAACCACGCCCGACACGGTGAAAATCCGTCCATAAATACGCTGGGCACGCTTGATCAGGCCGATGATGGAAGAGAACTCGCCGACTTGCAGGCGACCAAGCATAGTCGATCGATTTCGAATGCGTGGGTTTCCCGTCACGGCGCCGACACGCGGGCCGTTCACGAAATGCCACATCATCCACTGCAACGCGGTCTTGCCGAGGATGGCATCACCGTCAACGCAAAATAGGAACTCGTGGCGTGAAGCAACCGCGGCCACGCGCAGGCCCATGGCCTTGCCCTGGTTGGATTTGAAGTGGATAACGCGCAGGTTGTCGTGACTGGCGGCCATTTCCTCGAGAATCTCACCGGTATCGTCCGTGCTGGCGTCGTTGACGGCAATGATCTCGAAACTTGGATAAGTCTGTTTGAAAAGCCACTCGAGCGTCTCGCGTACCTGGTCGCCCTCATTGTGGCAGGGCAGCAGAATGGAGCAGCCGGGATACTCGTCCAGTTCGGGCGGCTCCTCGGGTGAGCGCGTGATGCGCCGCTCCCAGTGGAAGTAATACCACACCCCACCGATCATCCACAGCCAGGCCATGAACAACGGGTAGAAGAACGCGAAGTTGAACAGCGTGGCCAGCACGCCGGTACTTTCACCCCAGGGCAACATCGATATATCCCCTTTCCGATTCACTTGTCAGCGTAAGAGAGAGTCTGTACATCAGAACAACCCCCGCAGCCAGACCTGGCCGTCCACGCGGGTTTCCCGGTCGCCATCGTAGACCCGGCTGGCAATACCCACCCCATAGTGGAAGAACCAGTGCTGGCTGAGCTGCCAGAGATGTTCGTAGCGCCCCAGACCAATGGCGTTCGTGCCGAAATTCTTTTGCCAATAGGCACCGCCACCGAGCACGAAACGCTGGGTGAAACTATGTTCATAGCGACGCCAGGTCAACCAGTCGTGCTGAACGACATAGGCCAGGGACGCGTCCTCCTCGGGGTTGTAGTATGGCCCGCCGGTCTGGCTGGCGCGTGCGGCATAGAGATCGAGCGTCCCGTCGGTGGTGTGATGAGACGATACGCGCAAACGGTGCCGCAGGGAGGCCAGGACGGAATCACGCTCGTTGCCGTCGGAAATGGCCAGGCGCGAGACGCCCAGCCGCAGGCCGAGCGATTCGTGTGCTTGCCAGCGAAGGGCGGCCTCGGCCTTCCAGCCATCCAGGCCCTGCCCGCGCGCACGCAACGGCACGTCGGTCGAAAAGCTTTCGTAGCGCGTCGCCAGACTCCAATAATCGTCGACCTGGAAGTCCCAGGCGGCCGTGAAACCGTCATCCTCTCTGCTGTGACGATCGCGATGGAATTCGAGGTTGAGCCGGTGTCCATTCCGCCGGTAATCGATACCGATCCCGATGCGATCGTAATCCGCTTCGCCCTCCGGGAACGTGGCATCGCTGTATTCGCTCCTCAGGTAGGGCTGCAGATAATTTCCGATCCAGGGCGCGGAAAAGCGCAGGTGCAGTGCCCGGTCGCGGCTGCCGAACTCCCGCACCCCGTCGCTTTCACCGTACTCGCCGTGAGTCGAGATTGCCCAGCGATCACGTGTCAGCCAGCCGGCGTAATCGCGCTGAACGTGACGATTCTCGGGGTGCTCGCGATGAAGCGCTTCAAGGATTTCACCGGTGCTTTTATAACGCCCCAGATCGCGAAGCAATGCGGCGTGCAGCAGGCGGTTGTCGGTACGCTCGGGATCCGATTCCAGCACCGGCTCCACCAATTCGAGCGCACGGCGACTCCAGCCCCGCCAGCGATAGATGGTAGCCAGAGCACGCTTGGCCGCTGCACTCTCCGGATGATCGGCAACGACGTCCTCGAGCGATTCCATGGCTTCTTCAAGGCGATTGGCATAGCCGCGCCCCATGGCTGCGGTTATACGCGCATCACGCCGCATGCGCGAACCGGGTTCAAGTTCCGGATGGTCGGCGAGAGTATCGATCGTTTCCAGTGCTTCGTCGAACTCTTCCTGCTCGAGCTGCGACCAGAACAAGGACTGTCGCGTCTCGATGCGCTCCGGGCGCCTGTCGAGGACTTCCAGATAGAGTTCCGCAGCCCGTTCGGGTTTACGCAGATACAGGAATGCGTCGGCGGCCGCAACGGTCACGTACACTGGCGGTTCGATTCCATCCGCCAGCAGCTTTTCCCAGGCGGCGACCGCTTCCTCCATGGATTCGCGGGTTCGAAGTGCGACCACGCGATCGAAGCGACTTCGCCTGATGTTGTCCCGATTGGCCTGCGGATGCTCGGCCACCGCATCCAGCATATCGAGCGCTTCATCGATGAGCGCATTGCGTTCGGAGATGCGACTCGCCGAGTTCGCGTCGCGAATCTTCTCGGCCGCGCGATCACCGAGTCCGGCAGGTGTCGATGCGTCATCCTGCGCCTCGACGTTCATTGCAAAAACGAGGAGCAGCATCAAGCCGCAGCCCAGAATACCCCGGCGCCGACGCTCGCCGGCGAAGTGGATGGTGAACACTCGGTTTCCCCTTTTTTCAGTCCTGTGGAACGGAACGAACTGTTTGAGAAAAAAACCTCACAATAATTTCCTCTATGTGATTTATATCACAAAATAGACATTTCGCAACCCGGTACGGAATCAGCTTCGATCCATGAATTCGCGGTAATCCTCCAGCGCATCGGCCACCCCGGCCGCGTAGAAACGCTTGCCGTGCTCGTGGGTGGCGAGATTCGGCTCCGAGCCGATGCGCCCGTCGGGGAAGTGTTTTCGATAGTCGGCGGCATCGCGAATCGGACCGTCCGGCGCACGTACCGGGTCCAGTTTGTCGCGCCGCTCCGCTTCCGGGCAGGCATACCAGGTCAGGGCGATTTCCGAGGCGGTGGCATGACTGCCGTCGGCCTCGCCGTAGAGCTCGCGGGCCAGGGCCTGGACGCGCTTTCCGGCGAACCAGTTGCCCATCTTCATTCTCAGGCCTGACGGTTGGTCACTCAGGCTGGCATCGGCCCAGACCTCGGCGAAGGCGGCGTTGACCGTGGCGATGTTGCCGCCGTGTCCGTTGAGAAAATAGAAGTGCGTAAAGCCGTGAACGGCCAGGGAATTGACCACATCGCGCACGACGGCAAGCAGGGTGGAAGGTCGCAGCGTGATCGAGCCGGGAAAGCCCAGGTGATGCTGCGCCATGCCGATGCTCAGCGTCGGCCCGATCAGAATGCCGGCATCGGCCAGCCCCCCGGCAATCGTCTCGGGGCAAATGGCATCGGTGCCGATCAGGCCGGTCGGCCCGTGCTGTTCGGTTGAACCGATGGGAATGACAATCCCACTTGAGCGCTTGAGATAGGCTTCGACTTCAGGCCAGGTGCTGCGCTGCAAGAACATGCTCGGCTCCATTTCGGACGAATTTCAGTGTAACGCCGCCAACCCGCCAGGCTTCGACATTTACATGGTGATATGGCGAACGACGGGTTCGACGGGCCCTTGCCCAACCGACAAGTGACCCACGATCCCGTCTGGCAAATGCAGGGAACGCAGCGCCATCTCACCCGCGCAATCCCAGTCGGCGGGTAGTCGGCGGATGGCGGGCGGCTGCCAGTCCAGTGCCATTTCCCCGAGACAACCGGCCAGCCCGCAACCACGCGCCTTGACCAGCGATTCGCGCGCCGTCCACTGCTTCAGAAACTGCTTCGATCTGAAGGGCTCGTCCAGCCCGTTGATCCATTCGCTTTCTGCAGGGGAAAGGAAGCGTCCCGCCAGCAGGGACGCGCGCGGCAGGAGCCGTTCCGTCTCGATATCGATACCGACCGCCACGCCGTCGGCAACCGCCACGGCCAGCCAGTCACCGGAATGCGATGCATTGAACTGCAGTGGACTTTCGGCATGCTCCCCGGCCAGCATGGGCTTGCCGCGATCGCTTCGGACCAATCGAACAGACTTGCCGGGACAACCCAGGTAGGCGGCCAGCAGCAGGCGCAGGAAGAACTGCTGCTGTACGCGCTGTCGCATGATGCGCTCGCGACGGGTGTCGCCGCGCGGCCCGGTATCGAGCGGCATCTCGGTGAGCCGGGTCAGCCAGACATCCACCGTGCCGGGCCCGGGCATGGATCGCGAGCGAATGGGCAGTTGAACGGTTTCGATCACCATTAAGGCTTACCGAAGGCCAAGCTACCGGCTACGCCGAAGCCGCCGTGCTCGCGTGAGCGCTCGAGATCTTTCGGCGCACAGCCGCCGAGCGCATAAACAGGGAGCGGCGAACATCGGCTCAGGCGCTCGAAACCGTCCCAGCTCAGCGCAGCTGCTTGCGGATGGCCGGCCGTGCTTCGGACCGGCGAGATCGTCACGAAATCCAGCTCCAGCTCCCCCGAGCGGGCCAAATCCGATTCATCACGGCAGGACGCGGCGACCAGGTAGTCACCGGACAACGGGCGAGCCGTCAGGCTTTTGAAGCCGGCAGCATCGAGATGAATCCCGTCAGCGCCAACTGCGGGAACCATTTCCGGCGGACCGTTGAGCAGCCAGCGTGCATCGCTGCCGGCCATTAGCTCACCGAATTCGCGGGCCAGCTTGGCCAGCGCCGCCTCGTCGAGCGATCCGGCGCGAAGCTGGAACAGTCGAATGCCCCGCTCGAGCGAGCCGAGAGTCCAGTCCAGCAAGGCTTCGGGCCCCCCCAGGTCTTCGGGATCGGGCGTGATGGCATAGCGGTCATCGAGCCCGAAGGCGCGCACGATCGGACGATCGGCGGCCGGCATCGGCAGTTCATTCATTTCCTCGACCGTGACCCACGAGAGCGCCTGGCCCTCGCGGCCGTGCAGTTCGCCGGTCCAGTCGTCGACCAGATGGAGCTCCAGCCGGACGATGATTTCGGGATAGCGGTGCGTCACCGCCAGCCAGGGCCGGAGCGAGCGCACGGCAATCCCCAGCTCCTCGTCCAGCTCGCGCGCCAGGGCTTGACTGCCGGTCTCGTTATCGTCGCGCTTGCCGCCGGGAAACTCCCAGGTTCCGGCCAGGTGCTTTCCGTGCGGACGCTGCGCCAGCAGGATTCTCCCGCGGGCATCGCGCAGGACGCCGGCGACAACCTCAATCAGCTCGGTCGAGTCCGACGCCACAGGCTTCACACAACGCGCCTTACCCCAGCTTCCCGTGGCACTGCTTGTATTTCTTGCCGGACCCGCAGGGACAGGGCTCGTTGCGGCCAACCTTGCGGCCGTGACGCACAAAGGTGTCGGGTTTGTCGGTGCCCTGGCCGTCCGGCCGGTCGCCACCTGCAGCGCCTTCGCCGGTGGCTGACTGGGCCTCGGCATGCTGGAACTGCATCGGCGCTTCGCGCTTTCGCTGCTGGTCGACCGCCTGAACGTCGTCCTCGCTGCGAACACGCACACGCGCCAGGCCCTTCATCACCTCGTGTTTCATGCTGTCGAGCATTTCGGTGAACATCTCGAAGCCCTCGCGCTTGTATTCCTGCTGCGGCTTCTTCTGCGCAAAGCTGCGCAATCCGACGCTGCGGCGCAGGTAATCCATGCCGGCGAGATGTTCCTTCCACTGCTGGTCGAGAATCGACAGCATCAATGCCTTCTCGAACTGGCGCATGACCGAGGATCCGACCATGTCTTCCTTGGCCTGGTAGTGCGCCTCGACGGCTTCCATCACCTTCTTGCGCAGGCCTTCCTCGGCCAGGGTGTCATCTTCTTCTAGCCAGCGCTGGATGGGCACCTCGATACCGAACTCGCCGCCCAACGCGCGCTCGAGACCTTCCGAATCCCACATCTCGTCGATGGAACCGGGCGGAATGAACTGGCTGATCAGCCGATCGAAGACCTCTTCACGGATGGAGTCAATGGTGTCCTTGATGTCTTCGGCTTCCATCAACTCGTTGCGCTGGGAGTAGATGACGCGGCGCTGGTCATTGGCCACGTCGTCGTATTCCAGCAGGTGCTTGCGCATGTCGAAGTTGTGCGCCTCGACCTTGCGTTGCGCGTTCTCGATGGCGCGGTTGACCCAGGGGTGCTGGATCGATTCGCCGTCGCGCATGCCCAGTTTCTGCATCATGCCGCTCATGCGCTCGGAGGCGAAGATGCGCATCAGGCTGTCGTCCAGCGAAAGGTAGAAACGGCTTGAGCCCGGATCGCCCTGACGGCCGGAGCGGCCGCGAAGCTGGTTGTCGATTCGCCGCGACTCGTGGCGCTCGGTGCCGATGATATGCAGGCCACCGGCTTCGATCACCTGGTCATGGCGCTTTTGCCAGTCCTCCTTGACCTTGCGACGAGCTTCCTCGCTGGCATCCTCGCCCAGGTCGCGCAGCTCGGCCTCGAGATTGCCGCCGAGCACGATGTCGGTACCACGGCCGGCCATGTTGGTGGCGATGGTGACCGCGCCGGGCTGGCCGGCCTGCTCGATGATGTGCGCCTCGCGCTCGTGCTGCTTGGCGTTGAGCACCTCGTGCTTGATGCCCGCCTTCTTGAGCTCGTTGGCGATGAGCTCGGAATTCTCGATCGACGTGGTACCGACGAGCACCGGCTGCCCCCTGGACACGCAGTCGGTTATGTCGGCGACGATGGCGTCGAATTTTTCCTGCTTGGTCAGGAAGACCAGGTCGGGGTGGTCTTCGCGAACCATCGGCTTGTGGGTGGGAATGACCACCACTTCCAGGCCGTAGATGGACTGCAGCTCGTACGCCTCGGTGTCGGCCGTGCCGGTCATGCCCGAGAGCTTTTCGTACAGCCGGAAATAGTTCTGGAAGGTGATCGACGCCAGGGTCTGGTTCTCGCGCTGAATGGGTACGCCTTCCTTGGCCTCGATGGCCTGGTGCAGACCCTCGGACCAGCGCCGTCCCGGCATGGTGCGCCCCGTGAACTCATCGACGATGATCACCTCGCCGTCGCTCACGATGTAGTCGGTGTCCTTGTGGAACAGGTGGTGCGCGCGCAGCGCGGCATTGAGTGTGTGCATCAGGCCCAGGTTGGCCGAGTCGTAAAGGCTGGCGCCGGACTCGATCATGCCGGCCTCGGCCAGCAGGCCTTCAACCTTGGCCATGCCATCTTCGGTCAGGTAGACCTGCTTGGTCTTTTCGTCGATGGTGAAGTCACCCGGCCCCTCTTCTTCTTCCTGCGGTTGGAGCTGCGGAACGATCCGGTTCATCTTGACGTAGATGTCGGGGCCTTCGTCGGTGGGGCCGGAGATGATCAGGGGCGTTCGCGCCTCATCGATCAGGATGGAGTCAACTTCGTCGACGATGGCGAAGTGCCGGCCGCGCTGCACGCGCTGTTCCAGCGAGAAGGCCATGTTGTCGCGCAGGTAGTCGAAGCCGAACTCGTTGTTGGTGCCGTAGGTAACGTCGGCGTTGTAGGCTTCGCGCTTGGCGTCGGGACTCATGCCGGGCACCGATACGCCAACGCTCAGGTCCAGGGCCGAGTAGATCGGCTTCATCCACTCGGCGTCGCGGCGGGCCAGGTAGTCGTTGACCGTAACCAGGTGCACGCCCTTGTCAGGAATGGCGTTGAGATACACGGCTAGCGTGGCGACGAGGGTCTTGCCCTCACCGGTCTTCATTTCGGAAATCTTGCCCTGGTGCAGCACCATGCCGCCGATCAGCTGGACGTCGAAGTGACGCATGCCGAGAGTCCGTACGGACGCCTCGCGTACCGCCGCAAAGGCTTCCGGCAAAAGCTGGTCGAGGCTCTCGCCGTCGCTGTGACGTTTGCGGAACTCCGCGGTCTTGGCCTTGAGATCGGCGTCGCTGAGTTTCTGGAATTCCGGCTCGAAGGCGTTGATCGCCTCGACATCCTTGTAGAGGGTCTTGATCAGCCGCTCGTTGCGGCTGCCCACCACCTTGGTGATCAGGGATTTGAGCATGAATCGTCCGTTGGCTAAGAAGTGGTTCTTCCGAAGTGAATCTACTTGGGGCCGACACCGCACGGGCACAAGCACAGCCTGCCATTGTAGCCTCCCAAGGCGTTAAACTGCAGGGTTTCCGCCCCAGGAATTCGGGTGATGAGCAATGATCGCCGCAGAGAGCGCGAGATATCGGACGTTTCGGCCGGCCATGACGGGCTCTCCCGCCTGCTGGCCACCGCCCGCGCCCTCGACCGACTCGACGCCAGCCTGCGCCAGGTCCTCCCGGGCAGCATGCGCGAGCACATCGGCCTGGCCTGCATCGAGGGCAAAACCCTCGTCCTGGCCGCCACCAGCCCCGCCTGGGCCAGCCGCGCCCGCCTGATGGCAGATGACCTGCTCAGGGAGGCGAATCGGCAGCTTGACGAGCGGCTGGAGGGGACGAGGGTGATCGTCGTCCCCCGGCTTCACTAGGAACGGTTAGATTTGTCTATAGAAAGTTTCGAGAGCGTAGCGAGCGGGCGACTGACGGTGGCCGCCGGAGCGCAGGAACCGGAGTGTATGTGCGAATACATGAGGATTCCGAGCACCGCCGGACGCCGTCAGTCGCTCGCGCAGTAGCTCTCGAAGCTTTCTCAGACTGCCTGTGCCGGCTGCACATACGAAATCGGCGCCGGCTCGTCGTCCTCGAAGGTGACCTCTTCCCAGGCCGTCTCGTCGGCCAGGATCTGGCGGACGAGCTGGTTATTGAGTTCGTGGCCGGACTTGTGGCCGAAGAACGCGCCGATCGGGTTGCGATTGAGCAGATAGAGATCGCCGATGGCGTCGAGTATCTTGTGCTTGACAAACTCGTCTTCGTATCGCAGGCCGTTCTCGTTGAGTACGCGGTAATCGTCGAGCACGACGGCGTTGTCGAGGCTTCCGCCGAGTACCAGGTTGCGCTGGCGCAGGTATTCGATGTCGCGCATGAAGCCGAAGGTGCGCGCACGGGCCACTTCCTTGAGGTAGGAGGTGGTGGAGAACTCCACGTCGGCCTGGCAGGAATGTGAGCGAATGACCGGGTGGTCGAATTCGATCGTGAAATTGACTCGAAACCCTTCATGCGGCTCGAATCGCGCCCAGCGGTCCTCATCGCGCACCTCGACGGTCTTCTTGAGCCGGATGAAGCGCTTCGGGGCGTTCTGCTCGGCGATACCGGCCGACTGGATCAGGAATGCGAACGGGCCGGCACTGCCGTCCATGATCGGCACTTCGGCGGCACTCAGGTCGATGTAGAGGTTGTCGATCCCCAGTCCGGCGAGCGCAGACATGAGGTGTTCGATCGTGGCCACGCGCACGCCCGCGTCGTTGACCAGGGTGGTCGACAAGGCGGTGTCACGCACCAGGTGGGGTTCGGCCTTGATTTCCGCGATTGGATCGAGGTCGACACGGCGAAAGACGATACCGCTATTGGCGGGCGCCGGCCGCAGGGTCATCAGGACCTTTTCTCCGGTATGCAGACCCACGCCGGTGGCGCGGATGACGTTCTTGAGTGTTCTTTGTCGGATCACTGCGTTAACCGATTGCTGGTTGACGCCGCGGAGCATAGCACAGCCATGTGTCGCGAAAAAGCAATTTTTCGTGAAAATTGCCACATGTGTTGCCCAAAAACCACATTCGGCGTCGTATCCATGACACAAACCGGCCGGCCAGGCGTCCGTGGCGAGTCAGACGCCCGTGCCGGCGATTTGTTTTTCGACTGCATCAACCCCCGAGACAGTCGGCAGCCTCAGTCGGCCTGGTTGCGCAGGAAGGCCGGAATATCGAGATAGTCCATTTCCTTCTGCTCACCAAAGAGCTTGCGGCTCTCGCCCGGTTCGGACTGGCGCCGGTCGCGCGTGCCCTGCGCGTGCTGCTCTTCCTCGGTCGCGGTGAATGCGGCACGATTATCGGTACCGGTGCGGACGACTTCCATCGGCCGCTCTTCGCGCTTTGGGCGCTGCGACCCCAGGCCGGTGGCCACCACGGTCACGCGCAACTCGTCATTCATGTCCGGATCGATGACCGTGCCGATGACAACCGTAGCGTCCTCGCTGGCGAGGTCGGCGACGGTGGTGCCGACTTCCTCGAACTCCTTCATGCTGAGGTTCATGCCGGCAGTGACGTTGACCAGGATGCCGCAGGCACCGTTGAGGTCGACGTCTTCGAGCAGCGGTGACCCGATTGCCGACTGCGCGGCCATCAGGGCACGATCCTCGCCCTTGGCAGTGCCGGCGCCCATCATGGCCATGCCCATCTCGCTCATGACCGTGCGCACGTCGGCAAAGTCGACGTTGATCAGGCCCGGCCGCGTGATCAGTTCGGCGATGCCCTGCACCGCGCCCGAGAGCACCTGGTTGGCCGACTTGAAAGCGTCGAGCAGGGTCACTTCGCCACCCAGCACGCTCAGCAGCTTGCCGTTGGGAATGGTGATCAGCGAGTCGACGTGATGCGACAACTCGTCGATGCCCTGCTTGGCCACGGCGCTGCGACGCTGCCCCTCGAAGGGGAAGGGCCGGGTCACCACGGCCACGGTCAGGATGCCCATTTCCTTGGCAGTCTGGGCCACCACCGGCGCGGCCCCGGTTCCGGTGCCGCCGCCCATGCCGGCGGTGATGAACACCATGTCGCAGCCTTCCAGCATCTCGCTGATGCGGTCGCGGTCTTCCAGCGCCGCCTGCCGCCCCACTTCGGGGTTGGCGCCGGCGCCCAGGCCCTTGGTCACGCCCGATCCGATCTGGAGCGTGGACTTGCCCGAGAAGTTGCGCAGTGCCTGTGAGTCAGTGTTGACGCAGATGAACTCCACGCCCTCGATGGCCTGTTCGACCATTTGGTTGACGGCGTTTCCGCCGCCTCCGCCTATCCCGACGACCTTTATGGTCGCACCGGGTGTGTAATTTTCGATCAATTCAAAAGGCATGTCGGTTTCTCCTTTCGCTCGCCATGTCGATCAACAAAGGCCGGTCTTGGCCTGAACACTCTCTTACTAAGGGATGGCGGCACGCGCCTTCTTGCCGGACGCTTTGTGCCGCTCCCATGCCTTGCCCGAGGTACATCGAGTTCGGGCAAACACTCGTGGAAGCCAGTCGCTCCCATTTCAAAACTCTCCCTGGAACCAGTTCTTGATACGGTTCCAGAGACTTTCCCCGCCACGCGCCAGTCCGGTGCGCCGCGGTCCTTCCATACGGCTGCCGTAGATCAGAAGACCCACGCCGGTCGAATGAATCTGGTTGTTCACGACTTCCGACAGGCCGGTGACGTGCTGGGGCGCGCCCAACCGAACCGGCATGTGCAGGATTTCCTCGGCCAGCTCGACCACACCTTCCATCTTCGAGCCACCGCCGGTCAGCACCAGGCCGGCCGGAATCATCGATTCGAAGCCGGACTGCCGCAGTTGTTTGTGGACGTGATGGAAGAGCTCGCGGTAGCGCGCTTCGACCACCTGCGCCAGGGTCTGACGCTCGAGGCGCCGGGGCGGCCGGTCGCCCACGCTGGGTACCTGGATGGTCTCGTCGGAACTGGCCATCTGCTCGAGCGCGCAGGCGTACTTGATCTTGATTTCCTCGGCGTGCACCGTCGGGGTACGCAGCGCCACCGCAATGTCGTTGGTGACCAGGTCACCGGCAATCGGAATGCAGGCCGTGTAGCGGATCGCACCCTCGGTGAATACCGCGATATCAGTCGTGCCCGCACCAATATCGACCAGCACGATCCCCAGGTCCTTCTCGTCCTCGCTGAGTACCGCGTAGCTGGACGCCAGCTGCTGCAGGATGAGGTCGTCGACCTGCAATCCGCAGCGGGCGACGCACTTGGTGACGTTCTGGACCGCGCTGACCGCGGCGGTGACCAGGTGAACGCGCGCTTCCAGGCGCACACCGGACATACCCACCGGCTGGCGGATGCCGTCGGTGGAATCGATGACGTACTCCTGCGGCAGCACGTGCAGGATGCGCTGGTCCGCCGGGATGGCCACCGCGCGCGCCGATTCGAGTACGCGTTCGACGTCGCCATCGGTGACCTCCTTGTCCCGGATCGCCACCGCGCCGTGAGAATTGAGCGAGCTGATGTGACTGCCGGCGATTCCGGCAAAAACGGAGTGAATCTGGCAATCCGCCATCAGCTCGGCTTCCTCGATGGCGCGCTGGATGGACTGCTCGGTCGACTCGATATCCACAACCACGCCACGCTTGAGCCCGCGCGAAGGATGCGAACCCAGACTGACCACTTCCACTTGCCCGTCGGCCTGAACCTCGCCGACGATGGCAACGATCTTGCTGGTGCCGATATCCAGTCCGACGACCAGCGATTTGTCCGGTCGTTTAGCCATGTGTCGCTTCTTCTCCCTTTGGCGTGTCGCTGTCGCGTTCTGTTTGCGCGTCGGCCCAGCGCACCGCCAGGCCGTTGGTGTAGCGCATGTCGATGAGCCGAACCGGCCGATCAAAGTCGTCCAGGGCGGCCTGCGCGCCGATGTAGCGCGCCAGTCTCTTGGTCACCTGCTCCCTTCCCAGCACCAGCGTGACGCCGTTATCGAGAACGGCGCGCCAGGCACCACGTTCATCGACAGAGAGCTCGACCACGTCACGGCCCACGCTGCCGAGCCGGCTGCGCATGGCCTGCCAGCGCTCGAGCACATCGCCGCCGCGGGATTCGGGCCCGCGCAGCTGCGCCAGCCCCTGCATCCCCTCACTGCCGCTTACGCTGAATAATTCTCCGCCGTGGCTGAAGAGCCGGTCGTCGTTCCATCGCGCCACCGGCCTGTGTTCGATGATGTCGATGAGCAGCGCATCGGGCCACTCGCGACTCACTTCGGCCCGGGCCACCCAGGGCAGCGCCTCGACCCGCGTGCGAACGCTCTCGAGGTCGACCGCGAAGAACCCGCGGCCGGCTTCCTCGGCGACGGCACCGCGCACCTGGCTGGCGCTGGTACGCTCCAGCTCTCCGGCGACATCGAGCCAGCGAATCGGCCACTGGTCACCGCCGATCAGGCCCGAACGCAGCCACAGCGCCAGCAGCAGGGCTGCGCCCGCGAGCACCGCCGTGGCCAGCCAGGCCGGCCGTATCAACCGTTCAGACTGGTTTCCAGAATCCGCCATACCAGTTCCTCGAATTCGATTCCCGCCGCTTTCGCGGCCATGGGCATGAGCGAGTGATCGGTCATGCCCGGCGTCGTGTTCACCTCCAGCAGCCAGGGCTGCTCGTCTTCATCCACCATCAGATCCACCCGACCCCAGCCCGAGGTGCCCAGCACCCGGAAGGCGGTCAGGCACAACTCGGCAAGGCGCGCCTCCGCGGCCCCGTCCAGGCCGCAGGGGCAGCGATACTGCGTATCGCCCGATTCATACTTGGCCTGGTAGTCGTAGAACTCGCGCGGTGTCTCCAGGCGAATCAGCGGGAGGACCCGATCATCCAGGACGGCCGCGGTGTACTCGACGCCCCGGATCATCGGCTCGACCAGTACCGTTTCATCGTGGGAAAGGGCTTTCTCCAGCGCAGGCTGAAGCTGGCCGGCTTCCATGACCCGGCTCATGCCCAGGCTCGACCCTTCCCGCACGGGTTTTACAAACAGCGGCGGGGTCATCGACTGCAGGATTCGCTCGCTGTCGGACGCGCTGCTCGCCACGGCCCATTCGGGCGTCGGCAGGCCGCAGGCTGTAAAGATCCGTTTGCTCTGGACCTTGTCCATGGTCAGCGCCGAGGCAAGCACGCCTGAGCCGGTCACCGGCACACCGTAGATGCGCAAAGCGCCCTGCAAGGTGCCGTCCTCGCCGCCACGGCCGTGCAGCAGGTTGAACACGCGGTCGTAATGGCCGGCGGCGACGTGCTCGAGCAAACGCCGCGGCCCATCGACCACGCTGTACTGGATGCCGAGCTTGTCCATCGCGGCGGCTACAGCGCGCCCGCCCCGCAGCGAGACTTCGCGTTCGCCGCTTTCACCACCGACGACCAGGGCTACCTGTCCGAATTTGCGCGGATCACCAAGCGTCATGTGGCCTCCCCGGCGTAGCGTTCTCTCAACAATCCACCAAGGCGCCCGACGTCACCGGCACCCATGACCAGAAGCAGATCACCGTCGTGAAGCAAATCGGGCAGGACATCGACCGCCTCGCTGACGGGGCCGATTCGACGCATGGGTATTTCACGCCGCCTTCCTACGGCCTTGGCCAGCGTGTCCGAGTCGATCCCGGACAGGGCGGGTTCGCCGGCCGGGTAGAGATCGGCCAGCACGAGAGAATCCGCGCTGGAGAGCACGCGCGCGAAGTCGTCGAACTGGTCACGGGTACGGGTATAACGATGCGGCTGGAAGAACAGCACCAGGCGCCGGTCGGGCCAGCCCTCGCGCGCGGCCTGAATGACGGCCTCCAGCTCGGTCGGGTGATGGCCATAGTCCTCGAAGGCCAGGACTCGTCGGCCGGCCACGTCGAGCGTACCGATCTCGGCGAAGCGGCGGCCGATTCCACCGAAGTCCTGCAAGCCGCGGACGATCGCCTCGGGCGTAATACCGACCTCGCTGGCCACGGCGGCGGCACCGAGCGCATTGAGCACGTTGTGCCGGCCCGGCTGGGCCAGGCTGACGGCCCGGGCGCTCTCCTCCCCTGGAAGCCACAGGTCGAAATGCATGTGCCGGCCGGTCTGGTGGACGCCGGTCGCCCGCACGTCGGCCTGCTCGTCGAAGCCGTAAGTCACCACGGTGCGCCCCACCTCGGGAATCAGTTCGGCCACGTGGGCGTCGTCGATGCACAACACCGCCACGCCGAAGAAAGGCAGGTGATGCAGGAATTCCAGAAAGGCGCGCTGCAACTGGTCGAAGCTGCCCTGGTAGGCGTCGAGATGATCACGATCGATATTGGTGACGACCGAAATTACCGGCTGCAGCTTGAGGAAGGAGCCGTCGGATTCGTCCGCCTCGGCGACCAGATATCGACCCTGGCCCAGTTGCGCGCCCGTGCCGAAGGCGTTGACCAGGCCACCCACGATAAAGGTCGGATCCAGCCCGCCCTCGGCAAGAAGGGTCGCAACCAGCGATGTAGTGGTCGTCTTGCCGTGGGTACCGGCGACGGCGATGCCCTGGCGAAAGCGCATCAACTCGCCCAGCATCTCGGCACGTGCGATGACCGGAATACGGCGCTCGCGGGCGGCCATCACTTCCGGATTGTCTTCCGGCACCGCCCCCGAGACCACGACCACATCGGCATCGCCGAGGTTATCGGCGGCATGACCGATCTTGATATCGGCGCCCATATCCAGAAGGCGAACGACGGTCGTGGACCGCTGCAGGTCCGATCCGCTGACTTCGAAATCGAGGTTGATCAGCACTTCGGCAATGCCGCACATGCCGGCGCCACCGATCCCCACCAGGTGAATGCGGCGCGTTCGGTGCATCAGACTGGGCGCGTGCCTTTGTGTCATCATGCGGCTACCTCCAGGCAGGCATCCGCCACGGCCTCGGCTGCACCGTTCCGCGCCAGGGCGCGGGCATTGCGGGCCATGGATAGCAGGTGCGGGCGTGCCATTGCGCCCAGATGCTCAGCCAGCCAGCGTGCGTCGAAATCGAACTCGCGCACCAGCCAGGCGGCCTTGCCGTCCACCAGGTAGCGGGCATTGCTGAACTGGTGATCGTCGACGGCGTGCGGAAAAGGCACAAGGACCGAGGCCAGGCCCGCGGCGGCCAGTTCGGCCACCGTCAAGGCACCGGCACGACAAATGGCCACGTCGGCCTCGCCCCACGCGCCGGCCATGTCGTCGATGAACTGCACGACCTCGCCCTCGACCCCGGCTTGTTCGTAGGCTTCCTTCGTCGCGTCGAACTGGCGGCCGGCCTGGTGAAGCACTCGCGGACGGCGCGATTCGGGCAGGCGGGCAATCGCGTCGGGCACCACGCGTGCGAAGGCGCGCGCGCCCAGGCTGCCGCCGATCACGAGCACTCGCAGGGGGCCGTCGCGGCCTTCGAAGCGCGCATCGGGCTCGGGCAGTGAGGCGATCTCGGCCCGCACCGGGTTGCCCACGTGCTGCCCTCCGGCCAGGGTGTCCGGGAAGCCCGTCAAGACCCGCCGGGCCAGCGGTCGCAGCCAGCGATTGGTCAGGCCGGCAACGGCATTCTGCTCGTGAATGACCAGCGGTATGCCCTGCAGACGCGCGGCCAGGCCGCCGGGCCCAGCGACGTAGCCGCCCATGCTCAGCACACAGTCGGGCCGTTGCTTGCGGATCACTCTGCGGACCTGCAGGATCGCTTTGTAAATTCGCCACGGCGCGGCCAGCCAGCCGGCGACACCGCGACCGCGAAGCCCGGCAATGGTAATGCGCTCGAGCTTGAACTCGGCAGCCGGCACCAGGGTGTTCTCCAGGCCGTTCGGCGTACCCAGCCAGCTCACCTCGACACCCCGCTGCCGCAGAATTGATGCCACGGCCAGGCCTGGAAAGATGTGCCCGCCGGTTCCGGCGGCCATGATCATCACGCGAGGTGAACTCATACCTGCCACCCCCGGCGTCGGCGCGGCTGCTGTCGTGCCTCCATGCTCAATTCCCACTGAACGCGCAGCACGACACCGATAGCGACGAGCGTCATGATCAGGCTGCTGCCGCCCGACGAAATCAACGGCAGGGTCAACCCCTTGGTCGGCAGCATGCCGAGATTCACGGCCATGCTCACCAGTGCCTGCATACCGATCCAGAGACCGATACCCCACACCATGAAAGCCGAGAATGGGCGTTCCTGACGGTGCGCCTGGATACCGATGAGAAAGATTCGCCCGACCAGGAGCGAGAACAGCATCATCACGAAAACGATTCCGATCAGCCCCAGCTCTTCGGCCAGCACGGCAAAGATGAAGTCGGTGTGCGCTTCGGGCAGGTAGAAGAGTTTCTGCACGCTCGCGCCCAGTCCGACACCGTCGATTTGCCCGCGGCCCACGGCGATCAGCGCCTGGGTCAACTGAAAGCCGCTGTTGAACGGATCCGCCCAGGGGTCTACGAAAGTCATCACGCGCTGCAGCCGATACGGCTCGAGTGCGGCGAAGGTCAGGAGCGGCAGGCTGGTCAGACCGAGCACGAACAGGTGCTTCCAGGCCGCGCCGGCGAGCCAGATCATTCCGCCGACGATGGCGCCCAGGACCACGGCCGATCCCATGTCGGGCTGCTTGAGCAGCATGGCAGCCAGCAGGCCAACCAGCAGCAATGGCTTGAGGGTTTCGATAAAGCGTGCCTGGCCGAGCTGCGGCCGCTTGGCCAGGTAGCCGGCAACGAAAACGATCATCATCAGCTTGGCCGCCTCGACCACCTGGAACCGGGCCACGCCGAGGTCGATCCAGCGTGTGGAGCCATTGACCTCGTGTCCAAGCCCGGGCACGAACGGCAGCAGCAGAATCAGTACGGACAAGGGGAAGGCCACGGGTGCGAGCCACTGCATCTGCCGGGTACCGATAAAGCGCAGGGAAATGGCCGCGGCCACACCCAGACCGATGTACACCAGGTGCTTGATGAGAAAATGCCACACCGATACCGAATAGCCTTCGGCCACGGCGATCGAAGTCGAGGCAACCATGATCACGCCCACCACCAGCAGCCCGAGGGTGGCCAGCAGGATGACCTGGTCGAGCCCGGCCGACGGTGCGGCGTCTCTTGTGCGATATGCCTGTTTCACCTGTCCCATGGCAATCACCTGATCTTCATCGTCGCAAGGCCGGCCAGAACGAGCATGACCGAGATGATCCAGAAGCGAACGATGACCTTCGGCTCGGGCCAGCCCTTGAGTTCGAAGTGATGATGGATCGGCGCCATGCGGAATATGCGCCGGCCGGTGAGCTTGTAGGAAGCCACCTGCAGGATGACCGACAGGGTCTCGATGACGAAGATGCCGGCCATTACCATGAACACGATTTCCTGGCGCACCGCCACGGCGACAAGGCCGAGCGCCGCGCCCACGGCCAGGGCGCCGACATCCCCCATGAACACCTGCGCCGGATAGGTGTTGAACCATAGAAAGCCGAGCCCGCCACCGGCCAGCGCCGCGCAGAAAATGGCCAGCTCGCCGACACCGGGAATATAGGGCATGGCCAGGTATTCGGCGAACACCGTGTTGCCCGTCGCATAGGCAAAAATGCCGAGACCGGCCGACACGAACACCGCCGGCATGATGGCCAGGCCATCGAGTCCATCGGTGAGGTTGACGGCATTGGATGAGCCGACAATGACGAAATAGGTCAGGACCACGAAGCCCATGCCCAGTGGCAGCGCAATGTCCTTGAAGAACGGCACGAACAGCTGGGTATTGGCGGCCACATCCGCGCTGAGGTAAAGAAAGATCGCCACGGCCAATGCCGCCAGCGACTGAAGGCTGTATTTCCAGCGTGCCGACAGCCCTTCGCTGTTCTTGTACTTGAGCTTGCGCCAGTCGTCGACGAACCCGATCGCGCCGAAGGCGACTGTCACGAAGAGCACCATCCAGACGTAGCGATTGGCCAGGTCGGCCCACAGCAGGGTCGAAATCAGTAGCGCGATGAGGATCAGCGTGCCGCCCATGGTGGGCGTGCCCGCCTTGGTCAGGTGCGACTCCGGGCCGAGTTCGCGGATCGGCTGGCCGATCTGGCGCTGGGTCATGTGCCGGATGAACAGCGGCCCGACCAGCAAGGAGACGATCATTGCGGTCAGCGCGGCCATCACCGTCCGGAAGGTAATGTAGCCGAACAACGCGACGTCGGCCATCAGAACATGGTCGAGCAGCCAGGTCAGCATGGGCTCGCCTCCTTCAACAGTCCCTCGACGATGCGCTCCATGCCCATCGAGCGCGAACCCTTGACCAGGCAGGTCACCCCGGCGTGCAGTTGCGACGAAAGCGTTTCAATGAGCGAGCTTTGGTTTTCGAAGTGGCGGGCGTCGCCGTCGAAAGCGTCCGAACTGGCACGGGCCAGCCTGCCAACGGTGAACAATCGGCGAACACCGAGATCGCGGGCGGTGTGGCCCATCTCCGCGTGCAGACGTTCGCTGTCGCGGCCGAGTTCACCCATGTCGCCGAGTACCAGCCAGTGCTCTTCGCCACCCATTTCGGAAAGCGCCTGGAGGGCCGCGTAGAGCGAGGCCGGATTGGCGTTGTAGGTGTCATCAACCAGCTGCCAGCCGTCCGGGTGGCGGCGAAACTGCAGCCGTCCGGGCAGGCTTGCCATGTTCGAAAGCGCATCGACAATGCGCGCTGTCGGCACATCCAGGGCGACGGCCACCGCCGTGGCGGTCAGGGCGTTGTAGAAGTTGTGACGGCCCGGCAGGGCCGGCTGAAACTCGAAGTCGCTCGCCGGCGTATGGACGCGCCCGAGGCCTCTTGTCAGCACACCGGAGACGTTGGCCGCCCCGTCGATACCGAAGCTGATGATTCGACGATCGCCGGCGAGCTCGCGCCACAATGGGGCGTACTCATCGTCGGCATTGATCACGGCGGTTCCCTCGACCGGTAGTGCCGTAAACATCTGACCCTTGGCCCGGGCCACCCCTTCGAGGCTGCCGAAGCCCTCAAGATGCGCCGCGGCCGCATTGGTCACGACACCGATCGACGGTTTGGCAAGGCCGGCGAGATAGCCGATATCGTTCGGACCGTTGGCGCCCATTTCGATGACGGCGAACTGGTGTGAGGGATCCAACCGCGCCAGGGTCAGCGGCACACCGAGTTCGTTGTTGTAGTTGCCCTGCGTGGCCAGGGTTGGACCCTCGCTTGCCAGGATTGCCGCCACCATTTCCTTGACCGTGGTCTTGCCGTTGCTGCCGGTGATGCCGACAACGGTCACGTCCAGCCGCTCGCGCCAGGCCCGGGCAATGACGCCCATGGCTTCGCGCACATCGTCGACAACCAGTTGCGGCAAGGCATCCTCGACCGGGCGGGCGACCAGCGCCGCGGCGGCGCCGTTCTCACGCGCCTGGACGATGAAATCGTGGCCGTCGTGGTGCTCACCCGGCAAGGCACAGAACAGGTTGTCGGCCTCGACGCGCCGGGCGTCGTGGGTCATGCCGCGGACCTCGGCGTCCCCGCCAACCAGGCGACCGCGCGCGAATTTCGCCATTGCCGAGAGGGTGAACTGCATCATGCCGCCACCCCCAGCGCTTCTCGCACGCTGACGTGATCGTCACAAGGCAGGCGTTGGTCACCGATGACCTGGTCGGTCTCATGGCCCTTGCCGGCCACGAGCACGATATCGCCGGGCTCACCGCTTGACAGGGCATGCGAGATCGCCCGGGCGCGATCGCGGATCACGACTGAACGCTGCGGCTGCTGCATGCCGGCCTGGATGGCACGGATGATGGCCAGCCCGTCTTCACCTCTCGGATTGTCGTCGGTCAGCACGATGTGGTCGGCCAATCGCTCGGCAATCCGGCCCATGCGCGGGCGCTTTTCGATGTCACGGTCGCCGCCGCAGCCGAACACGCACCACAGCGTTCCGGCACCGAGTTCCCGCGCGCTGATCAGGGCGGTCTCGAGCGCATCGGGCGTGTGGGCGTAGTCGATGATGGCCAGCGGCGCGCCGTCGCGGCCGATGGGTTCCATGCGGCCCGGTACCGGTTCGAGCCGGGCCAGGGCCGCGGCGATGGCCTCGGAGTCCTTTCCGCGCTCGGCCAGTTCGGCAGCCACGATCAGCAGATTCCAGAGGTTGACGCGTCCCAGCAGGCTCGAACGCGCCTCGAGGCGGCCGCATGAAAGCTCGAACTCCGCCGACAGGCCGCTCATATCCGCGCTCAACAGCTTCGCCTTGGCCCGGGCATCGGGGTGGTAGGCCTGCGAGTAACCCACGACACGGCCACGGCCGGCAAGCTGCCCGACCAGGGATTCCCCGAAGTCGTCATCGAGGTTGATGAGCTTTCGCTCGCTGTCGAACTCGGTGAAAAGGCGGGCCTTGGCGGCACCGTAGCTTGCGCGGTCGCCGTGATAATCGAGGTGGTCGTGACCCAGCGTGGTGAAGATTGTGCTGGTAAACGACAGCCCGTCGAGCCGGCCCTGATCCAGGGCATGGGAGGAGGCCTCCAGAACGACACTGTCAAAACCCTCACGGGCCAGATCGGCAAGTTGCCGATAGACGCTGAAGATGTCGGGCGTGGTGAGCGAGCCGGTCTGATGTTGCCCCGGGCGCCCGAAGCCGAGGGTGCCGATCATGGCGCCGTCGAGCGCCTGGGCCAGCAGCCATGCGACCGAGGTCTTGCCGTTGGTGCCGGTCACGGCCACGAGATCCAGGCCGTCGACGGCATCACCCCAGAAACGATGCGCCAGCGTGGGCAGACGATCGGAGAGACCGGGCACCGCGAGTTCGGGCAGCCCAAGGTCTTCGGGCGAAGCCAGCCGTCCATCGTGAACGACCGCCACTGCCCCCTTGTCGCGTGCCTGGTAGACGAATTTCATGCCGTGCTCCGTGGCGCCGGCCAGCGCCACGAACAGGTCACCCGGCCTGACCTGCCGGGAATCGAGGCAGAGGCCCGAAACGGTCGGCCACTCGCCCTCCGGCAGGTCCACCAGGCCGTCGAGGAGTGCCTGCATGTTCAACAGCCGGTCACTCATGGGACTCCTCCACGCGCGTCAGCAGCATGCCGGGGTCGTCGGGCGGCACGTTGAAAAGGCGCAGACCGGCGGCCATCACGTCGGCGAAAAGGGGGGCGGCGACCTGGCCGCCGTAGTACTCCTCGCCCGAGGGATCATTGATTACGACCACGGCGACCAGCTCCGGGTCGGATACCGGCGCGAAACCGGCGAAACTGGCAACGTAACGATCACCGTAAGTACCGGCAGCCGCCTTGCGCGAGGTGCCGGTCTTGCCGGCGACGCGATAGCCTTCGACCCGGGCAGCCTGACCGGTGCCCTCGGGGCCGGTGACCGTCTCGAGTATGCCGGCAAGCTGGTCCGCCAGGTTGGGATCGAGTACCGAATGCGGGGGATTGTCGGAATCGGCAATGAAGGTGGGCTGACGCAGACGGCCCTGGTCGGCGATGGCGCCCATGGCACGCGCCAGCTGCAACGGCGTCACCGAAAGTCCATAACCATAGGCCAGCGTGGCCTGCTCGAGCTTGCGCCAGCGCTCGTAGTCGCGAAGCACGCCGGCCGATTCGCCGGGAAAGCCCGTGCCGGCAACCGAACCGAAACCGAAACGCGAATACATGCTCCACAGATGCCGAGCGTCCATCGACAGCACCAGCTGTACGACACCGACGTTGGATGACTTGGTCAGCAACTGCTCGACCGTGAGTTCACCGTAGTTGCGCACGTCGCGGATATCGTGGCCGGATACGTTGATCACGCCCGGGGAGGTGTCGACCACCATGTCGCGCTGCGCGATGCCGGCCTCCATCGCGGCAGCCACGGCGAAGGGCTTCATCACCGAGCCGGGCTCGAGCACGTCGGTCAGCGCGCGGTTGCGCAAGCCTTCGGAAGGAATACGCGTGGCGGCATTGGGATTGTAGGAAGGGTAGTTGACCATGGCGAGGATTTCGCCGGAGTCCACATCGAGCACGACGACCGAACCCGACCGGGCACCGTATTCCATGATTGTGGTCTTGAGATCGCGAAAAGCGAGGTACTGCAGCCGCCGGTCGACGGTCAGCTTCAGGTCGCGACCCGGGCTCGCCTCACGGATCAACTCGACGTTCTGGACGACGCGGCCGAAGCGATCCTGGATGACCCGCTTGGCGCCGGGCTGGCCCTGCAGCCAATCGTTGTAGGCCAGTTCCAGGCCTTCCTGGCCCACGTCGTCGATGTTGGTAAAACCCAGCACCTGGGCGCTGACTTCACCGGTGGGATAGAAACGGCGGTATTCACGCTGCAGGAATACGCCCGGGATCTCGAGTTCGCGAATCTTTTCGGCCAGGTCGGGATTGATCTGACGACGCAACCAGACGAACTCGCGGCCGGCACGCTGGGTCAGGCGCCGCTCCATGTCTTCGGCGTCGGCATCGAGCAGGCTGGCGAGCATGGGAATACGATCGGCCGCCTGCAGCAGCTCACCGGGATGCGCCCACACCGACTCCACCGGCGTGGATACGGCCAGTGGCTCGCCGTTGCGATCAAGGATGCTGCCGCGCACTGTGGGAACCGAGACCTCGCGCAGGTAGCGCGCCTCGCCCTGGCTCTGCAGGAACTCGGTCTCCATGACCTGCAGGTTGACCGCACGCGCCACCACGGTTACCGCCGCCAGCAGCATCAGGCCAGCGGTGATCCACACGCGCAGGGTGCCCCGATTGTTCGGCTTGTCGGTCATGGCGAGGTCACCAGGATTCGAACGTCTTCGGGCGATTTCATCCCCAGCTCATCGCGCGCCTGGCCCTCGACCCGGCCAGCATCACCCAGCCATGCCTGCTCGAGCTGCAGACGACTCCACTCCATGCGGGCCGCGTCACGCTCGGTCTCGGCCTCCTGCAGCGCGACAAACAACTGGCGCGATTCGTGGCGCAAGACCACCACCCCGATGGCGCTGGCCATTACTGCCGCGGTCAGAAGGAGCAGGAGCAGCCAGCGGATCATGCTGCCTCCCCGACTGTTTTCTCGGCCACGCGCATGCGGGCACTCCGAGCTCGCGGGTTGCGTTCCACTTCGTCTTCATCGGCCTGCACCAGGCCGCCGATAAGCTTCAGGCTCGGCACGAATGTCTCCATCGCGGGCAAACGACGGCTGGCGGGCGGCGGCTTGGCGGCCTTTGCAAAACGGCGCTTGACCAGCCGGTCTTCGAGCGAGTGAAAGCTGATGACGACGAATCGTCCGCCCGGGGCGAGCAATTCGATCCCCTCATCCAGCGCGCGCTCGAGCGCGCCGAGTTCGTCGTTGATGAAGATGCGAAGCGCCTGAAAAGTGCGCGTGGCCGGATGACGGGGCGATGGCGAACCCGGTACCGCATCGCTGACGATGGCGGCCAGTTGCGCGGTCCGCTCGATGGGCTCTGTTTCACGAATCTGGACGATGGCGCGAGCAATGCGACGGGCAAAGCGCTCCTCGCCGTATTCCTTGATGACGCGGGCAATATCGGACGCATCGGCACGGGCGAGCCACTCGGCCACCGACTCACCGCTTTCGGGATCCATGCGCATGTCCAGGGGGCCGTCGTGCTGAAAGCTGAAACCGCGCTCGGGGTCCTCGAGCTGGGGCGAGGAAACGCCGACATCCAGCAGAAGACCGTCCACGCGACCACCAAGGCCAAGCTCGTCGACAATCGAACCGATCTCGGCGAAATTCGCCCGCCGAATCGTCACCCGGCCGTCGTCGGCATATTTCGCGCGGGCATCGGCAATGGCCTGTGGATCTCGATCTGTTACCACCAGTCGCCCTTCCTCGCCGAGCCGGGCCAGCATGGCTGCGCTGTGCCCGCCCCGACCGTATGTGCCATCGACGTAAACGCCATCGGCACGAATCCTCAACGCATCCAGTGCCGGCCCTTGCAGCACCGGTACATGTTCGTGGCCCTTGGACATGACTAAAGGACCAGTTGCGCCATTTCTGGCGAGGCCTGCTCCTGGATCTCTCGCTCCTCGGCAGCACGGCGTTGATTGAGGATGTCCTCGTTCCAGATTTCGAATCGCTGGCCCATGCCCATGAAGACCACGCGTTTTTCCAGCCCGGCCACCTGCCTGAGTGTGGCCGGCATAAGGATTCGGGAATTGGCGTCCAGTTCGAGCTGCGTGGCCGAACCCACCAGCCGACGTTGCAAGCTGCGATGGCTGGGATTGAAGGTGGACAGCCCCATCACTTCGTCGCGGATTCGCTCCCACTCAGGATGCGGGTACAACCACAGGCAGCCGGAATCGAAAGCGGAGTAGGTGAGCACCAGCCGATTGTCGCAATCTGCCTCGAGCGCCTCGCGGTAACGCGTCGGCACCGCCAGGCGGCCCTTGGCGTCCAGATTGATTGCGGTTTCACCAAAAAACACGGCTCGACACTCGCTTCCACTCCAATACCACTAAATCCCACAATTTCCCACTTCGCGCCACCATAGCCCTGGGGCGGCAGAGTGTCAAGCAGTTTCAGGGGGTTGGGGCCGGTCGGTGGTCGGTGGTCGGTGGTCGGTGGTCGGTGGTCGGTGGTCGGTGGTCGGTGGTCGGTGGTCGGTTGGCTGGTTGGCTGGTTGGCTGGTTGGCTGGTTGGCTGGTTGGCTGGTTGGCCAATGATCTCAGATGCCACCGAGAAACACGCGGTGAAGCCGCCCCGCGAAACCATCGGGTGCCGAACCAGCAAACAAGCGAACAAGCCAACCAGCCAACACCGGTTCACTATGCCGCGGCCGAGGCGGGCCGCTTCCGGCCTTGGAGATCAGTTCACGATGCGATAACAGGGCTGATAAGGCTTGTCGCCGGGGAGCTTCATGCGGTGCTGGTCGACGAAGCGCTTGAGCAGGTCGTCCAGGGCGCGAAGCACCGCCGGTTCACCCTTGATTTCGAACGGGCCGTGCTCGCGGATCGCGCGCAGGCCGTTGGGCTTTACGTTGCCGGTAACGATGCCCGAGAACATCCGGCGCAGGTTGGCCGCCATTTCGTGCACCGGAAGATCCGGCGAAATATCGAGAGCCGCCATGCTCTCGTGGGTGACTTCGAATGGCTCCTGAAAAGCCAGGTCGGTCTTCAGCATCCAGTTGAAGTAGAAGGCGTCGTTGGTGTCCACACGCCACTGCCGCACCCGCTGCATTCCCTCGGCCATGTGCCGGGCCACGGCCACCGGGTTGTCGATGATGATGTGATAGCGCTTGCGCGCAGCTTCTCCCAGGGTCAGCCCCACGAAGCGGTCGATTTCCTCAAAGTAATCGCGCGCCGATTCGGGGCCGGTAAAGACCAGCGGAAACGGCATGTCCTGGTTCTCGGGGTTGAGCAACACGCCGAGCAGGTAGAGGATTTCCTCCGCCGTCCCCACGCCCCCGGGAAAGACGATGATGCCGTGCCCCAGACGCACGAAGGCCTCCAGGCGCTTTTCGATGTCGGGCATGATGACCAGATCGTTGACGATCGGGTTGGGTGATTCGGCGGCGATGATGCCGGGCTCGGAAATACCGATATAGCGGCCGGGCAGCGTTCGCTGCTTGGCGTGGGCGATGGTCGCGCCCTTCATCGGTCCCTTCATGGCGCCCGGCCCGCAGCCGGTACAGATGTCCATGCCGCGCAGGCCCAGCTGGTAACCGGTTTCCTTGGTGTAGTCGTATTCCTCGCTGCTGATCGAGTGCCCGCCCCAGCACACGACCATCTGCGGGTCGAGTTCGGTATCGAGAAGCTTGGCGTTGCGCAGGCTCTCGAAGACGGTGTTGGTGATGCCGTCCGAACTGTCGAGATCGAAGTAGGGGCTCGGATGGATCTCGGTGTGGAAATAGACGATGTCGCGCACGACCGATGACAGCAACTCACGAATGCCGCGGATCATCTCACCGTCGACGAAGGCACAGCCCGGAGCGTTCTCGAGGTCGATTCGCATCCCGCGGTTGACCTGGTGCACTTCGATGCTGAAATCGGAGTAGGTCTCGAGCATTTGTTCGGCATCGTCGCCCTGCTCGCCGGAGGTCAACACGGCCAACGCGACCTGGCGGAGCAACTCGCCCACCTCTTCCGTGGCATCCGACAGCCGCGCGACTTCCGCACGTGATAGCACCTTGAGGCTGCGGGCCGGATAGACGCGAGTGGAAACCGTGTCCTTCATGCACTCACTCGTATGTTCTGCAGTCTTGTTCATCAGTTCTGTATTCATTTCCCAACCGGTCATTATGAACCCCAAATACAGAAACGGCCAGCACGCGGGCTGGCCGTTTCCTTCGAGTCCCCCGACCGAAGCCGGGCGCTCGAACCTTTCTAATCCGCGCGATCAGAAATCATAGCGCAGGGTCAGGCGGATTTCGTAGACCGAACGCTCACGATCGGTAAACGCAGTGGGGTCACCGTCAAAATCATTGTAACGGTAGACGCAGTCTCCGGCGCTCTGGCAGACCTGACGCGGCTGGTCGCCGGTCAGAGCATCAGCGCCGTCGATGCCGTTGGCGGCCACATCGGCGGCCGACACCAGGTCTGCTGCCACGACCGGCGCCTGACCGAAGAACGGTCCGTTCGTATAACGACCCCAATCATCGTTGATCAGGTTCAGGAAGTTCTCGATATCGAGGACGACCTTGAACCGGTTGTCGCCGACGAAACGATCCAGCCCCGGAATGCTCGGGATCTCCTGCTGGAAGCGCAGGTCCCAGATATTGTTCCAGTCGTTGGATACCGACGAGTAGGGGTCATGGATTTCACCGGTCGAGATGTTGTTGTCGCGAACGTACTGGGCAAACTCGTCAAAGTTGAAGCCTGAACCATAGACAACGCGTGGGTCGCCATTAAGATCCGGGATATAGAGCGGGCTGTTATCGAACGGATCTTCACCCAGACCGGCGCGGCCGAACAGAGCATTGTCGTCTGACACGTCAAACGAAGTGCTGAACACGTCGCCCTTGAATACGCGCCCGAACAAATCGACACGGGTAGCGTAGCTGCCGAAGAACGCTCGCTCGTAGCCAAGGTTGAGCTTGAAGGAGTGCTCGACCTGGAAAGGCGACGTACGCGGGTCCGGATTGTTTCTGTCGGCCGCGAAAATCGAACGCCAGTTGGAAATGCCCCGCGAGGAAGTACCCTCGGAAACGATTTCCGTGTCCTGGTAGGCATAGCTGAAGTTGAAATTGACGCCACTGTCGAAGTACTTGGCCAGACCCACCGAGATGACGCTGCTGTTGGCGCCGCTGCTGTTGGTCAGCTGAGTAAGGTTTGGAATACCCAGGTCTTCCAGGTCGGCGTAGATCGGGCGGCCGTCCGGAGCGGTGCCCAGGGGCAAGGCCGCATCGTTTTCATGGGCCAGATTCTTCCAGATGAAACCGTCACGCGCCTCGGTATACAGATACTGTGCGGTGAAGCGGTAATTGTCGCCCAGGTCGAGACCGCCGATTTGGAAATCGAAAGCCTGCTCGAAGCGCACCGAACCTTTCCAGTCCGACGGCGTGTCGAAGTCTTCGTCGATGTAGTCGATCGGCATGGCCGTGCCCTGCGCGACCTGGTCAATCAACTGCTGCGGCACCTGGGTGAAATCCACGCCCTGCACACCGCCGGCGAAGGCGCCGAAGGTGGGATTCTGGAAGGCATTGGACGTCCAGACCTTCGGATCGCCACCGGCGTAGAGGCCAAAGCCACCGCTGATGCTGGCGCGATCCCACGGGCGCCAGAAGAAGCCGATGCGCGGCATGATCAGATCGTTGCCGTCGATGTTGTTGCTGGTATCCACGCCGTACTCGTCGAACACGGCCTGGCTGAATTGCGGCGCATCGCTCTGATCAAAGCGCTCGTAGCGCACACCGTAGCTCAGCTCGAAGTCCGGCGTAACCGACCAGGTATCCTGCACGAAGAAGGCCCAGTGATCGTAGCCCCACTGAGCAGCGCCCTGCTGGGCGTCGTTCGAGGAAACGTTGCTGTAGAACACGTCGGCCGTGCCGTTGACCAGATCATCGTAGCTGCTGAACTGGAAGTCGCCGTTGGAGAACGGGATAAAGGCGTTGAACAGGTCGTACTGCTGGTACTCGGTACCGAAAGTGATCAGGTGATCGCCCATGAAGTACTCGCCGGAGGCGAAGACCTGCAGCCGCTCATCGTCGAAGGCGTTGGCGTGACGGAAGTTGTCACAACCGGCGATGAAGCTGTTGCCGTCTTCGGTGAGCAGGCCTTCAAGCGGGCTACCGGCAACACTGTCGAGGTCGAAAAAGTCGAGCGAGATCTGTCCGAACTGGGTACCTGCGCGGCAGTTCTGGCCACGAACCTTTTCGGTGTAGTTAACGCGCAGGTTGGTCGAGAAGTTGTAGGTCCAGTCCGAGAAAAGCTCGGCGGTGTAGGCCTCGATCGACAGCGGGATGTCGTACCAGGCCGATTCGAACTCATCGGCGCCGACGCTGGTGTCGTTTTCTTCCGACTTCTGATAGGTCAGCGAAAGCCGCTGGGTGCTGGTGATGTTCCAGTCCACCTTGGCCAGCGTGCGCTCTGAGATTTCCGGCACGTTGACGACCTGCGGGCGGCCGCCCGGATCGAAGCCGTAGGTGTCCTGGATGGCCTGACGGGCAACCTCAAAGAAGCCCGGATCAACGCCATTGAACTGGTCGGAGTTGGTGAAGTCCACCGGCGAAGCGTTTTCGTATTCATCGTAGGAAACGAAGAAGAACAGCTTGTCCTTGACGATCGGGCCGCCCAGGGTGAAGCCGTATTCCTCTTCCTCGAAATCGCCCGGATCGAAGGTGCCGCCGTCGAAATCCTCGCCGATCATGGAGTCATCCTGATAGGCGTAGTACAGCGAGCCATCGAACTCGTTGGTGCCCGACTTGGTGACCACGTTGACCAGGCCGCCGGTAAAGCCGCTGGATGTCACCGAGTAGTCGGAGGCAACCAGGGTGGCCGATTCCACGGCGTCGAGGTTGATCGGGGACCGGGTGGTGGCATACGTACCGTCGGACAGGCCGAAATCATCCTGCTGCAGCGAGCCGTCAATGGCGAAGGCGTTGAAACGCGGGTTCGTACCCGCGACCGACATGATGCCGACCTCCTCGCTCTGAACCAGCGGATCACGGGCCAGGGTGGAAATGACGTCACGATCGGCCGACGGCTGATTCTGGATGTCGCGCGCACTGAAGGTCGAACCGACACCGTTGTTCAGCGCCGTCGCCTCGGAAATCGCGGTACCGACGACCTGGAGTCGATCCAGATCGCGACCGGTCTCGCTCAGGGTGAAAACGAGCGGATCCTGCGAGCCCGGCTCGAGGAAGATATCCCCTTCCTGCTCACCCTCGTAGCCCTCGGCCTGAACCGTGATCTGGTACGGACCACCGACGCGGAGACCGCTGCGGAAGAAGCCGCCCGTTTCGCCGGTTTCGGCCTCGGAGACCGTGCCGGAAGGCAGGTGAAGAATCTGGACAGTGGCGCCGGAAACGGCGTTGCCGCCCTCGCTGACCACACGACCACGAATATCGGCAGACGTGCTCTGGGCGACGGCGTCGATTGCCGGCAAACTGACGAGCGCCAGCATACCGAGCACCATGAACGCCGACCAGACGCGCGAAAGTCGCGAAAAGCCTACAAATTTCATGAAGTTACTCCATTGGGTGACATTTTGGATCCGATACACTTCAAGGCACGGCCCGCAGCTCGTTACCTCGGCGACGAGTGCGACCAATTCTAGAAACCCTCGGTGACAGCGGGATTACAGTATTTTAACTTTCCGACCACATCGCGACAACTATCAGAACAAACTTTCGCTCGGCCGGACGCAGCGATCCCTCATCACCAACTGTTGCATTCCCCGTTCTCGCGACCCGACCGACTGAATTCACCCTCCGAAGAGTGGCTGTCGCGGGCCCGAAAACAGAGTCAACTATACGCCCAATGCCGCCTCGATTCGAGGGTCTGACCCGCGCGAGAAAAATGCCGCCAGCAGGCTTGCCCCACGGGGGCAGTTGCACTAGAATGGCCGGCTTCCGTCGGGGTGTAGCTCAGCTTGGTAGAGCACTGTCTTCGGGAGGCAGGAGTCGCTGGTTCGAATCCAGTCACCCCGACCACCGCTTCTTCTCCCCATCTTCCCTGCCGCGCCGAGCCTTTACAATGAGGGCCGGATTGCAATGAGGGAACCATCCATGACCCTGCTGATTCTCGGCCTGGTGCTGTTTCTGGGCACGCACTCGATCAGTATCATTTCCTGGCGCTGGCGCGACTCGATGGTTGCGAAGATGGGCGAGATGCCGTTCAAGGGTGTCTACGGCCTTTTGGCCATCGTCGGGCTGGTGCTTATCGTCATCGGCTACGGCCAGGCGCGGATGGATCCGACCTGGCTTTACCAGCCGCCGGCCTTCCTGCGCCATGTGAACATGCTGCTGATGCTGTTCGTGTTCCCGGCCCTGCTGGCGGCGTATTTTCCCGGCCGCATCCAGCAGGCACTGGGGCACCCGATGCTGGTGGCGGTCAAGGCCTGGGCGCTGGCCCATCTGCTGGTCAACGGCACCCTGGCCGACGTGTTGCTGTTCGGCGGCTTCCTCGTCTGGGCGGTGGCCGACCGGATTTCGCTCAAGCGCCGGCCCAAGCGTGACATTCCGCAGCTGCCGGCCTCGCGCGCCAACGACATCATCGTGGTCGTGGGCGGGCTGGCGCTCTACGTCGCCTTCGCCTTCTGGCTGCATCCGATCCTGTTCGGCGTCCCCGTCATCAGCTAGCGGACCGGCCGATGAGCGACTCGGTCGAATCGGCACCCCAACGACGAGAACCCGCCGAACTGCTGCGCCGGGTGGCGCTTGTCGTCCTGCTCGGCGCGCTCGCCGGCATGGTCTCGGCGGTGCTGGCCAACGGCTTTGTCGCCGCCATCGGCTGGCTCAACGACCTGCTGCTGATATCGCCGCGCAGCCGGATGATGGAAGAAGACGCCTGGCTGGTCACGCTGGCGATCATCATCGTTCCCACCGCCGGCGGACTCGTCGGCGGCATCCTGCATCGCTTCATTCCGGACCGGCGACCGCACTCGCCCGCCGACTTGATCGCCGCCGTCCAGACCCGCAAGGGTCGCCTGCCCCTGCGCACCGGCCTGCTCACGGGCGTATCCAGCCTGGTTTCCCTGGGCTCGGGGGCGTCGGTGGGCCAGTACGGGCCACTGGTTCACGTCGGCGGCAGCGTCGGTTCCGGACTGGCGCGGCTGTTTCGCGCCGATGTGAGCAGCGACAATATCGCGATTGCCTGCGGCGTGGCCGCGGCCATCTCCACGGTCTTCCACGCGCCGATTGCCGGCATCCTGTTCGCACACGAGGTTGTATTGCGCCACTTCGCCCTGCGCGCCTTCGCGCCGGTGGCCGTGGCCTCGGTGCTCGGGCACGTGACCGCCCAGTTGATCTGGCCGCAGCCGCCGCTGTTCCAGGTGGCCGAGGCGGAAGTCGCCCATCTCTGGGAATTCGGACTGTTCATCATCCTGGGCATCGCCAGCGCCGGCGTGGCGGTCGCCTACATGTCGGCGCTGCTGCGCATGGCCCGCATCGCCAGGCGCATGAAGGTGCCGGCCGTGCTACGCCCGGCGCTGGCCGGCCTGGGGCTGGGCCTGACCGCGCTGTGGGTGCCGGATATTCTCGGCATGGGTTCGGAGACGCTGCGCCTGGCCTTCATCGAGGGCGCGTTCACCCAGTGGGAGCTGCTGCTGGTGATGACGCTCAAGCTGCTGGCCACCGCCTGGTGCCTGGGGATGGGCTTTGCCGGCGGCGTGTTCAGCCCGGCGCTGGTTATCGGCAGCCTGTTCGGCGCACTGTTCGGCAGCGTAGTCGCCACGGTCTTCAGCCTGGATCTGTCGGCACTGGTGGTCTACGCCGTCTGCGGCATGGTGGCGGTGACCGCGCCGGTCATCGGTGCGCCGCTGACGACGGTCATCATCGTCTTCGAAATGACCGCCAGCTATCCGCTGACGATTGCCGCGCTGGCCAGCGTGGCCCTGGCCAACCTGGTGGCCTCGAGATTCTTCGGGCGCTCCTTGTTCGACCGGCAATTAACCGAGCGCGGCCACGATCTCTCCGGCGGCCGCAGCCGCGCCATCCTGCGCACGCACACGCTTGCCGAGCTGATTTCGGACGACTATGTCACGGTCCGGCCGGACGCCCGGGCGGGTGAAGCGCGCGAGGCGATCGTCAAGGCCGGCTCGGCCGAAGCCTACCTGGTCGACGCCCGCGGTTACTACGTGGGCACCGTCCACCTCCACGAGCTGGTCGCCGCCGATGATGACGAGCCGGCTCAGCGATGGTGCGACAGCAATGCGCTGAGCATGCGCGAAGACGAAACGGTCTGGGATGCGATGAACGCGATGCGCCACTTCGTCGGTGAGGGGGTCGCGGTCCTCGACAAGGACGGGCGCCTGGCGGGTACCGTATTCGAGTCGGAACTGATCAACGCCTACCTGGAATTGCTCGAACGGATGCGCAAGGAGGAACATGCCACGGCCTGACCGGACTTTGATTTGCGCGCTTCTGGCCGGCCTGACCGCCGCACCGCTCGCGGCCGAGGAGGAGCCGCTGGTGATCGCGACCTGGGGCGGTGCCTACGAGCGCGTACAGCGTGAGGTGCTGTTCGAGCCGTTCGAAGCCGAGACCGGAGTGCCCGTCGAAACGATGCCCTACAACGGCGGCACCGGCATTCTCGAACAGGCACCGGACCTGGTGGACATGGCCATAAGCGAATCCCTGGCCGCCTGCGCGGACGATCGCCTGGCGTCGATCGACGATCTCGAACTGCCGCCGGGCAGCGACGGGACCCCCGCCCGGGAAGACTTCATCGGCGGCGCCCGCCACCGCTGCGCCATCACCCATACCGTCTACGCCACCGTCATCGCCTACGACAACCGGGCGTTTTCCGGCCAGCGTCCCAGCCGGGTGGCCGATCTGTTCGATACCGAGACCTTCCCGGGCAAGCGCGCGCTGCGCAAGACGCCGGCCGACAACATGGAATGGGCGCTGTTGGCCAGCGGCGTGCCGCGCCAAGAGCTCTACAACCTGCTGTCGACCCCGCGCGGCCTGGACCTGGCCTTCCGGCGCCTGGACGACATTCGAGATTCCATCACCTGGTGGGAGGCCGGCGACGAGCCGGTTCGACTTCTAGAGTCCGGCGAGGCGGTCATGGCCTCCGGCTACAACGGTCGCTTCTTCAACGCCCAACTCGATCCCGGCAGCAGCATCGAGATCATCTGGGACGGCCAGGTGCAGGAATTCCAGACCTGGGTGATTCCGGCCGATGCCGGCCGGCCCGAGGCCGCGCGCGCATTCATTCGCTTTGCCACGCAAACCGAGCCGCTGGTCGAACTGGCCGAACGACTCGCCTACGGGCCGGCGCGGCACTCGGCCGAGGCCCAGATCCGGCGCCACCCCGAAACCGGCATCGACATGCGCCCGCATATCCCCACCCACGCCTACAACAGCGCGAACGCGGTGGCCAAGGACATCGTCTGGTACGCCCATACCCTTGACCGCATCCGCGAACGATTCCGCCGCTGGCTGGACACAGACGCTCAATAGTCGAAGCGAACACCCGCGTAGAGCCATCGCCCCGGCAGCGGCGCGAACCCGGCCTCCACCAGGCGCTTGTCGAGCAGATTATTGCCCTCGGCGAACAGTTCGACGTTCGATACCCGCCATCCCAGGCGCAGGTCGACCAGCGTGCCGGACTCGCCCGTGCTCCGATCCTGGTAACGGGCGCGTGTCGTCAGGCGTACGGACTCACCCAACCGCCAGACCGCGCCGCCGGTCACGCCCCGCTCGGGGTAGTCGAGCGCGTACTTGATCTCCAGGCCACGCGCGTCCAGCTCGGTGTCGAGCACGGTTGCGGCCAGGTCCACGCGTTCGAGCCAGCGCTGCTCGGGAAACCAGCGCCACTCGATTTCGCCGCCGCGGCTGCGGTGACCGTCGAACTGTCCGGCTTGCCACTGGACGTCACCCGGTGTGCGCGCCCAGTCGATGAGCGTATCGGTGCGGCGCTCGAACAACGCCAGGTTGATCCGGTGTGCACGGAAGCGAAAACGCAGGCCCGCCTCGGCGTAGTCGGAGCGCTCGGGTTCCAGTTCCGGGTTGCCCAGGTTGCCGCCAGTCTGCAGGAACAACTCGGTGTAGGACGGCACGCGCGCCGAGCGCGCCCATGACGCGAAGGCCGTCCAGCGTTCATTGATTTTGTGTCGAACGGCGAGCGTCGGCAGGCCATAGCGCCCGTAATCGCTGTAGTCGACCAGCGAAACACCGGCCTCGACGGCCGTGCGCTCGCCCAGCGGCTGGCGGTGCACCAGCCAGGCCTGGGTCTCGTCGCGATCGTGACGATCGAGCGCATTGGAGTCGATACGCTGGCGCGAATGCGAAGCGCCGAGCGCGCTCACGCCGCCGCCCCAGTTGCGCCGGCCTGACACTCGCAGGCCCTGCACCCGGGTGGCATGGCGATTGATGAATGCATTGCCGGCCACCAGCGTGCGGAACCAGTCGTCGTGCTCACGCCACCACAACTGCGGCGTCAGCGCCCAGTCGCCCGCGCTGGTGTCGGCGGCCAGCCAAGCCGTTCGCGTCTGCGTGCGCTCGCGCTGGTCGGGAAAGTCGGCCGTGTAGAACTTCCAGGCGCCGAAGTCGCGGTTTTCCGCGCCGAGGCCCCATCTCAGGCCGGCCGTGTCCAGATTTACCCCGCCGGTGTAGAGCCCGCGGGTCAGATCGGCGTCGGCGCGCTTCTCCGGCAAGTGACCGTCGGTTCGCAGGTGGTCGAAGCTCAGGCGATGATCGCTCGACCCCACTGCAGCGGCGCCGGAAAAGCTGCCTGATCGGGTGTCGTGGCTGCCCAGGCGCGCCTGTGCGGTCAGCGTAGTTTCGTCACTACGACGGGTCACGATATTGATCACCCCACCGGTGGCATTGCCACCGTAGGCCATCGCACCGGGGCCCTTGACCACCTCGATGCGCTCGATGTGCTCGATCGGCACGGGCAGATTGAGGTTGTGGTGACCCGTCTGCGGATCGCCCATGGGCATGCCGTCGAGCAGGATCACGGTCTGCTCGAAGCCGGTGCCGCGAATGCCGACATCGGCCTGCACGCCCGGTTCGCCGCGGCGCTGGACATCCACGCCGGCCACGCCGGCAAGCAGGTCCGCCAGGGTCGCGGCCGGCCAGGTCTCGATCCGGTCGCGGCCGATGACGGTCACCGACTGGAAGCTCTCGGCCAGGCTACGCCCCGCGGGGCTGGCGCTCACCGTAACCGGGTCGAACACCGCGGTGGCATCCGGCTGCGCCCGCACCGGGAAGACCGCGGCACCGAGAAACAGAACCAGAATGAGCCAATATCGGGCGGTAATGGACACGCTTTTCAACTCCTTGCATCGAGGAAAAGCGCGACAGTCTACCGTAAATAGACTCTAAAAGTTTACAGCCTCAGAATCGGCCTCGCAGGCCGAATCCAACATTGCGCCCCGGCAGCGGCGCGAAGTTCTTCAGGAAGGACGTGTGCACGCGCGCTTCCTCGTCGAGCAGGTTGGACAGCTTGGCGAAAGCTTCGAGCTCGGCAGTACCGAGCGGGAAAAAGTAGCTGACGTTGAGGTCGAGCATGTCGTAGCCGTCGGTCTGCGTCTCGTTGGGAGCCAGTTCATCGGCGTCGGTGACGTGCTGGTATTCCAGGCTGCCGCGCAGGTCGCCGCGATGCCAGTCCACGCCGGCGGTATAGCGCGCCGGGGAAATACGCGGCAGGTTCTCGCCCGAGTCCAGTTCGGCGCGCACCCAGTCGTAGCCGGCGCGCAGGTCGAAGTGACCGGCGGCCGTGCGCGGCAGGTGCCACACCGCCTGCAGTTCCCCGCCGTAGAAGGTTGCGTCCTGCTGCCGGGTCTGGCGCAGCGGCAGGCCATCGAGCTCCTCGCCGGTCTCGTCCAGATAGATGAAGTCGTCGATTGCGTTGTAGAACAGGCTCGCTTCCACGTCGAAATCGTCGCCGTGACGGTGAACGATGAAGTCCAGTCCGTTGGTGACTTCCTCATCCAGGTCGCTCGCACCGCGCTCGAAGGTGAAGGTGGCCGCGTGCGGGCCGTTGGCGAACAGGTCGCCCTGCGACGGCGCGCGCTCGGCGTAGGAGTAGTTCAACGAAGTCTGCCAGCGCTCGTCGATGCGCCACAACGCACCGGCGCTTCCCGATACGGTCGTGAAACTACGCCGCAAGGGCCCCTCATCCTCGTGCTCTTCCTCGTGCTCGTGGCCCTCATCATGCGCCAGCAATTCGTCGACCTCGATCTCGTTGCGCTCCACGCGCGCGCCCAGCGTCCAGGTCAGGGGGCCGGTTTGCTTTTCCTCGAGCGCGAACAAGGCCCAGGAACGCGTATCACCGTCGGGTATGTAGGCTTCCTCGCCGATGGCCGAAAGGGTCTTGTTCTCGAACTGGAAACCCAGCGCGCCGCGCCAACCGGCAAGCGGCTGGTGCTCCATTTCAAGCCGGGCGTTCCAGGCCTCGACGTCGAAGATCGTGTGAGCATCTTCAGGGCCATGCTCATCGCCCTCTTCATGCTCGTCACCCTCTTCTTCATGTCCACCGCCGACATCGCGTTCGGCGTGCGTGTAGTCGCTGTAGCTGGTGCGAAGGGTCGCGCGGGTAAAGCCCGGCAGGGGATCGTTGAGCGCGCCCTTGGCGTCCCAGCGCGTCTGCTCGAGATCGATGAAGACATCCTCCCCTTCTTCGCCGTGTTCGTCCTCCTCGTGATCGTCTTCGGAAAGGCGCGCGTAACGGAAAGCGTCGAGACCGTGCTCACCGTGTTCGTCTTCATCTTCGTGCGCATGCGGCGCAGGGATACCGTAATCGGTCTCGAACTGCTTGATCGAGACGCCGAAGAAGCCGCGCTCACCGATCCAGCTCAGGCCAGCCGAACCGGACTTTGACTCAACGAAACTGTTGGGCAGGACACCGAAGGCTTCGTCCTCTTCATGACCTTGCTCCTCCTCATCGTGTTCCTCTTCGGGCTCGGCCTCGGCCAGGCCGGGAATCTCGTAGTCCCCGGCATCGCGCCAGGTGCCCGAGATGTTCCAGGCCCAGTTACCGCTGCCGCCGTCGAGTCGCAGCACGCCGGTGCGCTCATCGGCCACCGTGTTGCCTCGCAGTTCGAAGCGACCCTCCAGCGACTCGGCCGGGACACGCTCGGGAATGCGTCCATCGATCACATTGACCACCCCACCGATGGCTCCCGAGCCGAACAGCAGGGTCGACGGGCCACGCAGAATCTCGACGCGGTCGATCAGCATCGGCTCCACGCTGACGGCGTGGTCGTCCGACTGCGCCGAGACGTCGACGGCGGGCAGGCTGTCCTCGAGCACCTGCACGCGGCCGGCGCCCAGCCCGCGGATCACCGGCCGGCCGGCACCGGGACCATAGCTGGTCGAGTGCACGCCCGGCTGCTTCATCAGCGTCTCGCCCAGGGTCAGGCCGCGCCGGTCGTCGAGTTCCTCGCCGAACAGCACGTCGATCGGCTGGGCGGAATCCAGCTTGCTGCGTGCGATCGGCAGGGCGCTGACCACGACCCGCTCCAGTTCCGTATGTTCGGTGTGCGAATCGCCATCTTGTTCGGTTTCGGCATCCTGCGCCATAACAATCAGTGGCAACAGGCCGGTCAGCAGAAGTGTCGATCGAAGCATCAAGGTCTCCATCCGGTCTATAAATGTAATGTTATATCAATTCATTATTGCCGGGAATTCCTCAGTGGTCAAGACGTCCGATTGGCAGGAAGCGTCTAGAATGCTCATCGAACCCGGCTCAAAGATCCGTAATAGTGAACCGAATCGAAATCAGACGCCCCGACGACTGGCACCTGCACCTGCGAGACGGCGACATGCTTGCTGCCGTGGTCCCGGCCACCGCCCACGTTTTTGGCCGCGCCATCGTCATGCCCAACCTCAAGCCGCCGGTGCGAACCGTTGCCGACGCACACGCCTATCGCGACCGCATACTGGCGGCGCTGCCGAAGGGCAGCCGCTTCGAACCGCTGATGACGCTGTACCTGACCGAAACCACCACGACCGACGATATTCGACAGGCGGCCGAAAGCGATTTCGTGCACGCGGTCAAGTACTACCCGGCCGGTGCGACCACCAACTCAGATTCGGGAGTGCGCGACCTCGAGCACGTCTACCCGGTGATCGAGGCGATGGAGAAACACGGCCTGCCGCTGCTGATGCACGGCGAAGTCACCGACGGCGACATCGACGTCTTCGACCGCGAGGCGGTGTTCATCGAACGCCACCTGGAAAAGCTGAGAGCGCGCTTTCCCGCGCTGAAGATGGTGCTCGAGCACGCCACCACAAGCGACGCAATCGACTACGTGAAATCGGCGCCCGGCCCGATCGCGGCGACCATTACCGTCCACCATCTGATGTTCAATCGTAATGCCCTGTTCGACGGCGGCCTGCGCCCGCACCATTACTGCCTGCCGCTGATCAAGCGCGAGCGCCACCGCCGGGCCCTGGTCGCCGCCGCCACCAGTGGCAGCGAACGCTTCTTCCTGGGAACGGACAGCGCCCCGCACCCGAAGCACGCCAAGGAGTCCGACTGCGGCTGCGCCGGCGTCTATTCGGCGCCGGCGGCGATCGAACTCTATACGAAAGTTTTCGAAGCCGCCGATGCACTGGACAAGCTCGAAGGCTTTGCCAGCCTGCACGGCCCTGCCTTCTACGGCCTGGAGCCCAACGCCGATTGCATCGTCCTCGAACGCTCGGACCGGTGCATTCCCGAACGAGTTCGCTGCGGCAAAGACATCGTCGTCCCTCTGTTCGCCGGACAGGCGCCAGGCTGGCAGTTGTTCGAGGGTGCCAGCCCCCCCGGGTGACTGAACCCCGGCGGCAATGTGGCGTCCCAGCTCCCACGATGCCCGAAACCACCCCTCACCTGCTGTCCACACGCCTGCGGCGCATCCGGCGCCGGCTCGGCCGCCGCCTAGGCACACGCTCGGTGCTTACACTGCAGTTGGCCGGCTTCGCGCTGGTGGCGCTGCCGCTGCTTATCGCACTGATCATCGCCGGCGGGCAGATCGACCGCGTCACACGCGAGGGCGAACAACTGCTCGACCGCAGCCTGTCGGTCACGCGCTCAGCGCGACAGATCGGTGAGCGCGTGACGGCCTTCGAGCGCGCCGCGCGTCAGTACCGCGTGCTGCGCGACCGCGAGGCACGCAGCAGCCTGCTGGGGCGCCACCGCACCCTGACCGAGGATCTTGAAAACTTCATGATTCTCACCGCCACGGAACCACTCGTTCGCCATGCCGATGCGCTCCGGGAGCGAAGTCAGGTCCTGTTAGACCGGACTCTGGATGCACAAACCGACGAAGACTGGCCACGGCACCTGGCCGACGACTTCGGACGCCTCAACGAACGCGCCAGCACCCTGCTTCTCGACAGCGAAGCGGCCGCCGGCGAGGGGCTCGAACGGCTCGAGCAAATGGGCGAGTCGGCTCGCAATTTCTCTTTCCTGAGTCTCGGCCTGACCGTTCCGCTGGCCATCGCTCTGGCGCTGTTGATGGCGAGTTTTCTGAACCGGCGTGTACGCCGGCTCGACCAGGGCATGCGGGCCCTGGCGCGGCCGGAGCAGGCGCGCATCGAGCAAATCACCAGCCCGCGCGACTTGCGCGCGCTGTCGATCCGCATGGAGTGGGTGCGCCGTCGCCTGACGCGAACCGAACGCGACCGGCGCCGCCTCGTCGGTCAGGTTTCGCACGAACTCAAGACACCATTGAGCGCCATCCGCGAGGGCGCCAGTCTGCTGTCCGACCAGAGCTTCGGCGCGCTCGGCAGTCAGCAGCATGAGGTCATCGGCATCATCCAGTCCAACATCGAACGGCTGCAGGAACAGATCGAGAACCTGCTGCGCTTCAATCGCCTGCAAAGCGGGACGCAACCGCACCTCCATCGGAAAGTGCGGCTCGATGAACTGGCCGGCCGCGTACTCGCCAACCACCGGCTGGCCATGGAGGCGCGCAACATGCAGGTCGAACTAGACGCTTCCGGGCCGGTGACCGTCGAGGGCGACCCGGACATGCTTGCCACAGCCCTCGACAACCTCGTATCCAACGCCCTGAAGTTCTCGCATGACGGTGGCACAATCGGCGTCGATATCCATAACGGTGACGACCATGCCATCATCCGGGTCGCCGACCGGGGCCCCGGGATCCAGGCTCGCGATCACGATCAGCTTTTCGAGCCCTTCTACCGGGGCGACAGCAGACACACGCGCACCCGCCCCGGCAGCGGGCTGGGCCTGGCGATCTGCCGGGACCTGGTGCGTGCCCACCGCGGCGATGTCGCCCTGGTCGGTCAGCCCGGCTGGTCCACCGTCTTCGAAATCCGTATTCCATTGAAGCAACCACGAGACTCGAACCCATGAGCGTTTCCGTTCCGCGACTTGTCGCCGTAATCATCCTTGCGGGTATCGCGCTTTCCGCCGGCGCCCGACCGGACGGAGAGGGAAATGACGACGCGATCACCCCCACCGATATCGTGGTACGCGTAGACCGCGCGCTGCGTATCGATGACACCAACGCGCATACCTGGTACGCCGGCCTGACGCATATCGAAGACTGGACCGCCCGACTCGAGCGCTCACTGCTGGAAATACTCGGCCCGGCCGAAATCCGCAATGCCGACCGCGCCCTCGAGGGCCTCGAGCAGCTGGCGCAGGACACGCCGACCGACCGCCGCCTTGAGCAAGGGACCAGCACGACCCTCAAAGTCATCACCGAGCTGCTGGCCCGGCAGATCGACAGTAATCGCGACCGGCAACGACTGTCACGAGCGCTGGATACCGAGCGCGAAGCACACCTTCGCACGCTCGAGAAACTGGCCGCACTGCGCGAGATCGATGAAGAGCTCGAGGAGCGTGATCGGGAGCCGGACAGCGAGGAGCGCTAGCCATGGCTGAAGCCGCCCCGACGGGACACGACTCGAGCGACAATGCGCCGCGCATTCTGTTGGTCGATGACGACCCGGGATTGCTAAGGCTGATCTCCCTGCGCCTGAGTTCCAACGGTTACCGCGTCGATACAGCCGCCAGCGGCGAAGACGCGCTAGGCCGGGCAGCGAGCCACACGCCCGACGTAGTCGTCACCGACCTGCGGATGGAGGGCATGGACGGCATGGCGCTGTTTCGCCAACTACGCGAGAGCGATCCAACCCTGCCCGTGATCATCCTGACCGCCCACGGCACCATTCCCGATGCCGTCACCGCCACAAGCGAGGGCGCATTCGGCTTTCTGACCAAGCCTTTCGACAGCCAGGAACTGCTCGAGACCATCGCCGAGGCCATCGACACCCGCTCCGGCCAGCCGCGGGCACCGGGCAGGCAGGATCACGGCATCATCACCCGCAGCCAGGCCATGGAGCGTCTGCTGTCGGAAATCGAACTGATCGCCGAAAGCGACGCCAGCGTTCTCATCCACGGCGAGAGCGGCTCGGGCAAGGAGATTATCGCCCGCGCCATTCACAATGCCGGGCCGCGCCGCGATGGACCTTTTGTGGCCATCAACTGCGCCGCCGTCCCGGCGGAGCTACTTGAATCGGAACTGTTCGGTTACCGCAAGGGCGCGTTCACCGGCGCCGACCGCGATCACGACGGACTGTTCGTCCAGGCTGCCGGCGGAACGCTGCTGCTCGACGAGATCGGCGACATGCCGCCGGCCTTCCAGGCCAAGCTGCTGCGCGCCCTGCAGGAAGAACGCATCCGCCCGGTCGGTGCAACCGAGGAAATCGAGACCGACGTGCACGTCATCTCCGCCACCCACCGGGACCTGGAACAGGCCATTCGCGACGAACGGTTTCGCGAGGACCTCTATTATCGGCTCAACGTCGTTCAGCTCGACATTCCAGCGCTGCGCGAACGACCTGAAGACATCGTGCCCCTGGCCGAGCACTTCCTTGCTGACATCCAGGCCGACAAGCCGGAGGGCGAGCAAATCCGCGGCTTCTCGCGTGAAGCCCTGCGTGTGCTGCTTGGCCATGACTGGCCGGGCAATGTTCGCCAACTTCGCAATGTCGTCGAGCAGGCCTGCGTACTGTCGCGCCGCGGGCCCGTTCCCGCTGATCTGGTACGGCGCGCCCTGCGTCGGGAATCCGGGGGGATCAAGCCACTGGCCGAGGCCCGCGACAGCTTTGAGCGCGACTATCTCTCTCGCATCATGCGCATGAGCCAGGGCAATGTCAGTGAAGCCGCACGCCTGGCCGGTCGTAACCGCACTGAGTTCTATCGCCTGCTCAAGCGCCACCGGCTCGACCCGTCCGACTTCAAGCCCTGAACCCGCCTGTCGCCAATCGGCGACACTCGCGATCGGCGCACTCGCAGGGTTCGTAGCACGATGCCCCACCGACCTGTCGCCTGAAGGCAACAACTTTATCCGCCGTCTGCCCTGCCAGAAATCGTACACCCCTGATTAACCAGTATTTTTCCGATTTGGCACGGCATCTGCTGGGGAGTAACCGAGCCTCAAGGCTTGTTTTTTCGAGCAACGCTAGAAGGAGTTGATCATGATGAAACTCAGAAAACTTTCCCTCATGTCATTCATCGCCGCACTCGCCATGGCTGCATCGGTGGCCGTGGCCCAGAACCCCAGTTTCGAGGAAATGGACCGTAACGAAGACGGACTGATCAGCGGCAGCGAAGCCATGGCCCTGCCCTGTCTCGCGCAAGCCTACGACCAGATCAAGAAAGAGGACGACGCGGGGCTCAATCGGAGCGAATACAACGCTGCGATCCAGAAGCACTGTCAGCGTTCACAGCCCCAGGAAGATGACTGGCCCGAGTCATAAGCGCAACACCGGCGTCTTGCCTGGGCCGGCATGACGCACCCTGCACTCCCCAACCGATTGCCCGTCGGCACCACGTTGTCGGCGGGCTTTTTTGTGTCGGCCGTCCAACGCAAGGGGGCATAATACCGGTTGGTCTGTCAGTCATCGCCAGCAGGCATGGGATTCATTGCTTCAGTCATTTCCGCCGAGCCGATCAGCCCAGTGCCGCAGCAGCCGGTGGCCTTCCAAATGCTATACACCAGGACGCTTCGGCCATGATCCGCCTGAACAGCAGCGATGAAGACCTCAACCGCGCTGCCGAGCTGCTGGCGCGAGGCAAACTCGTCGCCCTTCCCACGGAGACGGTCTACGGCCTTGCCGCCGATGCCAGCAACGCCGACGCCGTTGGCCGGATTTTTGCCGCCAAGGGCCGGCCGGCCGACCATCCGCTTATTGTCCACCTGCCGGGAACCGAAGCCCTCGAGGAATGGGCCGACTCGCCCCCCGAGTCGGCCCGTCGCCTTGCGCGCGCCTTCTGGCCCGGCCCGCTGACCCTGATTGTGCGAAAGGCCACACGGGTTTCCGATGTCGTCACCGGCGGCCAGGAAACGGTCGGCCTGCGGGTCCCCGGCCACCCGGTGGCCCTGAAACTCCTGAAGATTTTCGGCCGGGCGCTCGCCGCGCCCTCGGCCAACCGCTTCGGGCGCATCAGCCCGACCACGGCCGAGCACGTCCTCGACGAGTTCGCAGACCAGGACACGGTTGCCGCCGTAATCGACGGCGGGCCTTGCGAAGTGGGCGTGGAGTCGACCATTGTCGATTGCAGCGGAGCGCAGCCGAGAATTCTGAGACCGGGCATGATCAGCCTTGAACAACTCAGCCAGGTGCTCGGCGAAGTGCCGACTCGTGCCGGCGAATCGGAGGGCCCGCGGGCATCGGGACGCCTGCCCTCCCACTATGCTCCGGCAACGAGAGTCGAATTGGTCGAAGCGCCTAGCCTGGCCCGGCCCGATCCACAAGCGGCCGTGCTGGCGCTGGCCCACACGCCGGATCCGGGCGGCTTCATGGGCTGGCGAGCATTACCGGTCGAACCCGCCGCCTATGCCAGGGGCCTCTACGCCGCACTGCGCTCACTCGACGCTCTCGGCGCCAACCGCATACTTATCCAGCGCCCACCCGACGAGCCGGCCTGGGTCGCCATTCACGACCGGCTCGCGCGCGCCGCGGCCTGACCGCCCTCAGCCATAAGCAAGCAGCAGCGCCAGACTGGAAACACCGAGGGCGAGAACGGAAACCGCCAGCGCCGCCAGTCCAAGGTTACGACCCCGTCGCCCGTCGCGGCGTGCTTCGCGCAGGCCGCCGAGCGTGCCCCCGCAGTCGCCCAGTCGATAGCCTCGACGGGGCACCGTCTCGATGACCGGCTCGTCGATTCCCAGGCGATCGAAGTGGCGGCGCAGGCGAGAGACGATGACCGTCAGCGCGTCTTCGCACACGTCCCCGTCGCCCCAGATCGCGTCGAGCAATTGGTTTCTCGAGATGACCTCACCCGGTTTCGATTGCAAAAGGGCGGCAAGAAGTTCCGCCTCCCTCGGCGCAAGATGCCGACTGCGCCCGCCTCGTTCGAGCGTGCGCGAGTCGACGTCGAAGTCGATTTGCAACCGTGACAGCAACGGGTGTTCCGTTCGCGCTTGTGACCCGGTAACCAGCACGCCATACCTCCCCGAAAACACGCTCGAGCGCGTAGACGCTTTCCTTTCTAGCGACTTTCAGCCGGCTTCGCAAGTATTTCGACAGGACAGCCGGAGGCCCCGCCTCCATGATCCGACCCCGGTGCGATCGGAAACCGGCGCACCCGTTACCCCACGAACAACGAGCGGCGATGAGCCGCAACGGAGACTTCAACAATGAAATCGATTCGGATCATTACCCTGACAGTTCTTCTACTGGGCTGCACCACTGCAGCCTGGGCCCAGGACCATAGCCGCTCCTGGGAACCCGGCGCCGTCCTGTCCCTGACCGAAGTGCACGTCAAAGACGGAATGTGGAATGCCTACATCAACGATCTCAAGGCCAACTGGCGCCGAAGTCTCGAAGCACAAATCGAAGCCGGCGACGTCCTCGGGTACGGCATGTACGCCGTGGTTTCCCCCCGCGGCGACGAGCCCGACCTGATCTTGCGGGTGAGCTATCCCAACTGGGCCGCCTTCGACCGCGGACCGGGCTACTTCGAGGAGTTGATGAAGAATACGTTCGGCGGGATGGACGAGGCGCGCGAAGCCGGTATCGAGCGCGGCGAACTGCGCACGCTGGGCAGCGAAATAATGCTGCGCGAAATCAAGTTCGTCGATTAAAGGAACGGGCTGGAAAGCAGCGCCGCGGGCGATCTCGCCCGCGGCGGCTTTTGATTTCTGATCAGCATGCCCCGGCCGGGCCGGTTCGCGTCTCAGAAGAACATCGGCCCGACGGAGCGGGCCGATTCAGAAGCGAAAATCAGGGCGTGTCCAGAACCGGCATCGGCCCCGGGCCCATGAGCTGGCGCAGCTGGCGGCGACTCGCTTCCTGATTGCGCTCGAAATCGCCGGCCGAGACGCAGGTGGTCCGGCGGAAATTTGTGCCGACCGTGTGCTCGCGGCGACAGATGACATGGTTCTCGGGGTCGCCGATGACCACTCCCTGCAGTTCCTCGTGGAGGTTGAACACGCGAATCTGATTGTCTTCACCGAGCTGCTCGACGGTTTCCACACCGGCCAGTTCATTGCGCAACTGGCGATTTATGCGCTGAAATTCCTTGTATTCGCGCCTGTTGAAGTCGCGGATATCCCCGCTTTCGACTGCGACCTTGAGATTGTCGAGGAACTCGATATATTCGTCTACCGAAACCGTTTCCGACAGGTCGGCCACGGGTTCCGGCTCGAGTTCGGGATTCTGCTGGGCCTGGCGCTGGTTCTGGCCACCGCCGGCACAGGCGACGCAAACGACGGTTGCGGTGATGATGAATAGCTTCTGCCACATGATTGGTACTACCTCGCATTTTGGTCAGGTGGATGAACTACGAAAAATTTAGTATCTACGAAACCAATAGTAGAACATCGTCGGCCTCTTTGGCAAATCGTATTTGGCCCGGCTGAGCCAGCACCTGGAAACCCCTCATCGTCTCACCTGGCGCCGTAAGGCCTTGAGCTGGCAGTCAGTGACCGGCCCGGGGTTTATACTCGCGATGTTCAACACCGCCGGTGCCTGCCCTGAGCCAACCAGAAACGCAACATCGCGACCTCTACCCCGACGCACTGCGCGCACTGGCGCTGCTGATCGTCGTATTCGGGCACTGGTTCGCCACCCTGCCACGGATGGAAGGCGGCGAGCTGATTGCCATCGATCACATGCTGCATGCCTGGATCCCGGCCGCCTTTCTGACCTGGGCCGTTCAGGTTGTACCCCTGTTCGTGTTCGTGTCCGCCGCGGTCAGCACCGACGGTGCCGCCCGGCGCCTGCACCGGGGCCACTCGCAGCTGGCGTGGTGGGGAAGCCGCGCGCTGCGCCTGGCGCGGCCCACCGTCACTTACCTCGCGGCCCTGACTTTGCTGATGATCATCGCCAATTTCACCGGGGGACGCTTTCTGGGTACCTTCGACGGCTCGCTGACCGTCCACCTGTGGTTCCTGATCATGCTGCTGACTGTCCAGGCCCTGCTGCCACTCAGCGTGGAAGCCGACCGGCGCTTCGGTCTGGGGGCGGTCATCGCACTGATCTTGCTCGCGGCCGCTATCGACATGCTCCGCGCCGGCGCTTTCTGGCCCACACAATGGCCTACTCTGGGCGCGCGCGTGACCGGCACCGACGGCGGCATCGGATGGCTCAACACCTTCTTCGTCTGGCTGCTGCCGCAGCAACTTGGCATCGCCTGGAAGCGCGGTCGATTCCAGGGGGCCGTTACCGGCCTGCTCCTGGTGATTCTGGGCACCGCTTGGCTGGTCGGTACAGTCATGAGCGGCTATCCCGTGGGCATGATCGGCAACGACCTGGAAGGCAACAGCAACATGCTGCCCCCGACCCTGGCGCTGATGGGCGTCATGTGGCTGCAGGTGGGCCTGGTGCTTCTGTGCGAGCGCCCGGCGCGCTGGCTGCTCGACCGCGAGCGCCTGGCCGGCATCGTCGCCTTCCTCGGCGCCTTCGGCATGCCGCTGTATTTATGGCACAAGCTGGCCGAACTCCCCGCCGCCTGGCTGGGCGAGAAGATCGGCGCGCCGATCGATGCAGGCACGCCCGGAGACCCCGGCTTCTGGAGCGGCCGACTCTGGTGGATCGGCCTGTGCCTGCTGATGGTCGTTCCCGTCCTGGCGATCGTGGCCTGGATCGAAATGCAGCGACGGCGAACCGTGCCGCACGCCGAGTCGCCCCCCGCGATCGTTATCGGCGGCCTGGCGCTGTTGCTCGGCCTGGGCTGCGCGCTGGTTTTGGGGACGATGCCGGGCGCGCTGATTGGACTGGCCGGGGTGGTACTGGCTTCGCTGCTGCTTCGCCGGCACTCACAAGCCTGAACTGCCGTTGGATCGAAGGATGGCTATTTCGACCGAACAGTCTCGCTCCGGCAGCGAAATTCGCCGTTGACGCGCTTTTCCAGCGGGATGATGGGAAACTCGCCGGCCAGGTCCGGATCGTCGATGGTGTACTGGACCACGCCTCGATCGCAATCGGAAAACTCGATGGTCATGCTGCCGACTTCCACCGACTCCTGCCCGGGCTGGGCCGGGGCGTCAAAGCGCCCGCCCGTCGAAGCGTACAGAGGGCCGCTCGCGACATCGCCGTCCACATCGAGTGAAGCAGTCAGCCAGCGATTGTCGACCGCACCGACCGTGTCAACACCCTCGGACGAATCGGTTTCACCCGCGTCGACATAGGTAAACCAGGCCACGAAGAGCAGGTCGGCAAAGGGCATGTGATCAAAGGTCAGGCCCTGCCCGTGCCCGATCAGCTCCTCTTCATCGGCCACCCACTGGCCATCGGCATCCAGCGCGAAATCGAAGGCCTGCGGCGTTTGTTCGTTGCAGGCCGACGCTTCGCTGTCGGGCGATTCCTTGCAGTGCGCCACGTAGTCGACTTCCATGGTCGCCTGGTCGAGATCCGGATCGATGGCGCCGCCCAGGTTGCCGCCCATGGCCAGGTTGAGCAGCACGAACATCGGCTCCTCGTAGACCGGGCAATCACTGACGTCGTAGCTGCGCATCAGCTCACCGTCCATGAAGAAAGCAATCTCGTCAGCGCTCCATTCCATGGCGTAGGTATGCCACTCGGTCACGTCGGCCGCGCCGCCGGGATAGGGAAAGCGGGCTTCGCTGCCGCAGGCGCCACCGTAGTTATTGAAGAAATTGACGATGTAGGAATCGGGTTCGTTGGAAAACCACTCCCACACGTCGATCTCCGAAGCCCCCGGGTTGGGCCACCCGACGTTGTCGTCGTCGCCCTTGACGGGTTGCTCGTCGATGCGGTTTTCCAGCATCCAGAACGCGGGCCAGGTTCCGCCCTCGAGATCGTGGAAGCGGATTCGCGCCTCGATACGGCCGTAGAGAAATTCCCGTTTGTCCTTGCTGTTGATGCGCCCCGAGGTCCAGCTCTTGGGCGTGCCGTTCAGTCCGGGGCAATTGATGTCCTGCCGGCGCGCGATGATCTTGAGCGTGCCGTCGGAGACGTCGTAGTTTCGATCCGGAGACGAGTCGTCGTCGGTATAGCACTGGACTTCGTTGTTGTAGTTGGCGGCCGTCTGGGCCGTCCAGTTGTCCCAGTTCACGCCTTCGCCATCGAAGCGCTCGATCCACTCGAGCTGCCAGCCTGCAGACGCTGAGGCGGCAAGCGAAAGCCCGACGCCAACCAATAGAATTCTGACCATGATGACAACGCTGTCTTTTAGACCAGCCGCTAAGATAATCCATCGGACCGGCACGCGTCCATCGCGACGAAGCCATCGAGAAAGAGCTGGAAGGCATCCTTCCCCGCTACGTTGGTTGCTCCGGGCCGGAAAACCGCCAGGTCGGGGGTCGGGACCGCGAGCGCAGCCGCTCGCCGCTCAATCGCTTCGTTCGGCCCGTCGACGTAGTGCCAGTGCCAGCAACAGCATGAATGCAGGCGCGGTGATTCCCCAGGGGAACGCCAGCATCAGCAGGGCATGCGAAAAAACAGGATAGAAATAAACGATGCCGATCAACGGCGTCGTGAGCACGTGCGCGATCAAGGCAATCCGGACCCAGCGCTCGGATCCGACTCGGTCGAAAGCCGGAATCGCCAATAGTGCCGCCAGGCCCATGGCGATATAGCCCACCGCGTCATAGTTCCAGAACATCGAATGCGGCGACTGTTCCAGAACCCGGATAACCGAAGCCTCCCCCGCAACCTGCGCCGGAATGACAGTCGCCAGCTGAACGACATAATTGGCGGTTACGAACACAGCGTAGATGACGGTGAAAATCAGCGCTGCGTGTGTCCAGAAACGTTTCTGGGGTACGGTCAGGTAATGCAGTGCCAGCATCATGAGCACGAATGGCACCACAATGCACAGTGACGTCGCATAGATGAGAACGGCATCCAGCGGAAAGGCCGTCAGGCCAAGCAATTGCATGCTTTGGACGATAAGAAAGGCGAGGGTCGCCGCAGCTGCACCAAGCCCCGACCAGTACCCTACTTTGCTGACTCGTACCGCCATGATGAGTGTTCCCAATAGGCTTCCGACCAATTCAAGCAAGACTTCCCAACGAGCCGGGATCGAGCTCTCACTCTATTTCAACATCAGTGCGACGGCAATAATTATGCGAATACTCCTATCCCCCGGGATTTTCCAGTAACTGTGTCAGTCCGATCATGTCACGGAACAAATACACAAATGCGATTGCCAGAACCAAAAGAAGGAATGGAATCAGGATCCGTTCCAAGCGTCCGGGCCCCTCGGATAATGAGATGTGCTCACCCCGATCACGAACGTGCTCTATATAGGCTATACACGTAGCCAGCACAAAAACCGGGCGAATGCATAGCTTGATCACACCAACTGCGACAACGAGCGGCACACCAGCCCAGAGATAAGCGGCATAGACCCAATTCTCAGCCTCGAATGCATCGACCATGCTCAGGAAGAAAATGGCAGCGATGTAGGTACCGATCCCCACAATCCAGCACAGAACGCTGTATGCCGCACGCAAGCGCACGGCAACACCGGTCTTATCGAGAACAAACGATACGGAATCCTTTCCGGCGGCGATCAAGCCCTTGCCGGTCACGATAGCCGGAACGATGGCCATCGTCGCGGTCTTCCACGCGTAGTACAGCACCTCGGTTGCGGCCAGCCAGGCCAGATCGCTACCCCAGCCACGCTTGGGCAACCGGGCCAGGATTCGCTCTGTTGTGATCCACGAATCGATCCACTGAAACACCCAGAGAGAGCCGACCGACCGGAACGACAGCGACAAGCAAGCGGCGAGCGTGGAGCTCCTGCCTTCGCTGCGCAACAGATGCGCCGCTGCCATGGCACCCGTAAGAAGGCCGATGAAGAACGCTGCAACCCCCACGCAGACGAAACTCCAGGCAAGAAAAACCAGGTTGATTCCAAGTTCTGCCAGATCGTCGTCGCTCTCCCAAACCTCGGGAGGAATCCAGCCCAGAAACTGCACCCAGACGTAATACATGATTCCGATTGCCACCCACTGCAGCGCAGAGAAGACCAGGATCTCCTTCTCCTCGAGAATCAGAGAAACTGCAGACCGAACGAGGCGGGCATCCCTTTTCCAGAAACTGTCCGCCGATGCGGCGGAACGTGCTTCACGGAATTTGCGGTCATTGGCAAGGTGGTCCGCGACGAAACTCAGCCGACCGCCGCTGATTTCATGTTCGCTGTCAGAACTCTCGACTGTCATACCTGCCCAGGCGGGTTTCCCTCAGGGACAGAACGGTACCAAACGATTCTCCATCCTGCACTGGCGCCATTTGCGCAGTGGCGCACACCGAAGACGACGCTCTCCTGGCCTGGTCGCGAGTCGGCTCGGGACCGAAGTTGCTCAAAGCGGCCAACTGGTTGACGCACTTGCAATACGACTGGGAAAGCCCGGTCTGGCGTCACTGGATGGAATTCCTCGCCGGCCACCTTTCATTCGTGCGCTAGGATGAACGCGGCTGCGGCATGGAGGTCGTTCACCAGGCTGCAGAGGAATCACCCGTCGGACTTGCGGCCGGTGATCATTGCGCGCACCAGGTTTTCGCGGTGCAGTCGGCTGGTGACCACGACGCCTACGACGTGGACGATGACCAGGCCGAGCATCAGGTTAACCAGCACTTCGTGAGTGTCTTCCCAGAAGTGCTCGTCAGCCGACCAGAGCGCCTGGGCGCCATCTTCCCCCGCCTCGACGACCCAACCGGCCAGCGGCCCGGCGTTTTCCTCGAGCGCGTAGAGCACGATACCGCTGAAAGCCAGCGCAGCCATACACGCAAGCAGCAGCAGAATCATGATGCCGCCGGCAGGATTGTGGCCCCGGTAGTGCCTTGCCCGTCCGCGGAAGAGATTGCCGAGATACTGCGAGACCGTCGACGGCGAACGGACAAAGTCGCCGAAGCGGGCATGCTCGGTACCGACGAAACCCCACAGTACCCTCAACAGCACGATAGCGACGATCGAGTAACCGATCCACACGTGCAGGCCCATCACCTCGTCTTCCATGATGTAGTTGGTGAAAAAGCCGGCAACCAGCAACCAGTGTCCGACGCGCACCACCGGATCCCAGACCCGGGTCGATGAAGTATTCTCTGGATGACTCATGACGATGCTCCGAGCAATTGACTGGGAGCAAGCATGCAACCGGCCGGCTTTTATTAGAATCCGGCAAATGACCTATTGGCCGTGAGATCCCGAATATGTCGAATGACACATCCACCTCCCCCGGCACACCACTGCTGTTGATCGTCTTCGGCGTGATCGCGCTGTTGATCGGCTGGGACCTCCTTTCGGACTCCGCGAAGGGCGTCGAGCCGATACACGTCATGGTGGAACTGGCACTGCTGGTGCTGGCGGCCAGCATGTTCGGCTGGTTGCTCGCACAGGTCATCCGCGGACGGCGGCAATTGAATCACTTGCACACCCGGCTCGATTCGGCGCGCACCGAATCCCGACGCTGGCGCGCACGCTACCGCTCCACGATTCGCGGCTTGAGCGAGGCCATCCAGGATCAGTTCGAGACCTGGCAGCTGAGCAAGGCCGAAGCCGAGATCGCCCTGCTGCTGCTCAAGGGGCTGAGCCTGAAGGAGATAGCGGCCGTGCGCGAAACCGGAGAGCGGACGGTACGTGAACAGGCTCGCGCCGTTTACCGCAAGGCCGGACTGGCCGGCCGCTCGGAACTGTCGGCGTTCTTTCTAGAGGATCTTCTACTGCCCGACCCCGATGCAATGCTCGACAGGGAATGAGCGTCATTCATGGAATCGGAAATCCGCAGCCTCGAACAACTACTGGATCGCATACGAAAGGTCGACCCGATTCACGATCCCGTGCATCTGGACGCAATCCTGCAGGCCATTGGTCGACGTTCATTCGGGCCGATCATCCTGCTGACCGGCCTGATCACCCTGGCGCCGCTGATCGGGGATATTCCCGGCATACCGACCCTGATGGCGCTGCTGGTGCTGCTGACCGCCGGCCAGTTGCTGCTGGGCCGAAAGACGTTCTGGTTACCGGGCTTTCTCCTGCAGCGGTCGGTGCAACGGGCGCGTCTACACCGCGCGCTGGATCACCTCGAGAAGCCGGTCCGCTTCATCGATCGATTCCTGCACCCGCGCCTGGAAGTAATCACCCGCGGTCACGGCACGCTGGTCATTGCCACAGCCTGCATCTGCATCGCGCTCACCATGCCGGCGCTGGAATTCATTCCCTTCAGCGCTAACCTTGCCGGCGCCGCCCTGACCGCTTTCGGCCTGTCCCTGATCGCACGCGACGGCTACCTGGCCGTTTTTGCGCTGACCATCACAGTGGGAACGTTCTGGGTGGTCATCGCCAACCTCTCCAGGATCGGTGTCGGGTAGGCGGTCAAACCGCTGACGTGCCGTCAGTCCCCCGCCTGAATCGCCGGACGCTGACTGACGGCTCGATACCAGCGCACCAGGTGAGTCAAATCGTCGGGTAGCGGCGCTTTCAGGCCCCACTGGGCGAAATCCACGGTCACCAGTGCCGTGATGTCGGCAACGGAAAACGCCTCGCCCGCGACATGCTCGGTTTTCGCCAGGATGGCGTCGAGATCTTCGAGAAACCAGCGAAAGCGCTGGCGGCCACGTTCGGCCAGCTCAGGAATCTGGGCCACCGGCCTTCGGCCGGGCACCGCATGATCCTTCATCCTGGGCGCGATGTTGCGGAACCCTTCCATCACCGCCAGCATCCCGTTCATTTCGACCCAGCGGTCGCGGTCGTCTATGCGGGCACGTTCTTCCGGCGTAGTGCCCAACAACGGCGGATCATCGGGCTGAACGGATTCCAGATAGCGGCAGATCGCGGCACAGGAGCTCAGGCACGTGCCGTCGCCGAGTTCGAGCACCGGCAGGGTACAGTCGGGACTGATGGCCGCGAACTCGTCGGTCATGTGCCCGCCCTTGCGCATATCGACAGTCACCTGCTCGATTTCCATGCCCTTCTCGGCCAGGAACAGGTGAACACGACGCGGGCTGGGGGCTTCCGGATAGGTATGCAGTTTCATGCCGTCTGTCTCCTGGATCAAGCTTCACGATCCGGCATCATAACGCCGCCATGACCTCTCAGGGCTCGACGGTATGACTGAGACGCAACTTGTCGTTGTCACGGTAGACACGCACTCGCCGGCGCTCGAACAAGCCGAGAAAAGCCGGTTGCATTCGCTCTTCCCCGGCGCGCGATTCCTCGCGGGCCAGGGTTTCGTGTTCCTTGATCAGGGTCGATCGAACCAGTGCGTAGAGTTCCGCCCTGCCCTTGTCGCTGGCTTGCGTGGGGGTCTCGCCCGATTCCTGCAGCTCACCCAGGGCGTCGAGCACGCTTGCACCCCACAGGCGCAGGTTTGTCCAGGTGGCGGTGAATTCATTCAGGGCGCGCCGGGGATCCGGAATACGATCGACCAGTTCGGCGAACTCAACGAGTTGCCGCGGCAATTCCGCCAGGCCGAGCAGGCCGCAGTCCGGATTGAAGTGCAGACCATTGGCGTACATGTAAGTCACCATCCGGTGGCGCCGATTGGCCGCAGTGCGGCGATCGGCACGTTCCAGGCGCGTGGCCTCGGAGCGCATCAGGGCCTCGGCCGTTTGATAAAGCTTGGCCACCTGTTGCCGTGTGATGTCACGACGACGAAAATCGCAGGCAAGATGGTCGAGCATCTCGATCACGCGCGGATCGAGCCATACACCCAGGCCGTTGCGGTTGTCCCGCGGGTGCTGGAAGAGCGGCGTGATGCGCTTCTTGCTCTTGATGGTCTCCGAGCGGAGGCTGACAATATCCAGTAACCGGCCGTCACACTGCTGCATGGCCGACTCGAGGTCATGCATGACCTGCCTGTCTTCCTTCTTGCCTTCGCGCTTGCGACGGATCACCTCGGCAAGGTGCTTGCCGACACGCTCCTGCGCCAGCTCACGGCCCTTGATCCGTCGCGCCTCCTCTTCCGGGGGGATGCAGTCGACGAGGGTCCCGTAGACGATTTCCCAGGCGGTCGTACCGCGGTTGGCGATGTCCTGTTCCAGCAGCAGCGCATCGATGCGCGGCAACTCCCCGCCCTGCTTCCTCAGTACCGTCGGCTGCGTGCCCTGGCTCAATCCCAGGCTGGTGAACTTCCAGCTCGAATAACGAATCGAGGTGGGCAAGCCTTCCCCTCGGGCCAGGTTGTCGACCGCCCCCTCGCGCCCGAAATGGATACCTGAAAAGTCGCCTTCGAAGGTCGATTCACCTGCGGTCATGATTTCGAGTTCTTGGTTCGAGAGGCGGTCCCAGCCTTTTCGCCTGGCCTTGAGCAGGGCACGGAAGGCCGCACCGGGTTGGTTGAGGATATTCTCCGGCTTGAGATCGGTATGGGTGACGTCGTCCTCGAGCATCTGATGCCCATTACGAAAGAGGTTGGCCGCCATGCGCAGGCGATGACTGAGTGAGCACTCCTCGAGCAGACGTCTTTGCGCCTCATCGTCGGAAAGCATGCCCGCCTCGCTCCAGTCGAGCACGGCCAGCAGCAGCTTGTGCTCGTAGTCGATGGTTACCTGGTGCAAGAGCGGGCCGATATCGCGAGTGAACAGGCCGCTCCAGTCCGTCTCGACGGCTTTCCGTCCCGCGGCTCCCCGCCGGGCCCTGACATTGGCGCGTTCACTGAGCAGACTCGTGGCGCTGGTGAGGATTTCATCGGAAAGTTCGGGATGGGCACTGGCCTGCGCAACCAGCGCCGGCGCCTGCACGCCGTGAACATACTGATGAGCCTGCATCAGGCGGACCAGGTCACCCGCCGACTCGAAGGGCACGGCCTTGACGGCCACACGCTGCCGGCCGCAACGGTAGGCGGCGACGTTACGGTGGCTGCCCATCACACGTGGCGCTTCATCCTCGCCGCGGTCCAGCGTCCACTCGAGCCCCTTCATCACGAAACGGTCGTTGTCGTGAAACCAGGCTTCACATTCGCCCGGCCCGCCCCAGATGCGCTCTTCGGCGTTTCGGCGCCAGGAATTTCGGCGCAGGCTTTTCAGCCGCCCATCGGCGCGGGCTTGCACGAACGACCGGAAGCGCTTTTCGAAAGTATTGCCCGGGGCGAGGAATTGCAATTTGCCGTTGGCACGACGAAACGCCAGCCCCTTCGAATTGCCAACCAGCACGTTGGTCACCGATTGCGTGTAGCTGCCGTCATCCTGCCGGTGAGGGCGAACAGACAACCGCAGCGATACCGGCCCCTCCGAAGGTGTCCGCACGGCAAAGTCGAAGCCCTGCATGGCCTCACGGAAAGCATCGCGCCCGGCACCCGGCAGCTGCGTTCGGGTGATGATGTTGTGGTTGAAGTTCTGAATCGCCGCCAGCAAGTCGATTTCGCTGGCGCCGTTATCGGGCAGCAGGAGTTCCTTCAACCAGTCACCAAGTTCCCGGTTGATGTCACTCTGTGCGGCCATCAGCGTAAACACGCGCCGGAAGTAAGCTTCGCGCAGCGTCTCCTTCGTGCGGACTGCCTCGACCGTTCGAAAGCGCCCCTTGAGGCAGAGCGGATCTTCTATGCGTGCGAACAGCCGGGTCTTGCCCAGGTTGGCCTGGTACGCCGCCTCCTCGTGCGGGATGGTGTAGCGATACGCCAGCTCCACGTAGACCACGGCCGGATTGTCGGTCGGGAACAATCGACGCGGGCGCGCCTCCAGGTCGGCGAAGCACGCGGTACCCAGTGCGGAATCATCCTGGCCGGTGCGGTGCTGGACCAGCGGAATATGGGGAATGCGTCGGGAGAACTCGTCGACGAGCCCGATCTCACGACGCAGCAATCTCTGCAGCCTCGACTCCGACAGCGCCCGATCCTTTCGGGCGGCGGAAAACAGACGTGCAAGAAGGTGCGCGGTCAAGGGATTCTGATTTCGTTATGGGGCCGGGGTCAGCCCGGCGCACTTTACTGGAGGGTACCGATTGCGGCAAGTCGAGTGCAACTGCAAAAACCGGGCGCTGACCGGCGCGCTCGAGGTCAGGCTCAGCGGGGACGATAGCTGCCGGGCGCTATAATGTAGCGATGCCTGCCTCGAATTCCCTGCGCGATCGGTTGCCGTTCACGGCGCTGATCGATTCCCTTCGTGCCGGCTACGGCATCGATGCGTTAAAACGCGACCTCATGGCCGGCCTGACGGTTGGCATAGTCGCGATTCCCCTGGCAATGGCTCTGGCGATCGCCGTCGGGGTGGCACCGCAGCATGGGCTGTACACCTCGATGGTGGCCGGCTTCCTGATCGCACTGACCGGGGGTTCCCGCTTCAACATTTCCGGACCCACGGCCGCCTTCGTAGTCGTGCTGATGCCGGTCGTCGCCGAGCATGGCGTCGGCGGCCTATTGCTGGCGACCATGATGGCCGGAACCATCCTGCTGTTGATGGGCCTGTCCGGCCTGGGCCGGTTGATACGCTTCATTCCCTATCCGGTGGTGGTGGGCTTTACTGCCGGCATCGCCGTGGTCATTGCCACACTCCAGATCCGCGATTTGCTCGGTCTCGCGGCGACCCAGGGCGGCGGACATTTTCTCGAACAGCTGCACGGCATCGTGGTGGCCCTTCCTTCCACCCGCCCGCAGGACCTGGTCGTGGGCCTGCTGACCCTGGCCATTCTGCTGGCCTGGTCGCGACTGAAGACGGCCGTTCCGGCCCCGCTGGTCGCGCTTTTGGTGGCGGGCGTGGGCGCCTGGCTGGCGTCACGCTACTGGCCGGGTTTCGACGTGGTTACCATTGCCAGCCGCTTCAGTTACGAATTGGGCGAATCGAGCGGCCGGGGCATCCCGCCGGTTCTCCCCGCTTTCGACTGGCCCTGGCAGCTACCGGGTGCCGATGGCGAATCTCTCGAGTTCAACTTCGCCCTGTTGCGCGACTTGATGGGGCCGGCGCTTGCCATCGCCATGCTCGGTGCCATCGAGTCGCTGCTTTGCGGGGTGATTGCCGACGGCATGACGGGCACCCGCCACCGCCCCAATGCCGAACTGGTCGGCCAGGGCATTGGCAATATGGTCGCGCCGATGTTCGGCGGCATCACCGCCACCGCCGCCATAGCGCGCACGGCCACGAGCGTGCGCTTCGGGGCGGTCTCACCCGTTGCAGGCATGGTCCACGCCATAGTCGTTCTGCTGGCCATGCTGTTTTTCGCCGGCGGCCTTTCACTACTGCCCATGGCTTCCCTGGCCGCCCTGCTATTGATCGTAGCCTGGAACATGAGCGAAGCCGGGCATTTCATTCGCATCGTCAAGACCGCACCACGCGGCGACGTGGCCGTGCTGCTGACCTGCTTCGGCCTGACGGTCGTTTTCGACATGGTCGTGGCGGTAGCCGTGGGCGTAGGGCTGGCCGCCATGCTGTTCATTCAGCGCATGGCCGAGCTGACATCGACCAGGCAGGTAAGCGGCACCGCCGCCGGGCTACCGTCCGACCTGCCACCCGATATGGCCGCCTTCCGCATTCGCGGCCCGATGTTCTTCGGCGCGGCCGAGCGCGCGCTGGCCACCTTGCACCGGTTGGAGCCGGAAGTGCGCAGCGTCATCCTCGACATGCGCGAGGTACCGAGCATGGACATGTCAGCCATCGTGGTCTTCCAGTCCATGCTCGATCAGCTGCGCAAGGGCGATGTCGCCCTGATCGTGACACACGCCGAGCCGCGTATCATCGCCAAGCTCAGGCGCGCGGGCATTCGCCGGACCCGTGGACAACTGACCTTCTGCCGTAACAGCGAACAGGCGTTGCGGATCGCACGCAACTGGCAGTCAAACGAAAGCATCACAACGGAAAAGGACTGAATCGAGCGATCAGGTTGGCGGCGGTTCGGACAGTGCCAGAATCCTCAGCAGCTGACGGTGCCAGCCACCTTTCGGGCCGTGAAACAAGACGGCTACAAGCCCATTGCCACGATCAATGCCGCCAGGCCGGTGAGCACCAGCGCCGTGACGGTCAGCCAGCGGATCATCATGCGTCGTGCCGCGTCGGCGCCTTCACCTTCGAGCTGCCGGAACTCGTGATCGTTCAGCGCGGTTTCGGCGACGTGCTCGGGATTGTCCAGCAGCGCCACGGCATCCTCGGCCTGTTCGGGCAGCACGGCCCAGAGCGCGGCCCGGTACCGGCCCTGGTGCGCCAGGTTGAGTCGCAGCGATGTCATGTCGGAAACATGCGTTGCTATCCCGCGCGAACGCAGGAAGGCCGCCCGCTCTTCGGCTTCCGAATGCGACGCGTACTTGGCGATCATCTCCATACGATTAACCCGGCAGCAATATAGATTGAATTCAGCCGCACTATGCTTTCCGGCCGCATAGAAAGCTACCATGACCGGATCACAAACGGGATACGCGCATGATCACCCTTCACCATCTCGAAAACTCGCGCTCGCAGCGCGTGCTGTGGTTGCTCGAGGAACTGGGCGTCGATTACGAAATCCACCGCTACGAGCGCGACCGCAAAACCAGCCTGGCCCCGCCGGAGCTGCGCGAGATCCATCCACTGGGCAAGTCGCCGATCGTCACCGACGGCGATCGCGTGCTGGCCGAGTCGGCAACCATCATCGAATACCTCGCGCGAACCTACGGTGGCGGCGAGTGGGCCCCGCAAACCGACGACCCGGCCTACTGGAACTTCAGCTACTGGATGCACTACGCCGAAGGGTCGCTGATGCCCCCGCTGCTGCTCAAACTGGTGTTCACCAAGGTCCGCACCGCCTCACCCCTGTTCGTACGCCCGGTCGCGGCCGGAATCGCCGGCCAGGTAGACCGGACCTTCACCGATCCGCAGATCCGGACGCACTTCGCCTTCGTCGACGGTTACCTGGCCGAACACGAGTGGTTCGCGGGCGAATCGATCACCGCCGCGGACATCCAGATGAGCTTTCCGCTGGAAGCCGCGGTGGCCCGTGGTACGGTCGGCGAGGCGTATCCGCACGTGGTCGAATTCGTCCGTCGCTTCCAGTCCCGGCCCGCCTATCGGCGCGCGCTGGAAGCCGGCGGCGATTACGACTACGGACCCGCCTGACCGGCCTTCACGCAACCTGCACGCCAGCGTCACGCCGCACTGACATCCAGGGCGTATACCTCCAGGTGAAAGGGGTGTACTTCAACCTTTGTGCATCATTCTGGAGATTGCCTCATGAAAACCGTATTTGCCACGAGTATCGCCGTCACACTGCTGTTTGTATCCGCCCTGGCCAATGCCCAGGGTCGACCCGACCGGGCCGGCCCGCCTCCGGGCGTGGTGCCCGGCGACCAGACCATTGCCGAAATCGTAACCGAGTCGGCCTCGGCCGATCCGGCGGAGTTCAGCCTGCTGCTTGCCGCCATCGGCTACATTGCCGAGACCAATCCCGACAGCGCGCTGATCTCCGGCCTGTTCGACAAAGAGCAATACACGGTGTTCGCGCCCAACGACCAGGCCTTCCTGGCGCTGGTGGGTGCGGTCGCCGGCCTGCTCGACCAGGACATCCTCAATAACGAAGGCCCGTTCGCCGCCATCGACGACTTGCTCGGCGCCGGCACCATCGAGGCTGTCGTGAGCTATCACGTCACGGAAGGTCGGCGAGCCTCGAACAGCGTTGTGCCGCGCCGCGGGGAGCGCAGCATCGAGACCCTGCTTGAGGGCGCGAGCTTCAGCGTGGACAGCTCGGGCAACATCGATGCCGTCGGCAGCGATGCCACCATCGTGGGCCCCAACACCAGCGCCAGCAACGGCGTGATTCACGAAATCGACGCCGTCCTGCTGCCCATCGACCTCGGTCTCTGAGGCACAGCACCAACGTCAAACCACGGCCCCGGTTCATGCCGGGGCCGTATCCTTGAAGGCTTCATCCACCTGCGCTTGTTATGATCAAGGCAAGTTCCCACCGGAGAAGTCCATGGCTACTCGCCGATCCATCCCGTTTTGCAAGCCCGCACTTGCGGCATTGATTCTTGTCCTGACCACGGTTCCCGCCCTCGCCCAGGACGTGGGCAAACCCATACTGCACGGCAAGCACTGGGTAGCCGTCACCGGCAAGCCGCTGGGTGCGACCGCCGGGGCGCGGATGTTCCACCAGGGCGGCAACGCCGTGGATGCGGCCGCGGCCATGCTGGGCGCCACCGCCACCATGTGGGACACGCTTGGCTGGGGTGGCGAAACCCAGGCGCTGATTCACAATCCGGAAACGGGCGAGGTCATCGGCGTCAACGGCGTCGGCGTGGCACCGACCGGCGCGACTCCCGAATTCTTCCGGGATCAGGGCATGCAGTATCCGCCCGAGTACGGCCCGCTGGCCGCGGTCACGCCCGGCACCCCGGGCAGCCTGATGGTGATGGTTGCCGAGTACGGCGAACTCAGCCTGGCCGAGGTACTCGCCCCCGCCATCGAGATGGCCGAGGGCTACCCGATCGAAAAAGCGCAGGCGGACAACATGGAGCGCCGGCGTGAAGTGTTGGAGCAGTGGCCGTCTTCCAGGCAAGTATTCCTGCCGCACTACGACTCAGACAACCCCGATCAGCGCGCCGCGCCGCGCGAAGGCGAAGTGTTCGTGCAGGAAGACCTCGCCAACACCCTCAGAAAGCTGGTCGAGACCGAGCAGCAGGCGCTGGCCGATGGCAAGAGCCGCAAGGAAGCCATCTACGCCGCCTACGACCGCTTCTACACGGGTGATATCGCCGAGGAGATCGTCTCGGCCACGCGCGAGGCCGGCGGCCTGTTCACCATGGAAGACCTGGCCGAGTGGGAGGTCAAGCTCGAGGAACCGGTGAGCACCGATTACCGCGGCATCGACGTCTACAAGCTGACCACCTGGACGCAGGGCCCGGTCATGCTGCAGGCGCTCAACATCCTGGAGGGCTTCGACCTCAAGGCCATGGGCTACAACTCCAAGCGCTACATCCACACGCTCTACCAGGCCATGAACCTGGCCTTCGCCGACCGCGACTTCTACTACGGCGACCCCTACACCCCGCCCGAAGAGCCGATCGAGGGCCTGCTGTCGAAGGACTACGCCGCCGAGCGCCGCGAACTGATTCGCGAAGACCGCAACCTGACCGACTACCTGCCCGGTGATCCGTACCAGTACCAGTCCGGCGACAACCCGTATGAGGAACTGCGCCAGAACTGGCAGATCGTGCCGCCCGAGGCCGAAGCCGAAGGTGAGGAAGGCTTCCAGCAGGCCAGCCTGATGAACTTCGAGGAAGGCTTCCGCGCCGGCACCACAGCCATCCAGGCCGCCGATGCCGACGGCTGGGTCGTCTCCGTTACCCCGTCCGGCGGCTGGGTGCCGGCCTTCATCGCGGGTAATTCAGGCATCGGCCTGAGCCAGCGCATGCAAAGCTTCGTCCTCGACGAAGCGCTCAACCCCTACAACGTGGTCGCACCCGGCAAGCGCCCGCGCGTAACGCTCACGCCCTCGATGGCCTTGAAAGACGGCAAGCCGCTAATGGCCTTCTCGGTGCAGGGCGGCGACACGCAGGACCAGAACCTGCTGCAGTTCTTCCTCAACATGGTCGAGTGGGACATGAACGTCCAGCAGGCCGCCGAGGGCAAACAGAACATCATGAGCTACCAGATGCAAAGCAGCTTCGGCGCCCACCAGGCCGAACCGGGCCGCATCGAAGTACCGCGCTCGCTCTCGCCCTACACTACCGACCAGCTGCGCACGATGGGCTACGACGTCGATCGGGTCGATCGCGTCTACAACCCGACGCAGGCGATCTGGTTCGACTGGGAAAACGGCACCATGCAGGGCGGTGCCAGCGACTACGGCGAGGATTACGGCATCGCCTGGTAATCGCGGGTTCTCGCGAATCTCCCAGGGCTCCGGCCCGTTTCGGGCCGGAGGCACCGTCCAATCTCAATCCTGCCCTGATCCGGCGACCGGCAGGTATTCCTCGAACCAGGCGAGATTGCGCTGTTTGGACTCGAGCATGAGCGCAGGCCTGCGAAAGCCGTGCCCGGTCCCGGGGTAGATCACCAGTTCATGCGGCGCATCGTGACGCCAAAGCGCCTTGGCGAGGTGGATCGCCTTGACGGCGCCGGTCTTCTCGCCGGCTTCGATCAGCGTGGCAGTCTCGCTGATAAATCGTTTCTGGAACACCGGTGAGAGTTCCAGGTAGCGCTCGGGATCTTCCCAGGGCGTGGCGCCCAGCGCCGGTTCATGAAGATCGAGGTTACGCCTGCCTTCGAGGGAAAAGTAGCTGCTCAGGTAGTTGCTCATACCCTCCGCGATCGAAGCCACCTGGACGCCAGGCAAACCGTCGGCGGCCATCGGCGCCAGCCACGCCCCGTGGCTGTGGCCCATGATGCCCAAGCGCTCAGCGTCAAGTTCCGGACGTTCGCTCATCGCCCGCACGCCGCGGCGCACATCGGCGACGTCCTCACGCCCCGGCGTGAACCGCCGGAATTCCGGCCCGAAGCTGTGCGTGCCCCGGTAGTGAACGACGAGGATTGAATAGCCCCGGTTCGCCAGCACCTGCAGCGGGAAAGGCCACATGTCGCGGGGAAAGAAATCGTAGCGGTTCGTCATCGCCAACCCCGGCCCGCCGGCCAGAACCGTCAGCAGGGGCGCGGGATCGGATTCATCGGCATCGGGCGGCGTCATCAGCCAGCCGTGAACCCGTCGCCCGTCGGTCGAGTTCCAGCTCACCTGCTCGACCGGATTGAGTGGCAACCCGGCCCGATCATCGTTGAAGCGGGTCAGTTGAACCGCCTTGTCTTCGGCCGGGTGGCCGAAGTAAACCTCGGGTGGGCGGGTCGTGCTTTGCTCGACCCAGGCGGCCCGTGAGCCGTCCGCGGAAAAGGCGTACGAGCCATGGTCGCCATGTGCAGTCCGTACTGCACTGATCGTTCCGCTTCCCACGCTTAGCGCGAAGAGACCTTTCCGGGCCCGGTGCGTGCGTTCCAGCAGGAGGCGGTCGGGCTTGTGCCAGGCGATACCGGAAAGCACCAGCTCGGTCTCGTCGGAGTCGGTGACGGTCCGGGTATCACCTGATTCGAAATCGTGCACGACCAGCGACGGCGCGGCACCCGGCCCAGAATCGTAATCGGTACGCAGGAAGGCTATGCGATCCCCAGAAGGCGACCAGCGCGGCGCGCGATGACTGATACGCCCGCGAAAGGCGCTGCCGTCCTTGCCGTCGCGGCCCTCGCTCAACACTTCGAAATCGTCCGAGCGGAGATCGAAGACCATCAGGTCCGTACCCGCCAGGGGCCATCCCGACGCGCGCCGGGCACCTTCGAATGCGGTCAACGCCAGACGGTCGCCTTCCGGCGAGAAAGAAAAGCCCGTGACTGTGTGATCCGGCACCACGACGCGGGGTTCGCGCTCCTGCAGGTCCTGCAGATACAGCACGGTCTGGCGACGCGGTCGGGGCGGGCGATCGAGCTGCCCGGACAGCAGCTGCGTCGTACCGAAAGTGGCAACATCCACCTCCACGCCCGCGCGCTGCGATTCGTCGCCGACACCCTCGCCGCGAATGGGTCTTGCAACGCTGTAGGCCAGCCTGCGCCCGTCCGGACCGAATTCGAAGTCACGCACGCCGCCGGGCGCGCTGGTAATGATCTCGGGTGAACCGGAGCCGGGACGAGCAAGATGGACCTGCGGCCCCTTGTCCGCACGGGCCAGCCAGGCGATGCGCTCGCCGTCCGGATGCCACGCGATCGATCTTGCACCGCGAGACAGGTCGAGCTGCTCCGGTGCCCGTTTCGCATCGGTGTCGAGCAACCAGTGCCTGACCTTGTTCTCGTCGCTGTCCGGATCGGCCCGCCGGGTCGTGGCCAACGCCTGTTCGCCATCCGGCGAAAGCGTGAGCGCGATGATCTCGGCATGGTCGATGAAGTGAATCGGGCGCAACGCGCCCTCGCCGAAGACAGTGCCGGCCACCAGAATACCGGCCAGCAGCGGCGTTTGAATGAAGGTCCTGAATTGCATCTGGACTCCCCGGGTTTGTGACCCAAGTTGAATGTCCCCTTCATGCAAACATGCACCGGCCGATAGACCCAAGTGACGAAAGTGACAGGGACTTTCGGCATACAGCGGCTCGAAACGGTCACCGCGTCAGCAGCCGGAAGGCCCTGCAGGAAAGCATGCAACCCCCTAACGAAAGCCCTCGCATCCATGGACTACCTTTTCATCGTCAACCACCCTCTCTTCTGAAGGTCCCCCCGAGTTGCACGAAGCTCCCGAACGCTGGGGATTGGCCATCGTGGATGTCGAAACCACAGGCCTGGATCCTTCCAATAACGAAGTAATCGACCTGGGTGCGATCTACACTGATCTCGAAGGCAACGAGATGGACCGCTTCTTCATCCGCATCCAGCCTGAGCACCCCGGCCGCGCCGCACCCGCGCAAGCCCTGAAGGATCATTCGCTCGGACGATGGCCGTAGCTGAGTACGCGGGTGACCCGCCAGCCATCGTCGCCCTTGCGCCACACGGTGGTGAAATCCGCCACGCCGGGGCAATCGCCCGTGGCGAATTCGCAGAAGCGGTGCTCGCCGATGGCGATGGCGCCGAAGTTCGCGACGGGATGAACGTCCAGCGTGCCCTCGATACGCTCACGCCAGTAGTTTCCGCAGGCGTTGTTGCGCGTATTGGCAATCATCTCGTCGCGTGAAAATGTGACCCCGCCCTGGTCGTGATAGAACTCGACGTCCTCGGCAAAAAACGCTTCGTGCCGTGCCAGCTCAGACGGATCTTCGCAGCTGTTGAAGGCCTCGAACATTGCCGTGTCCAGTTCGGCGATCGTGGCGTGGAGATCGGTCGGCTCCTCGGCGACAGACGGTGCGGCGACGAATATCAAAAAGGCCAGGCCAAACAGGCGCAGGAACGTAGGGCTTTGCGGATCGCTCATTGCGTGGCTTCCCGGATTGTTGAGTGAATGACATTGTCCTTGGAAGCGAAGCGAACGACGCGTGCCAGAGGTCACGCCCACCCACCCTGCAAGGCCTCGGCAAGCCCATGCCTCGAGGCGCCTGAAAACGCCTAGCGTGAGCCCCAGGCGGTTCATGTTGCATAATGGTCGTACCAATCGTCAGCGACTGCGCCAGACAACAAGGTTAGGGGATGAGCAACGATCGACGCGACGATGACCGCACGTATCTCGAAGAGGACGCCACCCGCGCCCTGAGTGAAGACGACAGGGATCACAATACCCAAAGCGCGGATGACGAGCTGAAGCTCCCCGGCTATCGCGTCATCGACAAGCTCGGCAGCGGCGGCATGGGCCAGGTGTTTCTCGCCCAGCAGTACGAGCCGGTCGAGCGCCAGGTGGCGCTCAAGCTGATCCAGCACAAGATCCGAAGCGCGACCAGCGAGGTGCGCTTCCTGGTCGAGCGCCAGGCCATGGCGCAGATGAACCATCCCGCCATCGCGCAGATCTTCGAGGCCGGAACCAACCCCGACGGCTACCCCTACTTCGCCATGGAGTACGTGCCTGGGCAGACACTGACCGAGTTCTGCACCAAGCACCGCCTGGGGCTGCGCGAACGTCTGGAGCTGTTCGTGCGCATCTGCCAGGGCGTGTCGCACGCCCACCAGAAGGGCCTGGTGCACCGTGATCTCAAGCCCGCCAACATCCTGGTCACGCGCGTTGACGACCAGCCGCGACCCAAAATCATCGATTTCGGCATCGCCGTGACCGAAAGCTCAGCCAGCGACCGCCGTCACCAGGGCACGGCGGGCACGCCGCACTACATGAGCCCCGAGCTGTTCGACGAAAGCGTGGGCATCGACATGCGCGCCGATGTCTATTCGCTGGGGGTAATCCTGTGCGAGCTGCTCACCGACTGCCGACCGTATCCCTCGCAGCTGTTCAAGAAAACCGACACGCGCGTCATCCGCGAACAGCTGGCCGAACTGTATCCGCCACCGGCACCCTCGAAGCTGCTCGAATCGGAGCAAGCCGATATTGCAGGCGCCGCCGAGCGACGCGGCACCAAGCCAAAGCGCCTGGTGCGCCAGCTCAAGGGTGACCTCGACGCCATCACGGGCAAGGCCATCGCCCACGATCGCGATCAGCGTTACGCCAGCGTGCCGGAACTGGCCGACGACGTCCGACGCTATCTCGACCGCCAGCCGGTGCGCGCGGTCAACGGCGGGCGCTGGTATTTCGCGCGGCGTTTCGTGCAGCGCAACGCCCTGACGGTGACCGCCGCCAGCCTGGTGGCCGTCTCGCTGGCCGCCGGCCTCACCCTGGCCATCAAGGGGATGACCGAAGCGCGCGAGCAACAGCAGATCGCCGAGGCCAGATCGGCGGAACTGGAACGCATGATTGACTTCCAGCAGTCCATGCTCGGCGACCTGCAGCCACGCGAGCTGGGCCAGAGTTTCGTCGAGCGGCTGCGGGAACAGCACGCGCAGTCGTTCGCCCACGACGCCGACGAGGAAACTGTCGAAGCCGGTATCGAGGCCTTCGAACTGGCCGTCGGGCAGATCAACCCCACCGACCTGGCGCAGGACCTGCTCGACGAGTTCATGATGCAGCGCGCCATCGACAACATCGAAATCGACTTCACCGACGAGCCACGCCTGCAAGCCGACCTGTTCGAGACTGTACGCGACATCTACTTCAACGCCGGCATGGTGGACAACGCCCTGACGCTGGCCAAGCGTGTCGTCGAACTGCGCGTCGAGGCCCTGGGCCCGGGCGCCACCGACACGCTGGAAGCACGCCGGCAGTACTACCGCATGCTCTCGCGACAGGCCGACTACGAGGCCGCGCGCGTCCAACTCGACGCCATCCTGGAGAACATCGACCCCGACAACCCCGACCAACTGCGCGTGCGCCACGCCGCCTGGGACAGCCTCGCCAACCACCTGGTCCGAACGGGCGAGAACGAGCGGGCGCTGGAAATCGCGCTGGAAAACATCGAACGCGCCGAACAGGAACTGGGCGAACACCACGCCGACACCGTACGCGCGCTCAACACCCTGGGCTACGTCCACGCCCTGTCGGGGCGCATCGAAGAATCGCTGCCCCACTTCCGCGCCGCCGTGGAGCGGGCACGCGGCCACTTCGAGCACTGGGAGGATTCCTACTACAGCGCCCAGCTCAACGTCGGCGCGGCCCTGAGTTACCTGGGGCGCTCGGAAGAAGCCCTGGAAGTCCAGCAAGAGGTCTACGACATCCTCGCCGGCCACTACGGCCGCCGCCACGATTCCACACTCAAGGTGATGAACAACATGGCCGTCACGCTCATGGATCTGGACCGCTTCGACGAGGCCACCGCCATGATGCGCGACATCCTGCGGCTGACCCGCGAGGCCTGGGGCCCCCACAGCCCGCTCACACTCAGCTCCATGCAGAACCTGGCCGACCTCTACCTGCGCACCGACCGGCCCGAACAGGCCCTGGAACAGATGGAACCGGTTGTCGTCTGGCGCGAGCGGCTGATGGGGGAAGACCATTCCGACGTCCTCAACGCCCGCTACATGGCCGCCAGCGCCGCCCTGGACGCTGACCAACCGGGTAAGGCCGAAGCGCACCTCCAACCGGCGCTGGATATCCGCCGGGAGCAACTCGACCCGGGTGATCCGGCCCTATTGGAAACCCTGCGCCTGGCTGCCGATATCCATCGCCAGGCCGGCGATTTGCAGGCCGAAACGGCACACCGGCAGGAGGAGGCAAATCAATTGATCAAAGCCGGCGAAAATCCCGGCCCGGAGGCCCTGGAGTCGACCATTCGCCTGCTGAAGCTCTACAAAGACCAGGACGAGTCAGAACGCATCGAGCCGCTAGCGCAAGACATCAATAGCTGGCTCGAAGCCGGCGGCCCGGAACTGGATGAACTACGCCAGCGCTATAGTCGCATCACTGCCGACGAGGCAGCGCGGAATTAGTCTTCTCGTGGACCCAAGCGCAAAAAAATGCCCGCACCCGTTTGGAGAAACGAGTGCGGGCGCCACGTGCATCGATCGAGTTGGGAGAGGGGGACCCGTTAACGATGCGATTCAACCGACTGTGCGGCTGATTGCACGTGGTTCTGGATGCTCTTGCGAGCAGCCAATGACAGGATGCCGGACACACGAAGAACTGTCCGTTCGGTAGCGCACAGATACTACGACTTCGAACGGCTGAATATAAGTGGTGCCTGAGACTCCATGAGCGCCGACTTCCAGCCCATTGATGATGACCTTATCTCCTGCAACATCAGGGCCGATTTATCCGGATCCCCCGAAGGAGAGAGACATGCCTTTAGAGCGCACACAAGACAGCATGCTGGGTGATTTACTCAAAATTATATTGGCGGTTATTTTGCCGCCTCTTGGGGTATTTCTCGAAGTTGGTCTGGGGAAGCATTTCTGGATCAATATCATTCTGACATTGCTCGGATTTATACCCGGCATTATTCACGCTGTTTATATCATCGCCTCCAGATGAGCCTTAAACATGCACACACAAAACAACCCTGATTCCATCAATCGTGAGACGTTAGAGAAGCTTCAAAAGCTTTCCGACTTGATGGACAGGGCTTTTATCATTCCCGGCACAAATATTCGTTTCGGTTTTGACTCCATTCTTGGGCTGATCCCGGTGATTGGAGACACGTTAACCGTCGCCGTATCAGGCTACATATACAGCTTTGCCAAACAGGCCGGCGTTCCTCCGCACAAGCGCATGCGGATGGTATGGAATATTTTCATTGACTGGCTCATCGGCCTTATCCCACTATTAGGGGACATTTTTGATGTTGCGTTTAAAGCCAACAGCAAAAATGTCCGCATCATAAAGACGCATATTGAAAGACAGCTTGATACCGATAACATTGCCGGTGATTATGAACGTTCCGCCTGAAATCAGGAATCAGATTTACCGGGCCTCAATCCTGATTCGGTATGCAATTGTGTCTGCAGTGCTCTCCTGCGTGATCATTCCCGCCTCATCCTATGCCCAAACGGCATGCCCTGGAGTTCACGTGGAGATTCTGGACATAAAGAACAGTACCGGAACCGTGGCTTGCGCACTTTTCGATGCACCGGAGGGCTTCCCTACTGAATTCCTCCGCCATGCGACGCGGATCATGATGATGAAAATTGAGGACACGAAGGGGCGTTGTGACTTCCTGAATATCGAGCCCGGCACGTATGCCCTGGCCGTCATTCATGATGAAAACATGGACGGCAAGATGGACACCAACTGGCTGGGAGCCCCTACGGAAGGGTATGGGTTTTCAGCCAAGGCAAAGATTTCCATGAGCGCCCCTTCGTTCGAGGACGCGAGCTTTTCGTACGACGGGAAAGACCTCAATCTCACGATCGGCTTGACCTACTAAGGCACAACCAATCCTGGAACCATCCTGATCACCCCCACACTGCCTGTCTTGACGGTCCCGGCGCTGCGGCCGGAACGGCAGGTTATCTGTTCAACTTTGATGCGAGGATTTAAATGCCGTTGCGGCGGCTGCCGCCATTCAGCTCTAGTCCGCGACGCTACACTCCGAAAGCTTCTCGCCGAAAGGTCCGGCCCGACGCTCGAGGTGTTCTGAGGTATCACGATCGCTGCCCACGGTCACACGACCCAGCGCACCGAACGGATTGGCCCGAAATGCTTGCAACAATGCCTCCAGCCTCTCCCCCGAGTGTTGCTGCTTCAAGCGTTCTTCAACGCGCTCACGAACTTCCGGCAAGGCTGCTTGTGAGGCCTCTATGCTGCCGTAGACGACATACGGCCCGCCGGGGTCGTTCCCCATCGGGCCGATTCTCACGCCCGATATGGAAAGCTGATGCCCCTCGGTCATGGGCACGCTGATGACGCCGTTTTCATAGCTCCCAATCGGTCGCCAGTCGTGGATCGGCTCCATGGACAGACTGACGACGGCCCGTTCAGGCACGTCGACGACAATCTTTTCCCCGAATCCCGTGATCGACCCGAGAACGAAGGTGTCGTCCATGAGCACCTTGCTGTGCTTGAGACAGAAACGCGTGAGCCCTGCATCAAGCGCGGTCAAGGGAGCAGGCGGGAGCGCTTCGGGAATCGACTTGGGCACCAGCGAGAGCTGGATCAATGAACCATCGGGGAAGCTGTCGAGCTTGAAATTTCGTGGCTCGAAGTTCCCGACGTGAAATTCCTCCTGAACGATAGCGTCGTCGTCTTCGCCGAACTTCAGGTCGGCATCATCGATCCAGAAAGTCACCTTAGCATTCTGGGTGGCCGGATCCAGTCCCACGATGAGATTCCAGGGCACACCCCGGTAGTGCGGGTTGCCTTCTCGCACGTGCCACTCGTAGTAGCCCCGCCGAACCTCGAACTCACCAATCGTCCTGATCGTTACCCTGCTTTGGTCTCCAGACTGCTGCTCGAACAATCTCAGAGTGCCCTTGATTTCCAGATCCGTGCCCAGCACGGACGCGCTGGACAGGGCCAATACCAACATGATGATCAGTCGCATCAGGAACGCTCCTTGACTTTCAGATAGGGGATATTCCGCCCGCCGGGCACGTAAACATCGTGCACCTGCGCCGTACCGGCCGTTCCAGCGGGCCCATCACTCGGCGGCGGCTGGAGCTCGTCGAGGCTGAGCAGGTATAAGTTGGCGCCAAGCGAGAGCACCAGGGAGGCTGCCAAGGCCCACGTGAGTGCCCACGACCGGCGAGGCTCGGCGGATCGAATCAAACGTCTAGCGCGAGAGGTGTACTGTCTATCAGGCTCCACGAGACGCAATTTCTGCAAGCGTTGTTCAAAATCATCCATCTTCGAGTACTCCAGTTCTGAGTGAAGCGATGCCGCGGCGATACCAGGAGGTGACGGTGCTTAGCGGCGTCTCACGAATCTCCGCAATTTCGCGAAAAGTCATGCCGCCAAAGACATGCATCACGATGGTCTCTCTTTGATCACTGGTTAGCGCCTCCATGGCCTCGCCCACTTGATCCACAAAGGCCGCTTCCTCCGGCTCCGCCCGGCTTGTATCGGCGGCCCGTGCCAGGAATTCCGAAGCATCTGCGACGAACCGCTGCCGGTCGGCCGCCAGGCGAAGCGCCTCGTTACGCACGGAGCGACACAGATAGGCTTCCAGATTTCTCGGGGAGGCACCGGAAGAAACCACGGCAAGAATCGCTTCATGAACTGCGTCCTCAGCCAGTCTGCGGTTGCCCGTGACCCCCATGGCGATGACATAGAACTTCCGGCTGCAGCGATTGAAGACGGCCTCTGCTTCCTTCCAGTGCATCAAGTCCTCCCGTTTCCCCTGCAGAGTACTCAGGACCGGAAATTTGTGCAGCCGATGGATTCTTGCGCGGTGGGATGCGTTTCCCGATTCACTCGATCAACCGGACGCAACCCTGCCGAAGCGACACGCCCCAGCCCGGATGATGCTCATGAAGCGCTTCTCGGCACCATCGCATATCGGGAATGCGCCGGGAACTCGGGGACGCTTGAGCAAGCCCCGATTCAGAGGCCCTGAGGGTTTACCGGTATCCTGGTTTTCAGTCCGCTTCGCGGCACAGCCGGACAGAGGCGATCGCCAGGCAATCGCCCTCGATATTCACCGACACCTGCCGCCACGGAGGCTGGCGCTCGACGCCTCGGAAGCCGCCGGACTCGGTGGGCACCAGGATCATGCCCGGCAGGTCGCTGGCCGGGCCAAGTGCCGTGCCGCGATAGTTGCCGTCGTCCTGCCACAAAACCGTGGCAATCCGGGTGCCGATCCCAGCCTTGATACGAATGTAGGATCCAACCGCGCCGTACTCCGCAAACCGGCCGCCCGGTGCAATCGTCAGGCTACCCACCAGCTTGACTTCGGCGCCCTCGGGGAAACGCTCGAACAGCGCGATCAGCCGCTCGCTTCGAGCGGCCATTTCCTCGTCGGTAAAGCCCTTTAACACTTCGTCGCTGCCGACATCGATCCGCTCGAGGATCGTTCGCGTACGCTGGTCGAACCGATCCAGGGATTCCGCTTTCTCGGCCGGCACGTTGTTCAACGCCCGCAGCAGTTGCGGCCCCGTCGCTTCGGCGATCAGCCGCGAACCGTCGGGTTTGAGGGATAGCCGGCCGGCTTCACCGGACCATTCACCTGCCAGACGCTCGGCTCGGTCCGGATTCCCGTCGCCCGGTATATCGGGCGGCAGTGGGAAGTCGGAATCGAGCAGCGCCGACAAAAGCATGGGCCGCAGGTTGGCGGCCGGCACGGTGGCGCTATTGCCCTGGATATAGAGGTAGAAATCCCGCTCGGGGAACCACAGGAAATCGGCCGAGTAGATGCCGTTGCCGCCATTGTGCGAGATCAGCTTACCCATCGGGCTGTCGCTGACGGCCCAGCCGTAGGCGTAGAATGAGTCTCCGCCGCCTTCGTCCACGTAACCTTTCGTCCAGCGCGCCACGGCCTCGGCATCCAACAGCCCCTCGCCGCGAAGAAGCTTCACCCATCGGCGCATGTCCTCGACCGTGGTGTGCAACCCGCCGTTCGCGCGCAGGTGCCAGCCGGGCCCGTCCTCGCGCCAGCCTCGATTGAACACCTCGCCCCAGGGTTCGCCGTCTCGGTAGCCGAGCGCGCGGCGACTTTCGTCCCACTCGGGCAGCAGATAGCCGGTGGACGTCATACCGAGCGGCTCGAACAGGAACTCGCGAACGAACGATTCATAGCCCTGCCCGCTGACGCGCTCGATCAGAATGCCCAGCAGGGAATAGCCGGTATTGGAGTAGGCATAGCCGCTCCCCGGCTCGAATTCCAGCTCGGCCGCAAAGGCCCGCTCCAGAAACTCGTCGGCACCGATGGCCTCGTTATCCGGCCCGATCCCGCCCGGGAATCCGGCTGAGTGCGTCAATAGTTGATGCAGCGTGATGCCCTGCTTCTCGGCCGGCACACCGTCGAAGTGATCCACCAGCGTCTGATCCACCGCGAGGTCGCCCTGCTCCACCAGCACCAGAATCGCCGCCGCCGTCATCGGCTTGGTGATCGAGCCCATGGTCTGCACGGTATCCGCGCGATAGGCCCGACCCGCCTCGCGATCGGCCAGGCCGTAGGCCTCGACCCGTTGCGGCCCGCCGACGAAACCCGCCGCCACAGCGCCGGAAAAGCCTTGGCTTTCAAGGCCTGTCAGCAGGGCATCGAGGCGATCCAGATTGGGCTTGGGTTCCAGCGATTGCGTGTCACTGGCCAGCGACGGGGGAGACAACGACAGCGCCCCAATCAGCAGAATGGAGAGGATTCTCATTGCGTGATTCCTGGGAGAGTGCTTTGCATAGACGCGCGGGAAGCAAAAAACGTCGCAACCATATTTGAATAAGGGAATACCCGGCGGGAACGGTCAATTGACCGAAACACATCCCACGGTTCGCGATACTCCGAGAAAGAGTGACCAGATGCCGCGCTCAAGGCAACCACCAAAGCGATCCAGCGCGGGCTTTCATCACCCTTCTGGAGCTACTTCATCGACAACAGCTCGTTCGGTAGCATCTACCAAGTGCTTCAAGAAGCGAATCGCTTTCTCAAGATCCTCCCGTTTCACCAAGTGCGGCGCAGGCGCACCAGCCTGCAGCGGCTTAGCTCTATGGACAGCATCACCCCGCTTCGACAACAGCTCATCGAGTTTGGCGAACGCTGATTCGGGCTCGTAACCACCCCATCTCCAGGCCTTCGTTACGTCAAGAGACAAGTAGTCCAAGAAGAGCTTTCGGGTCTTTTCACCATTGGGATTGTGAAAACGCTTTAAATCGGACTTAAGCTTGCTCAGAACAAGGCCCGCTAATTGTTCGTCTTTCGCTCTCGTGAGTCGCGCATCAACAATTTCTTGCACCAAGTCCTCAACGTAAGTCTCCCATGCGGTGAACGCCATCACCAATCCAGCCCGCTTCAAGACTTCCGTGTTTTCTGGGGGCGGCTGGGTATTCGCTGCATCAAAATGCTCGAGCAAGACCTCCGCATCCTGAATCGCGCTATCAAAGGTAATTCGTGCCTGGGACATTTGTTATATCCGCGCTAACGCCTTGCTCACCGGAAAATTGGGAGCGCAGCGAGCAATTTTTCCGAGTGCAGCAATTTGTTAAATACACCCACCCCAATTAACTGCGTTTTCTTTTATTTTGCAGTTCATCATTGAAATCGGAAAGGCACGCCAAATCGTCTTCGATCTCTTGCATTGTAGGATATGGGTCTCCGACGGCAGGAGCACTATCATGGCCACGGAAGTACGTGCTGCACCTGCTCATTCCTTGCTCTACTCGATCAAAATCCGATTGACTTATATCATCAATCAACCGCCGCAATCTATTTGTTTGGACGGCCCTACCGAATCTAGTCACTACTTGATTCAATAGCTTTTCTTCAACCAGTCGTTCCCAAGCTTCTCTTAGATACCCATAAAAAGTGAATGACGCTTCACGGAACTCTCTTTCTGTGCCGTTTTCATCAATCTTTCGAAGCTCACCAACTTTTGTTTGAAGTTGCTTAACTCTTTTACTTGTTGTCAAAGCATCCCAAGGAGGTGCTGAACGGACTATGCCGGCTCGTTTTCTACTTCGTTCAAGGCATATTTCATTCAAACTAGAGCCGTCTACATTCTCAATTTCTTCGAGTAAAAGTTTATAGAAAACAATATCGTGTGTTAATACCACAACTTGCCTGTCTTTAGATTCTTCAACAAGTCTTTTAGCGACTCTGTAACTCCATTGGTGACTTAGAGAGTTTACAGGGTCATCAAATATGACAGCAGATTTCCTTCTGTCAGCTTTCATTTCAGCAAGAAAGCAGGCAATGCTAATACATCTCTGCTCGCCTTCACTTGCCACTTTGGAGACCAAGGGTTCTCGACCATCCAATATCTCCAGCTTCATGAGCTGAGCACCGGACTTTCCTCTAGTTTTAGGAGAAACCTTGAATCTACTGAAGCCAAATCTATCAAGTTCAGAATTAAAAGCTTCCACTAAAGGCACAACCACTTCTTGCTTGCAAATCTCGGAATTCTTTTCAGTAATTGGCCGCGACTTGCATTGCTCCTGAAGGCTCTCATATTTAGCCACTAGCTTATAACGTTCTATATTAGAAATTATTGAGGTTATATTATCCCGGAATAGCTTCTTGTCGACCAATTCCTGTAGATCGGATTCTTTTCTTTTTATAATTTTATCGGAATCGTCATCTTCAGATATAGACGCGATAGAGGCTTCAATATTACTTACGAGATTATTTATCTTCTCTAAAACTTCTGTCTTTGTGGGAGTTACTTTTTCTGGCACAACCTCGCCACAAAAAAGGTCCTTTCTCGATTCAAGATCTTCAAATAACTTTAAAAGTTGTATTCGGAACCCACAAAAATGTTCATCCGCCAATGTGATGGCAGAGGTATATGGAGCTAAATCGAATCGATAATTTCTAATATTTTTCTTTTTCGAATCCAGATGACTCTTACTATCAGACGCAATTTTCACAGCGTCGCTCGCGAGAAATTCTACAAAGTCTGCCATTTTGTCAGACGAAAATTTGCCAATATCCTGTAAGCATAGTGGACATAATTCATTCTCCTGGGGTGGAAAAGAATTACCTTGATCCAGGGATGTGATATAGCGCTCCGCGGAATCCCACATCAACCGCCAGTCATCGCCTCCAATATCTCTAATTGGCAAACCCGAAAACGTTTTATCTTTTAAATCATCAGCTATTTTCTTGGCTCTGTTGAATTCCCAGTGGGTTAAGCATACACATGCGGATTGATACTGCGGAAGTCGAGCTTCCCTGCCAGCAGGAAGATCATGGTCCTGGCTGT